>JAEZZE010000312.1 GCA_023418755.1 Bacillota bacterium | reverse complement strand
GGGCAGTATCAACGAAAGCAGATTGTTCTTGAGCTTCAAATATTGGATGAACAAAATGTAGGTCGACACCAGTCCGCCGTTAAAAAGCGTAGTGAAGTAAAAGAAGAAGGAGAAGCGGTTGCGATATCTGAAGTCTTGTCTGGATAGCACAAACGCTGTCATCGTACAGAAATACAGGCCGGCCGCCGTTCCGGCCAGAGTGACGACGATGCTGATTCCGTAGGAGCGCAAAATTTGGCTATAGTCGCTTAGGATATACGAATACGCGTCCAAGCTGAACGGAACCGGCAGAAAGTCGTAACCGTTGGAGATGATCGCTCCTTCATCGGTGAGGGAACCGGACAGCACCAGCAGAAAAGGGATCACGCTTAAAATCGTAAAGATCGACACGATGAGGTAAGAGCCTATCGAAAACAACAATTCGTCGGTTTTGACCGCTGGTTTCATGGAGCCTTCAATCCTTCTGTGTGGAATGGTTAAAACAACGCATAATCCTTGTCCGCTTTCTTCACGATGAAGTTGGTAACATAGATGATCACGAAGCACATGACCGACTGATAAAAGGTAGCCGCCGACGTAAGTCCCAGATCGGCTCCCCCGGTAAGCGACCTGAACACATAGGTATCGATGACGTCCGTGCCGCTAAATAGCATCCCGTTGTTTCCGATTAACTGGTAGAACATGTCCATGTTTCCTCTAAAAATCTGTCCCACCGAAAGCAGAACTAACACGATAACTGTTGGCTTAAGAAACGGCAAAGTAATATTCCATATTCGCTGGAACGTATTCGCCCCGTCCACTCTCGCGGCTTCGTAATACTCCGTATTGATCCCGGCGATGGAAGCAAAGTAAATCGCGCTGGAATAACCGACATTTTTCCAAATGTGAAGCACCGGCAGCAGAACGTACCAGTAGGAGGTCTTGCTGTAGATGTTAATAGGCTCGAACCCCAGCGACCTCAACATTTCGTTGAATACGCCGTAGTCGTAACTGAATACGTTATACACAAAGGCGGCAACGACGACCCAGGAAATAAAATAAGGGAAAATCAGAAAAGATTGGGACACTTTCTTAAAATATTTGTTCTTCATTTCGGAGAGAAACACGGCGATGGCAACGCTAGCAACTACGCTGGTCACAATAAAAATGAGGTTAAAAACGATCGTGTTCCGGGTCACTGTGAAAGCTACGCCGGAATTAAAGAAATAACCGAAGTTGTCGAACCCGTTCCACGGACTGAAGAAAATGCCTTGCGAGTAGTTGTAGCTTTTGAAGGCCACGATCAGGCCGGCCATCGGGAGATAAGCAAAGACGATGAAATAGAGGACGGTTGGCGCGAGCATCAAAAATAAAACTTTGTTTTTGCCGAATTCTTTCCTGAAACCGCTTTTCGTTGTGAGCATAAGCTGACATCCCTTTACGTGAATTCCAACGCCATGAACTTGGATTCAGTATAGCAAGCCGAATTTCGCGGTTTAATATCACTATGTTTCGATAATAGGTAATTTTTTCACCTTTTCGCCGTCGTTGTTCGTGTCGCGCATCGCCTGGAAGGGGTAGCGCTTTAATCTGAACCGGGCGAAGCGCTGCTGAAGAGGTAATTCGGGCAACCGAGGACAACCCTGAACATCGTACAGCTTTTCTATCGTTTTCTTCATTCCCCCCCCCCTCCAATTCTCGGATAATTGAGAGGCAAAACGATATCGGGAGGAATTCATGCATGGGTGCGCATGAATCCGCGATGAAAGGCGGTCAAGAAATCGTCATCCCGGCGTTCGAATAGCAGGAGTTACATTCGATAGATTTGCAAAGGGGGAAGCGGATATATGGATCGAAGAATGCTTCCGGCGGAAGCATTGCCCGTGTCCCACACGGTCGATGTCGTTGTCGTCGGAGGAGGCGCGGCCGGGGTGGCTGCGGCCGTTGCCGCAGCCAGAAACGGAGCGAAAACCTTGCTGGTCGAACAACGTGGTTTTATGGGCGGGATGGCTACCGTCTCTCTCGTTCCCGCCTTTTGTCCGTTTACGGATCGTGAGAAACCGGTCATACGGGGAATCGGCATGGAAATATTGGACAGAATGAAGCAGCACTGCAGCGACCAATACCGGGTATGGTATCAGGACCAGTTGGATTGGGTGCCGATCGACCCGGAAGTTTTAAAATGCGTTTACGACGATATCGTTGAGGAAAGCGGCTGCAAAATCATTTACCATACGTTTGTCGGTCAAGTAATGATGAGTCCCGACAAATCCTCCATAGAAGGCATCGTTATATTGAACAAATCCGGCCGGTCAATCGTTTCCTGCAACTATGTCATCGACGCAACGGGAGATGCCGACATCGCCTATCTTGCAGGCGTTCCTTTCCAGAAAGGCGGCGACCAAGGCGAGCTGCAGCCGGGCACGATGTGTTATTTGGTCACCAATGTAGACCAAACCAAATTCAATGCCTATTTGCAAGAGCACGGAGATACAGGCCAGCTTCACAAAACGGTCAGCCTCGCTCAATCGCGGGGAGACCTGCCGCCTGGAAGAAAAGAAGTCTCCGGTATCGCTTGGTTGTCCAATACTGTGGCCGGATTGAATTTCGGACATGTATTCGGCATCGATGGAACAAAAGCGGAGGATTTGACCCGGGGCGCGATCGAAGGACGAAGGAATGTGCAAACCCAGCTCGTTTTTTTGCGGAAATATGTTCCCGGTTTCGAGGAGGCGCACTTGATCAGCTCCGGCGAACAAATCGGAATCCGCGAAACCCGGAGAATCGTAGGAGATTATGTGCTTCGTTCGGAAGATTTTTTGAATAGGGCCAGTTTCGAAGACGATATCACCCGCAATGCGTATTTCATCGATATCCATTTGGCCACCAGCAATGACCGGACGACCATTCGGCAGCTCCCCGCCGGACAATCGCACGGTGTTCCTTACCGCTGCCTTCTCCCGCTCGGGGTGACCAATCTTTGGGTTCCCGGCCGCGCCGCCTCGTCGGACCGGATTGTGCAAAGCGCACTCCGCGTTATGCCGAACTGCTTCGCTATGGGGCAGGCAGCCGGGACGGCCGCCGGTATGGCCAACGAACTCCGTGTCGACTCGAGGCAAATTCATGTCGGCAAGCTACAGGAAACTCTGGTCGCCCAAGGCGCCTGGCTGGGTGAAAGCTACATCAAGCGTTAAGGGAAGGGACATTTGCGCGCATGAATCCGCGGTGAAGGGCGACCAAGAAGTCGCCTTCCCTGCATTCGAATAGCAGGGGTTACATGCGATAGATGTTTTTAATATAGTCGGATGGCGATTCGCCTATCACTTTTTTAAACACCCGGCTGAAATAAAAAGGGCTTTGGAATCCGGCTTGATCGCTGACCTCGGATATATTCAGCGTAGTCGTTTTGAGCAATTCCGCGGCGTGGTGAATGCGTAATCTTTCATGATACTTGAATATGCTGGTACCTACCTTGTTTTTAAACAAGGTGCTAATGTAACGGTAGTTTAGTTGGAGCGCATTGCCGATTTGCTCGGTGTCCAGCTCTGCCGTGCAATGTTCTTCCAAATAGACGAGGAGCTTGCGTACAATCGTATCAGACTTGCTAAAAGCAGCATTGTCCTCCGATTGGCGAATTAATTCTAAAAAGATGTCCATGACTCCCATGCTGAGATGAATATGGCGAAACGATCGGGAAGAGTTGTACATTTCGTACAGCTCTTTTAATTTTCTTATCATATAAGGGGCGTTTTTCACGCTCATTTTTTTAGGGAGCAGCAGCTTAATCAGATAATGGTCAGAAGAAAACATTCGAAAGGAAGGATACATGAGGTGTTGCTGTGTATGATCTGAAATCGCCATAACTTCTCCATTGTTCAAAGAGACCGGGTCGTAAAAATGGATCCAGTATGTAGAGGTGCCTGGAAGGGTTCGTTGATCGCCCCAATGATGAATCCTGTTTTTCAGGAAAAAGCAATCCCCCTCCTTTAACACGTAATCAATGCCGTCCTCAAATACTTGCATTCGTCCTTCGATCACGTAGATAAATACATTGTAATCGACAATACGGTCAGGGTGGGTCCATCCCTTCTTGGTATAAGTCAAACCGATATCACGAATAAGGGGGAAGTGGGTACTATCCAGTACGATTCGGTTCATTGGACATAAGCTCCTCAGTCGGAAATCCGTAAATGGTCAATTTCCCTAAGTATCGAATAGGTCTGATAACGTTTTGCAAAAGGGCCTCATAAGCTACAATGAATTTCAACAGCCTGCCGTTTCTATTCGAGACGGCAGGCTGTTCATTTCTTTCTCGCTTACTGCATACCGGCCGGCAGCACGTTCACCACCTCGAACAGGTGGCCGGAACTGTTCGGATTAGTTTCCTGCTTGATTTTGATGTGCAGCTTGTGCGGCCCTTTCGCTAGGCCGGATTGCACGACGGCGTATCGGATCGTCTCCCATGGCTCGGAGGTATACGAATCGAATACCGTGCGGGGGCCGTCGTCGACCCAAGCTTCGACCATTCCGGCATCCGGGCCGTTACGGGTGTAGAACCCGAAGGCGATCGTAGAGCCGCTTACGTCAAACACCAATTCATCTCCGACGGTGCTCGACTGCCATCCGTAGCCCGTGCCAACGTTGTGCGTTCCCTGCGTCCAGATGCCCACCGTTTCCGGCGACGGCGTCAGATTCCCGCGATGATACAAGGCGGCGAACTCGTACGCATCGTCGGTCATGGCCGACGGGGTCGCGGGCACGCCCGGAATTTGCACGTCGGGCTTCAGCGTGTTGTATACGTTCTCCAGCTTCTCGATGATATAAAGGCCTGCTTTGGCCTGCGCCGCATCATTCGGATGCGTGCCGTCTCCGGCTGGGTAAGGTCCGGATTTGTACTGCGGAACATAGGAAGTTCCGTAGAAATCCAGCCAAGTGTTCGTGCCGTTGGCAATTAAATTCTGAATACGATCCTTGTAGTGAATCTGCGGTAGCCTGTAATAATCGGCTACGGGAATATGTGCCTCCTGCCTGTTCGCTCCGGCCTGATCGCTAATGTACAAACTCATCACGGCCGGGTTGTTAGGCGACTTCAGAATTTGGCGAATAAGCCCCTCGTAGGCACGCGTATATAAGTTATCCGCGCCGTCGTTGACCGCGAATTCGACCACGACGAAATCCGGGTTGCTTTGCAGCAGATTCATATAGGCTCTGTGCGCCCCAAGTACGGAAGGCGTTCCGCCGATTCCCGCATTGACATAGTTGATTTTGCCGGGGTATTTGCTCTCCCACCATTGCTTGACTTTGGCTGTCCAACTGGTCGAACTCCAATCGCTGGAGTTAAAGCCTTGAGTGATCGAGCCGCCGATAAAGCCTATCGTAATGTTTTGCCCGCTTCGCGCTTTGGCCATCACTCTTTCCAGTCTGGAGTAGTCCGCGACATCGGACAACGGAGGCGGTCCCCCGCCGTAATCGAGGGTCACTCGGCCGATCTGCGGATTCCAGTAGTTCGCGGACGAAGCTCCGAATTCGATCTTCAAATACCTCGTACCTGCCGGAAGCGCGGTTGCCCTATAGAGGACCCTGTCCCAGTTCCCCGGCTGCACGATTTTTTCCAAAAGGCCGCTGTCGTATAACGTATACGCAGAACCGTTCGGCGAAGTATAGAATTTGAAATCTTCCACCGTTTCATTGCCCCAGACGTAAGTGTCTACGGCAAAGCTGTCCAGATCGGACGGCACCTCGTAGACGAGATTGGCAGGGGTCTGATGATGATTTCGGTATACTCGGCCGATGTCTCCGCCAATGTTTTCGGACGGATTAAGCGAGATCGCCAAGTCGTTCGCACTGTACGAATGCACCTTCGCGAAGTTGGTCAGTTCGTCGATGATTCGCCCTCCTGCGTCAGGCAAATCGCCGAATAGCTGCACGCGGCCGATCTGCGGCGTGAAGATGAGCGGATCGTTACGCAGCTCGATTTTCAAATACCGGGTCCCCGAAGGAACGGCAGCCGATGGCTTAAAATAAGTTCTGTACCAGCCGCCGCCCGTTCCGACAAGCGCATCGTGCGCGGTCGCTACTTCCGAGTAAGTGCGGTTATCCTGAGAGGCGTAAAATTTCACCTTGCCCGCGAGATCCGAGCCGAAGCTGTTGATCTTGACAGAAAAGTCGTAAATGTTGTTCAGCTTATACACAATGTTCAGATTGTCGTCGCCGATCCTTCCTACCCTGGACGTATCGCCCTCCATGAATTCGGATTGCGTGCTATCGAACTCCCAGCCGCTCGTGTGGGAATAGACCTTGCTGAAATCGACCATCTCGTCTACCAACGAAATTTTGTCGGCCGGCTTGCCATACACCTCGAATTCATAGATTCTGGCCATATCGTCTCCCGGCACGCTGGTAGACTTGGTGATGTACATGGAAACATACCGGACATTCTCGGTTCCCGCCATGCCTTGTATCGTACGGCCCGTAATATTGGCGGTGTTGTTCCAGACATATTCCACGTAGTTCCAATGCACGCCGTCCGAGCTCGTCTTAATATGCCAGTCTCGGGTGTTGTAATCGGAGGTCTGTGTTTGATTGTTGGGCCAGCCTTCCCTCCCCGCCCCGGCATGCTTGATCTTGTACCGGGTAAGATCGTAATAGCCGCCTAAATCAACCTGCATCCAATGCTCCGGCGCCGGCTTTGAATTCCACTTCGTGCTCGAATTTCCGTCCAGCGCATGGCTAGGATCGGAATTGGGAACGTCTAAATAGGAATCTACGAAATAAGGCTTTCCTCTTGAGAGAATATTCTCGCTGTTGGCTTTAATATAAGCATAGCCTACGAGGGTCGGATCTGCCGTGCTGACCGCCTTCACCGCAACGATATCGCTGACGTCGTATGGAGGCGCGGTATAATGCCCTGTCGGCGATACGGTTCCGTTCGCGCTTCCTCCATACACGCTCCATGTAACGCTGTCGGCAGCTCCGGCCACATTGGCCGCAAGCTGAATCGACTGCCCCGGAGTGACCCAGTAATAATCCTTATAGGTAGAATCGCCGATTTTCCTTACGGTAACTTGGCCCATGTCGGTCAGAGTAACGATCCCTTGCGCGGGAACTTTCACCGTGATTTTGCCGTTGATGACCGGCTGGTCTCCCAGATCCTTATTCAGTGCGTTCTTGGAGGTGGAAATGACAGCCATGCCGGAAGAAACTAAATTAGAAAGCTGAACGGTAACGGTTCTGTCCGCGGAGTCGCTCTTGTTCAACAAAACGACGGTCGATTTCCCATTGTTTTTGTAAGCGCTGCCAATGATGTCGGCATGATTGCTGCTAGCGCTTACCCTAACCGATCCCGGTTTGATGTATTTATAGAAATTATACATCGTATTATAGGTCGGCCTTGCTTCGTAATTTTCGGCCGGGCTCTTCCTCGTGCCGAAGTTCGAGGTTTTCCCCATCAGAGTGCCACCGCTGATATAGGAGTAAGAGTCCCAAATGAACATGGACTGCAGAGGCGCATTCGCCGTCAGCCACTCATGCGTGGCTAGCGCCGTATAGAATGCATAATCGTAGCTGTCGTTACTTCCCGCAACCCCGGGCTCTATCCAAGTATTGTCTCCTCCAAATACCGATGACCCCATCTCCGTCACGTAGAAAGGGATATGTCCGTACCCTTTGTTGCTCGCCGTCTGGGCGGCAGTCTCCAGATAGGGAATCATCTGATGAGGATCGCGAGGCGGATTGGCTGTCATATTGTCCCAGCCGTGGGTATCGAACGCCGCCATATAAGACATCGCGGCAGCATCGTTCGTCAATGCGTCCACATAACTGTTCAAGCCTACGGAGTTATACGTGCCGGGACCTATGATCTTGATTCCGCTTAAGCCTACGGAATCCAGCTTCTGGCCGGACGTCTTAACTAATCTCACATATTGCGCAGGCGTCATATAGGTGTCCCAGTTTCCGTTGGGTTCGTTAAAGAAAATGATTTTGCTGACGTCGACCCCTTTGATCTGAATGGCGACATAGCAGAGCGCCGCATAAAAGTCTGCGATTTCATTATAGTTGTCATCGGTTTCAAGAAAGCCCTTATTGCTGTCCAGCATTCTTCGCGGCGCGGAAAACCTCGAAAAGATAGGCTCCGCGTTGTACCTTTGCAGATCCTGAAGAAACGACCATAGATGGTCGAACCCCGGCTGCTGGAAGGCGTTAACGTACCATGCGTAGTCTCTCGGCGTATTGACCGAGTCCGACGGCGTACTAATGTTCGTACGAAAAAACTTCATCCCCGTCTCGGCGGTGACGGCGCTGCCCAAATATTCCCGATGCACATGGTTCTCTGGCGGGATATCGGCGGCGGTCCACGGCAGCCACTGCCCTCCGAAGCCGTCGATCGTCTGATATTCTACGCTGCCGTCAACCGTGACGGTCGCATCGGCCGCATAAGCCCGGGGAGAATCGAAAAACGAAAAAAAGGAGACTGCAAAAGCAAAGACCAGCAAAACGGATAGCCCTCGTTTCATCACAGATACCGCCTTTCTTCATTTGATTTTGACAAAAAGCTGCTCCCTTCTTGAGCCGACATCGTAAAAATCCACATAAAAACGAACAAACACATCCATTATAGCTAGACGTGTTTGAATAAGGAATGCAACAGAATTTCGATTTTGGGTAAATCGTTTTGGCCTTATCTTGCCCGATCACTTTGGAAAGCTCTTGATGAGCGGTTTGCAGCTCTTGTACCATGAAATCCGCGCTCTTGGAATAAAACGAAACGCGGTCGCTTTCCGGGCTTTTAGCGGTTTCCACGGCAATGATCGCTTGCTTGTTAAGAGCGAAGGCTTAGCTCAATATGGCAAGGGTATTGTCGACGATCCCGTTCTTCCCTAACACATGATTGCGATAATCCATGATCACAAGGCAGTCGAACTTTTCCAGCAGCCATGCGCTTAAGCTGATCTCGCTGTCGGGTACCTTCACGTCATGAAGCCAATAAGGGACATCCAACGTGATCCTCAAGCCGCTTCCTTTCGTTTCCTGCTCCATAAATCTCAAATTATGTATCCATTCTTCAAGAATCGTCTTATTTTTTGTTTCCCATTCGGCCAAGGGATAAGGTTCGTCAAAATGCAGGCCGTCAAAACGTTCTTCCGATTCAGCGGACGCATTGTATTGCAAGGTCCAGGCAATAAACGTTGTTGGGTCCTGATTCGACTTACGAGCCCAATCGGGACGGCCCGCCAGAGCCTCCACGCTGATTCCTTTTTCTTTGGCGCTTCGAATGAAATCCGCATTCGCGTTAGGCGCAATATCTCTATTCATCTGAAGGTAAATGGCCGTCACGTTCTGATCGCGCGCGAAGCTTAGGACTTGATCACGCTCCTTCTCGATGACGCGGGCGTCCCAAATCCACGTGCCTTTGGGATTATTTAGCCATGCCTGTAATTAACATCTGACTTTGGTTAGTTTAGTATGCCCCAATGAAGATGCTGATAACTTCTGAGAAAAACTTCAATAAAATATATCAGGTACGGACGAATGGAATTGCTTACCGTCACCCCGAAACTTGCCGTAACTGTCGGTCTTCATACATTTTGCTTGGGAAATACACACTCTCGGCTCTGGTTACTATATGACTTCGCCTAATCCGCAGTCCTTTATAGATAAGAACGTCATCTGTCAGCCCGCGATCACCAAAAAGAGACGAACTCGATACTGGTTCGTCTCTTGAAAATGGCTACAATTTTAGAGTGATAAAATCCATACAAAAAAAGTGAATATTTATGCAATAATCAATAATTCTGAAAATGTTCAATCGAGAATTTTTGAAATATTCTCACCAATTATGACAACACTCAACAGCGAACGTCTTTACCTTACACCTTATAAGCCTTCATAGCCTTCACGATTTCCTTCATCGAAGGCCGCTTGCCGTACATCAATACGCCAACGCGATAGATTTTCGCGGACAGCCAGCCGATCGCGAGAATCGAGGCGATCAGAATGCCGATGGAAAGGGCGATTTCCCACCAGGCCGGTTCGGCCAGGCCGATTCGCAGGAACATGAGGAACGGCGAGAAGAACGGAATGTACTGACAGACGACCATCAGCGTGCTGTCCGGTTGGTTCAGGCCGAACATCGCGATATAGAAGCCGACGAGAGTCAGCAGCGTAATCGGCATGACCGCTTGGCCCAGGTCCTCGGTGCGGCTGACGATCGATCCAACCGCCGCGAACAAGGTCGCGTACAGGAAGAAGCCCGCCAAGTAGAAGAATATCGCATAGACCAGCAGCAACGGATCGATCGTACCGATATCGAACCCGAAGCTTTTCAGAATGTCCGAGTTGTGAGGCAGCGTCAGGTTCGCTACCAGCGCCCCGACCAGAATGACGATTTGGACCATGGCCACGAGGAACGTGCCGAGAATTTTCCCCCACATCTGTTTCAGAGGGGATACGCTTGTGACGATGATTTCCATGACGCGGGAGCTCTTCTCCGCCGTGATCTCCGTGGCGATCAATTGTCCCGTGATCATGACGGCCATAAACAGCATGATAATCATAACGTACGTGAGGGCAATGGCGATGCCCTGCTCTTCCCCCGTCTTACCCTTCTCGTCGGTGAAGCTGACCTTCTGGGTCTGGAACGATACCGGCGTGTACAGCTGCGCCTTCTGCGCATCGGTCAATCCCGCGTCTTCGAGCAAGGCGTCATATTTCACCTGCTGAAGAGCCGCCGTCAGCGAGGAGGAGGTTCCGCCCTCGAAAGCGCTCTTGGAGTTGTACGTGACTTTCGGGAAACCGGCCGCGGCGTCCTCTTCGAACGTCAAATAGCCTTTGATGTCGCCGTTCTCGAGCGCGGTCTTCAATTGATCCTCGGACGCGATGCCGACGAGCTCCACGTCCGGCTCCGGCAGCTTCGCGAAATGGCTCTTCAGCCCTTCCACGACTTGCGTTTGCCGACCTTCCGCGTAGCCGACTTTCGTCGCGCTTCCTCCGCCGCCGCTCAGCTTGTCGATCAAGTAAGGCAGGTTGCCCGCCACGACGAGCAGCACCGCGAGCACGACCGTCATAATAATGAATCCTTTGCTGCGCAGCTTGTTGCGCATCGTAAACGACATTACCGTCCATAAGCTGTTATTCATGGCTCTCACCCACCGTTTTAATAAAGATTTCGTTAAGCGTCGGTTCCAATACCTCGAATCGATTGACCGGTCCTTGGAGCAGGGCGTGCTTTAGAATGCGTTGCCCGACCTCCGGAGAATCGACTTTCAGCTCGTAGCCGCCGTGTTCATGCCGGAATACGTGCTTGACTCCCGTAATCGTATCCAACCCCTCGATATTCCCGTCGCCCGCTACGACGACGCGCTCCTGCGGAAACTTCTTTTTGATTTCCTTGATCGGCCCTTGCAGCACCGGATTGGATCTGTGCATGATCGTAATATTCCGGCAGAGCTCCTCGACGTGCTCCATCCGGTGCGTAGAGAACACGATGCTCGTGCCTCCGTCCCGCAGCTCTTTGACCGTCGATTTGAGCAATTCCACGTTGACCGGGTCCAGGCCGCTGAACGCCTCGTCGAGAATCAGGATTTTCGGATTATGGATGACGGCCGCGATGAACTGGATTTTCTGCTGGTTGCCCTTGGACAGCTCCTCGACCTTCTTGTTGTAGTACTCCGGCACCTGAAACTTCTCCAGCCACATTTTCAGGTTCTTGTCCGCGTCCTTGCGGGACATGCCGCGCAGTTGGGCAAGATACAGAATCTGATCGCTCACCTTGATCTTCGGATACATGCCCCGCTCCTCCGGCAGATAGCCCAGCATGCTTAGCTGCTGTTCGCTGTAGGGATTGCCGAGATAGCGAATGTCCCCTTCGTCCGGCAGGATCAAGCCCAGGATCATCCGCATCGTCGTCGTTTTTCCCGCGCCGTTGGCGCCGAGCAGGCCGTAGATTTCCCCTGCCGACACCTCGAAGCTAAGGCCGTTTACGGCCCTCTTGTCGCCATAGTTTTTAATGATTCCGTCTACTTTTAATGAATTCATCGTCTTGCTTCCTCCTTCCGAATTAAACAGCCCAGTATATCTTCAAGCTCCATGCGCTGGACAGCCAACACCTGGAAGCCGTTGTCGCGGCAATACGCTTCGCCCTGCTCGGGATCGTCCACCTCGAGCCGGTAGAGGCCCGGCCCCGCTTCCGTCAGCCCTTGAAAGCCGGGAGCGCGCTGGAGCAGCTCGCTTCCGCCCTTCGGGGCGTATTCGATCTGCACGACGATCGTTCGCCAGTCATCCAGCAGGCGGTCCTTCTCGTAGAGACCGAGAATTCGTCCGCGATAAATAAACAGAATGTAGTCGGCAAGCCGCCTGATCTCCTCGAGAATGTGGGTAGCCAGCACGAGCGTCCGGTCTCCGTGCTCCATGTAGCGCCCGAGCTCCTCGAGCATTGTCTTCCAAGCGAACGGGTCCAGCCCGGACGAAGGTTCGTCGAGCAGCAGCAGCTCCGGATCGTGCGCCATCGCGATGGACAGCTCCGCTTTGCGCCGCATGCCCTTGGACATCTTGGACAGCTTGATCCCGCCGTCTACGTCGAAATGGCGAAGCAGCTTGCGATAGCGTTCCCAGTCCCAGCCCGGATACCAACGGGAGGCGAACTTGGCCTTCTCGTCGGCGGTCAGATGGCTCTCGTGGGCGTTAGGGTTTTCCGCAAGGAAACCGATCCGGCTTTTGTACGCGTCGTCCTGTTTCCCGTCCAGGTTCGTACCGAGCAGCACCGCTTCGCCCGAACGGACGGGCTCCAGCCCAAGCAGAGCCCGAAACAGCGTGCTCTTGCCCGAGCCGTTCGGTCCGACGATCGCCGTGACCATTCCTTTGGGAATGTCGCAATCGATCGGCCCGAGCGAAAACCGTTCATGCTGCAGCTTCATTCCGCGAAGGGAAATCGCGGCTTCGATATTCGCATCCGTCATGACGTATCCACCCCTCTTTCCGCCGTTATCCTCCGCAGAGCTTGCCGGAACACCGTCTCGATCTCTTCCGGCGCGCACTGGAGCTGAAGGCCGGCTTCGATCGCTTTCTCCAGTTCTTCGGTTAAGCGCTCCAGGCGATGTTCGTCCCGCGCGATCCGCTCCACCCCCGCGACGAACGTTCCCGTACCCTGCCTGGTGCGAATCAAGCCTTCGTTTTCCAAGTCCTGATACACTCTTCGCACCGTAATTGCGCTGCATTTCAGCGAGACCGCCAGCTCGCGTATCGAAGGAAGCAGCGTTCCTTCCTTCAGCTGTCCGCCGAGGATAAGCCCGCGAAGCTGGACCTCGATCTGATGGTAGAGCGGTTCGGGACGCTGTTCATCTATTCGTATCGGAAGCCACACAGACTCACCCCCGGTTTCGATTTTCGCCGCTTAGAGCGGCAGCGACCTTGAACGGATTCGTTCAACCGTCAGCCTATGGCCTATCGCGACCGCCGCGGCCGCCGCGCAGGCCAGCGCCAGCAGAAGCGCCCAGCCTTGCCCGGCCTTGACCAGGTCCAGCACCGCTTGGAAAATGCCGATGCCTTGCCAGGTCAGCACCGCGGCAATGATTGCCGTGAGCGGCATAACTCCCAGAAACATTAAACAGTACTGCTTCCCCGTGAATCCTAGCTCGAACCAGATGAACAGGACGATAATCACGATCGCGTAGCATAGCCAGATTAAGCCGTTCTCGATCCACTGGGCCGGTGTCGCGTACTCCCTCAGCCGCGGCGCCATCACGTATTGCAACAGAAGATAGATCCCGACGATAATCGGCAGCATGATCACGCTCTGCAGCATTCTGGCCCATACGATCGCGGAGACCGGTATCGGCATCGTGCGCCATTGAGCCAGGCGCTTGGAATAGGAGTCTTCCCGCCACATGCCCCAGGCCGACTTGTTCATCACCATTCCGAACATGGGGTACATCGTCAAGTTGAACCAATCCACTATACCGCGCAGAGCTTTGGGAACCGTTTCATCCCCGCCCAATATTCCGTCTATCGTAGTGCTGTTGATGGCACCTACGTACACTGCAAACAACAAGGTAAAAAGCATGCCGAACCGTTCGCGTCTCCATAAGTAAGCTCCGACATAAGCGACGGCCTGCCGCTGTTTCATCGGGAATCCCCTCCCGCAAAGTGTTCATGTGTGTATATCCATATACACACTATACAGGGTGTGCTCAATGTCGTCAACCCCGGGAAGGAATCTATTTCTTTGCGGCGAATGAATTAGGGGAAGACGCCTGCCTGACCTTCACTCGAAGCCCTAGCGAAAGCGAGCTGATCCCTTGACGACCAGGAATCTGCGACTTGCCTTCATCCACGCGGCGTTGATCGCCATTATGCTTCTCCCGCAACCGGGGCCGGCCTCTTCCGCGACATCTCCGTTGAAGCCCGGCCTCCCGGTTCGCAGCGAGCAGGAAGTCGCCGGGCAGTGGAACAAGCAGATGAATCCTTCGGGAAATTACGCGAACCCGTATTTAACCTCCCCTTCCGTCAGTTCGCCGTATTCCCCGGGCTCCTTGAAGCCGCGCTATATTCGGGACGGCGTCGATGCCGTCAACTTTTACCGGTTCGTCAGCGGGCTTCCTTACGACCTGGACGCAACGGCGAGCTTGAATGCTTAGGCCCAGTATGGAGCGGTGCTGCTCGCCGCGGAGGACGACTTCAGCCATGAACCCGTCCGGCCCAAGGATATGCCGCAAACGTTCTATCAAAGAGGGCTGGATTCCGCTTCCTCGTCCAATCTCTACGCTTACTACGGCAGCGAAGATCATATTGTGGCGCTATCGGTCGACGCTTACATGGAGGATTCCGATACGAGCAATCTGTCCGAGGTCGGACACCGGAGATGGATTCTGAATCCGGCCCTGAAGCGGATCGGGTTCGGCCAGGCCGCGAGCGAAGAGGGCTGGATCTATTCCGTGATGCAAGTTACCGACGAGAGCCGGACGAAGGTTCCGGATTTCAACTACGTTGCTTATCCCGCGCACGGAGCGTTCCCGCTCGAAGTGTTCGGTCCGGATTACGCCTGGTCGGTCAGTCTGAACGAAAGGAAGTTCCGCGCGCCGGAAGCGAAAAAGATCGCGGTCACGATCGTTCGGCAGAGAGATCGGAAAACGTGGACGCTGAATTCGAAATCCGGCAAAACGGCTGAAAAGGGAAATTACTTTAACGTGGAACCAAGCGGGTACGGCTCGGGGACCGCGATTATTTTCCGCCCGGGCGGCATCGCGGAGTACAAGGAAGGGGACCGCTATCAAGTGACGATCCGGGGGCTTCTCTCGAAATCGGGAGCCGCCCGGACGCTCTCCTATAACGTGGATTTCGTGCACGCGGCCAAATGAGGTATAATCGATTGAAATCATCCCATGCATGCGAGAGGAACGATTTATTGCGGATATGAAAAAAGACTATAAAGCTTCCCGCCGGCAAGCGGCAGCTCCCCCGAGCCGCAAGCCCGCGCCCGCCAGACGGCTTCCGGTGACGGAGCCCGGCGAATTATTGGAATTTCTGCTGGCCAAGCTTGCGCCGCAAGGACGCAACAGCATTAAATCTATGCTCGCTCACGGTCAAGTCGCGGTCGACGACCGGGTCGAGAAGCAGTATAACCATCTCCTCCGGCCCGGCCAGACGGTAACGGTGAGCAAGACGCGCGCGTCGGCGGCAGCTCCTCTTGTCGGCTTGCGCGTTTTATACGAAGACGATGCGGTGATCGTCGTCCATAAGGACGCCGGGCTGCTGTCCATCGCCACCGCGCAGGAAACCGAGCTTACCGCGTATCGTCAGCTGAACGCTCACGTCCGGCAGACCGATCCCAAAACCCGTATCTTCGTGCTTCACCGGCTGGATCGGGAGACGTCGGGCGTCATGATGTTCGCCAAGAGCGAGCAAGTCCAGAAGAAGATGCAGGACAATTGGAAGGACGTCGTGACGGAACGGACATACGTTGCGCTGGTCGAAGGCCTGGTTAAGAAAGCGAGCGGAACGATCTCGTCCTGGCTGAAGGAAACGTCCACGTTGAAAATGTACTCCAGTCCCGTGCCGAACGACGGGCAGCATGCCGTCACGCATTACAAGGTGCTGCGGGCGAGCCGCGCCTATTCGCTGGTGGAGATCGAACTGGAGACCGGACGCAAAAACCAGATTCGCGTCCATATGCAGGACATCGGCCATCCGGTTGCCGGAGACAAGAAGTACGGAGCGAAGACGAAGCCGTTCTCCCGGCTCGGGCTGCACGCCCGCGTGCTTGCCTTCGAACATCCGACGACCGGCAAGCCGATGCGCTTCGAGACGGATATTCCGAAGCCGTTCCTCAGCCAGTTCAAGGAAGATTCGCGCTAGCCGGGGGAATGACGGCCGCGACAAGCCCGATACGCCCGGGAAGCCCGATACGCCCTGGGAGCCCGATACCCCCTGGGAGCCCGATACCCCTGGGAGTCCGATACACCCTGGGAGTCCGATACACCCTGGGAGCCCGATACCCCCTGGGAGTCCGATACACCCTGGGAGCCCGATAAGGAGGCTGTCCCATAAGTGCACGCCGCGCGGGCTTATTGGCCTGATCTGGGCCAAGGTGCGGCAGATGAGCTCGCCGCGCGGGCTTATTGGCCTGATCTGGGCCAAGGTGCGGCAGAT
>JAEZZE010000278.1 GCA_023418755.1 Bacillota bacterium | reverse complement strand
ATTCGGCTTCATTTTGCCCCAAGTGGTGCTGTTCATCCTGGCCATCATTTATACGGGAACCCACGGCGGACATACATCGTATCGAAGGGGCATTTTTCTGGCGGTCGTCTTTTTCGCCCTCTACGCGGGCCTGACGTTTAACATGCTTCCCGGACTCAGGGCCGGAACTTGGGAAGCGGGAGGCGGCATCGGGGATAACGTCAATCTGATGGTCAGCCTCGTCACTTACGCCGCCATGGCGCTTCTTACTTATTTTTCCGCGGTTGGCGGGGACGGTCTGTGGAAATCGATGGGCCGTTCGCTTTGGCCGAGGTGGCGGGAATCCGGATACGGGGACGCGGTGCTGAAGAGCATGAAAGAAGGCTACTTCCTCGCCTTTATTTTGCTGGGCGCGCAATCCGTCATTCTGCTTCTGCTGGAGAAAAGCTTGGGCGCGTTCGCTTCGAGCGACGCGACGCAATCGATGTACAACATGAGTATTCCGCTTCTGCTTCCTTTGCTGGCCTGGTGCGCCGGCATATCGGAGGAGCTGCAGAGCCGGCTGTTCGGCATCGGGATGTTCCGCAAATGGTTTGTCGGCCTCGCGCGCGCGATGAAGGGCGGAGAGCCTTCCAAAAGAACGGTTGTCGTTCTGACGACGCTGGCGATCGTGCCGCCCGGCCTGTTCTGGGCGCTCGGCCATGTCGGCTACGCGGTCTATCCCGTTTATACGCGCGTCATCGAGCTCGTGCTGCTGTCCTTCCTCTTCGGATGGTTCATGCTGCGATTCGGGTTAATGACCGTGATTTTCGCGCACGTGACGCTGGACGCGATTCTGATGGGCATGCAGATGATGTTCGACGGCTTGCCGGACGACTTCGCCGGAGGCGTGTTCAGCCTTCTCGCTCCCGCCCTCGTGGGCATCGTCATATGGCGGCTTCACAGGGCAGTTCGATCGAGAACCTGAAGCGGGCGTCCTCGTAGTCGAGGTAAGCGCGCCCCCCGTGCAGCTCGGCAATGTTTCTCGCGATAGCCAACCCCAACCCCGCTCCGCCGTACCGATCCGGGTCGGATCGGGATTCGTCCGCCTTATAGAAACGATCGAACAGCCGATCGGCCTGCTCCTTGGCCATCGGCTTTCCCCGGTTGTCCACCGTGATCGCGGCCTTGCCTCCGCCCGCTTCCAGAGAGACGACGACCGTTCCCGGCTTCACGGAAAATTTCAGGGCGTTCGTCAACAGGTTGTCGACCGCCCGCCGCAGCTTCTCGGGATCGGCGCGAACCGACAGCGAAGAACCGGGCAGCTTCGCCTCAAGAACGATCCGTTCGTCCCTGGCCAGCGGTTCCGCCTCCGCAAGCATCTGAACGAGCATCTCCCGAACGTCGATCGTCTCCGTCTCCAGCTTCGTTTCGCTCAGGGACAGACGGGTGTATTCGAACAACTCGTCGATCAGCGTTTTAAGCTGGATCGCCTTGCTGTGCGTGTTGCCGAGGAAGCGCTCGTATTCCGCCTCGTCGCGGTATCCTTTGTTCTTCAGCAGCTCTATATAACCGAGAATGCTCGTCAGCGGCGTCCGCAAGTCGTGCGACACCCCCGTGATCAGCTCCATTTTCGATTTCTCGATCCCCCGCTCCTTCTCGATCAAGGTTTCCAGCTTCTCGGCCATCGCGTTGATCTGCGTGGCGACATCGCCGAGCTCGTCCTTTCGCTCGATGGGAATCCGATGTCTCAAGTCACCGCTTGATAGAATATCCAAGCCTTGGGACAGCTTCTGCATGTACCGGATAAACGGGCGGGTCATTAGGAAAAAGGTCAGCGAGAATATCCCCAGGAAAACGACGAAGTACATGGGAATATCGAACACGAAGCCGGTCGGCGGCACCGCGGTAGACCCGACCGAGCCCGCGAAAAAGCTCGCGATGAACGCCCATACCATCTGAAACCGGATGCTTCTTCTCCCCGATACGACGGACCAAAAGTTATTTTTCAACTTTATAACCCACTCCCCATACCGTCTTGATGTAAAGCGGCTGCCGGGGATTGTCCTCGATCTTCTCTCGAAGGTTGCGAATATGGACCATCACCGTATTTTCCGAGTGGCCGGCCGGCTCCTTCCACACTTTCTCGTAAATTTTGTCCGCATGAAACACTTGTCCCTTATGGGTCGCCAGCAGCTCCAGGATGGCGAATTCAAGCGGCGTGAGCGCGACCTCCCTTCCCTTGACGGTGACGCGATGCCGCGCGACGTCGACGATCAAGTCGTTTACGTAGACGGCCTCGGGCGAATCCTCCTTCGCGGTCATGCCCGAACGGCGGAGCTGGGCCTTCGCCCTCGCGATGAGCTCCAGCGGGCTGAACGGTTTGGAGACGTAATCGTCGGCCCCGATGGACAGACCGGTTATCTTATCGATTTCCTCCTGTTTGGCCGACAGCATAATGATCGGCACGCCGGACGTTTCCCTGATTTTCATGCAGGTCCGGATACCGTCAAGCTCGGGCATCATGACGTCAAGCACGACCAGATCGACGTTGTCCTGCTCCATGCGTTCCAAAGCCTCAAGGCCGTTCTTCGCCTCGAGCACGCGGAACCCTTCGTTGCGCAAAAAAACGTGAATGACGTCGCGAATCTCCGCTTCGTCGTCAACCACCAATACCGTTTTCGGATGCATGGATCGATCGCGCTCCTTCGCTTCGCCTATTTGCTATCTCCTATTGTAAATCCGAAGGCGGGACCAAGGAAAGCGGTCGCGGAGAACGGGCAAAGCTCGAAGCCTCCTCTTTCCGGCAGACGTAGACGAAAGCCGGCGGCAGGTTCCAAGGAACGAACCGGATCTTCTCGATCGAGAAACGGAGCGATACCCGGCTCTTCATTTGAAGAGAGTATTGGAAGGCGACGAACAGACCGCCGGGCTTCAGCGCTTTCTCGATTTGCGTCATCAGCTCTTCCCTCAGGCTTGGGGGAAAGTTGAAAAAGGGGAGGCAGCTGACGATGCAATCCAATTCCGGCGTATCTTCCCGCTCGAGGATGCGCGTCAGGTTTACGGCGTTGGCCGCCCGTCTGAAGTTCGGGTACTTCGCGGCCAACCGGCTTCTCATCCGATTATCCTTCTCGAACAAATACACGCGCGCGTCCGGCCGGACCCGGCTCTCGATTTCCCTCGTAACGGCCCCCGTGCCCGATCCGAGCTCGGCGATCGACAGAACGGATTCCCACGGAATCGCGTCGGCCATGCGTCGGGCCAAAACCCTCGAACTGGGAACGATGCTGCCGACTTGCTTAGGCCGGCGCATGAACTTGCTCAGAAACAACCGGGCTTCTTCGCCTGTCATGTTCGGGAGACGCCCCTTTCTTCCGGGAGCGAATCTCGCAAAGGCGGCTTTGTTTTCAGAATCAAGGGCATGAGCGCGCCTGCCAGCCAGAAAACGAGCTTGGCGGCGAGCAGTCCTCCCAAGACGTCCGCGATCACGTGCTGCTTGACGAACAAGGTCGATACGATAATGCTGGTACCGACGAACGCGATCGGAATTTTCGCGCTCCAACGCAAAACCCCGGATCCGAAGATCATCAATGCGCTGGTCAGCACGTGAACGCTCGGAAAGCAGTTGTAGGGCTGATCGTTGGCGTAGACGAACCGAACGAGCCAGTTGAACAAGCCGCCGGGCTCCACATCGGGACGAGCGACGGTCGTTTGGAACATCAGGAACACGAAATTGGACAGCAGCAGCCCCAGGCACGTCGCCAGCAGCGTACGGTAATATTCCCGCTTGTCTTGCCGGAGAATCAGAATAAAGACGAGCAGCAGGAAAGGGTACCAAATCGTATAGGGAAGCGCGAACTCCGGAATGAACGGAATCATTCGGTCGACTTCGGTTACGAGAGAAAGGACGTTCTCGTTCGGACGATTTTGCAGGACGTACAGGACGTTGATCGCGGGAATGGCCAGAAGCGCGAGCAGCGGCTTCCAGGACTTCGCGCCCCGAGCGTCGGGTCCCGCGGTTTCGATCGGCATCATCGGGCTTTTCCTCCTTCGGAAAATGGGATGATCCAATCATAAAGCAGAATAATAAGGATCCCCTTGAGAACAATCTGAAGATTTTATGAAGAATCGTCCCGGTTCTCCCGGCGGTATTTCCGAATCATCGCCGCCGCGCCTGGACCGAAACGTTGTCCGCAAACTCTCGCGCGTGCACACGAGCAGGACGGGCGTCAGCTTCTCCCTGCACCGCTCGCTCCGGCCGAGACCTTCCGGGTGCAGGAAGCGCAGAAGCAGCTTCAGGTAAAGCGTTGTCGCCATTTCGTAAGCCTTCGACGGAAGGGCTCTCTGCTCGAAGCCGAGGCCGTGCGTTAGTCCCCGGTGCAGGAGCGTTACGCCGACCAGCGCTTTGACTCCGGCCAGCTCCGGCTTTCGCTCTAGCGCCGAGGCGATCTCTTTGAGCGACGCCCGGGCAAGGCGGGCCGTCCGCAGCGCGGCCCGGTTCGCCCCGTGATCCGCGGTCAGCTCCAACACCATCCGATTGTTCAGATGAAGCTCTCCGATCCGGTCTCCCCTCTCGATCCTCGTGCCGTCCTCGCAAATGATGGCCGCTCCCTTATGCTTCTTCACCAGCATTTTGCACATGCCGGCTTCCAAGGAGCATTCGCTCGATGCCTCCATCAGGCGGGCGATCGCCTTCTCCCAGACCATCCACGCCTTCTGCCGCGCTTTCCATCCGATCCGGCGGCCGGACAGTTCCCTTGCCCGGGGCAAGCCCCCGCCCTGGACGATTCCCGTTTCGATCGTTGATCGATTCATTTTCGTTCAACCCGCTTTCGTTTCGATTTTCTTCCGTATTCCCTCTTAGGTTTCATTCTATCGTTCGCGGGCACGATCTCCCATCGTTTCTCGTCGGGTTGTGAACCTGTCTTTTGTCCAGCGACGATTAGACCGAAGTCTTGGAGGAATCCGAACATTCGCGGATACGCGCAAAAAAAGAAGGCCACACCAAACCTCTTGGGGGCAACCTTCTTGGAGTAGATCATGATGCCTTGCCGCGCGAGAATCATTCCGCATGAAGCGCGTCGAGAATGCGTCGGGCCAGCGCCTCCCCGATCGAAACGGCGCGGAAATCCTCGACGGACGCCTCCTTGATCGCCTTAAGCGAGCCGAAATGGCCGAGCAGCTGCTTCCTTCTTTTTTCCCCGATGCCCGGGATCGCGTCCAGCCGCGAAGCGACCATCGATTTGGCCCGCTTCTCGCGGTGGAACGTAATCGCGAATCGGTGAACCTCGTCCTGGATGCGCTGCAGCAAGTAAAACTCCTGGCTGTCTCGCGGAAGCGGGACGACCTCGGGCGGATCGCCCACGAGCAGTTGAGAGGTGCGGTGCTTCGCGTCCTTCGCCAATCCGCATACAGGCACGTCCAACCCCAGCTCGTTGACGAGCACGTCGAGCGCGGCGGCGATATGCCCTTTGCCGCCGTCGACGACGATCAGGTCGGGCAAGCGCAGCCCCTCCTTCAGCACGCGCTCGTAGCGGCGCCGGACGACTTCGCGCATCGATTCGTAATCGTCCGGCCCCTGGACCGTTTTGACGTTATACTTGCGATACTCTTTCTTATCCGGCTTGCCGTCCGTGAACACGACCATCGCCGACACCGCGGAAGTGCCCTGAATGTTCGAGTTGTCGAACGCCTCGATCCGCGACGCGCTCGGAATGCCGAGCCAATTCGCCAGCCCGTCCGCCGCCTTGCCCGTTCGCGACTCGTCCCGCTCGATCAGGCGGAACTTCTCCTCCAACGCGACGCGGGAGTTGTCGCAGGCCATGGAGACAAGCAGCCGCTTCGAGCCCCGGCGGGGAAACGCCACCTTGATTTTCAGCCAGCGCCGCAGCGACTCCCCGACCTCCGCGGCTTCGCCTTCTTCCGCCGCCTCGTACGCCTCCGCTTCGCCGTAGCTCGTCTTCGCTTCGGCGACCATGGCCGGCCGGTCGGCTTTCTCCGCCGGATCGTCGCTTTGTCCCTCCTCCGGCGGCGGCGGAAGCAGCACCTCCCGCGGCAATGCCGGATTATCGCTGTAATACTGCGTTACGTAGCTGAGAAAGTCGTCGTAGGCTTCTCCGTAAAACGGAAACACGGACATATGCCGTTGATTCATTTTGCCTTGGCGCATATAGAGGATCTGCACGCACATCCAGCCCTTGTCGACCGAATAGCCGAACACGTCGCGGTCCATCGCGTCCGCCATGTTGATCGTCTGCTTCTCCATCAGCGCTTCGATCGCGGCGATCTGGTCGCGGTATTCCTTCGCCCGCTCGAATTGCAGCTCTTCGGCGGCCTGTTCCATTTTGCGTTTCAGCTCTTTTTTGATCTCCCCGTGCCCGCCGTTCAGGAATTTCGCGATTTCGCCGACCATGTCGTCGTAAACGGACTGCTCCACCGGATATTCGCAGGGCGCCACGCACTGGCCCAGATGATAGTACAGGCACACTTTGTCCGGCAGCGAATTGCATTTGCGCAGCGGGTACATCCTATCGAGAAGCTTTTTCGTTTCCTGCGCGGCGAAGGCGTTCGGGTAAGGCCCGAAATATTTCCCCTTATCTTTGACGACCCGCCTCGTGACCTCCAGCTTCGGATGCTTTTCGCTGGTGATCTTCAAGTAAGGGAACGACTTGTCGTCCTTCAGCAGCACGTTGTACCGGGGAAAATGCTCTTTGATCAAGTTGCACTCGAGAATGAGCGATTCCGTATTGCTGGCCGTTACGATGTATTCGAAGTCCCGAATTTCGGAGACGAGCCGCTGCGTCTTGCCGTCGTGACTGCCGGTGAAATAGGAGCGCACGCGGTTTTTCAACACTTTCGCCTTGCCGACGTATATGATTTTTCCTTCTTCGTTTTTCATCAAATAGCAGCCGGGCTGATCGGGAAGCAGCGCCAGCTTGTTGCGAATGTTCTCCATCGCTTTGTCCCGGCTCGCGGAAGATTTCAGGATGTCCAAGGAAACGTACCTCCTTCTAATGTCCGGATAGAACACCCGTTCCTCCCATTGTAGCACATTCGGACGCCGCCCCGCCTTATCCGTTTTTCCGTTGTCGCAAACTTGTCACCGATCGTTCCGGGGAACACTTTACAACAAAAAGCGATGTTGGGTATACTGTAACTATTGAATGCGTGTCAGGAGGCTTCCCAATGGCAAATGTTACCGATCCGCGCCAGCATATCAACGAAGAGCCGCGCGACGATTTATTCGATGTGGCGGCGGGTTTTCTCGCGATGTTCGGCTTCATGTTCGTCGTGTTCACGGTTGCTGTTGTCGTGAAATTCATCATTTCTTGATCCGAGAGAATAAGTAAAAACGCCTTCGGCGCCCTTTGGACGGAGAAAGCGTTTTTGTCGGAGACGATTCGGATAAGGATAGCGGAATTTAATCTTTCCGATTCGTTGAGCAAGGGGCTGTCCCGAATAACGGGACGGCCTCTTTGTATTTACGGTCCGATCAATCCGAGCCACCGCCAATACGGAACGCTGACCATAACGGCCGCCGCTACGGCCAGACCGTAGCCGAGCGCGACGGCGCGCCCCTGTCCGTGGCTGAACGACTTCCCTTCGGCGCTGTAGTACGCGGTCAAATACGTCGGAGACTGATAGGCGAAAAAGAAAGGATCCGTACATAGCAGCACGACGAAGACGAGGACCCAGGGATGCACGCCGGCCTGCTCCGCGAGCGGCAGCAGCGCGATGACGAGCACGATCAGCGCGGGGTCGTCGCGAATGACCAAGGTGACGATGAAGGAGACGGCCATCGCCGCGACCAGGAACAAAGCGGGCGAAGAGAGAAAGACGCCCATGCGTTCGCCGAGAAAATCCGACAAGACGTCCACGATGCCCAGCCGCTTGGCCGCATCGGCAAAGCTGAACGCGATGCCGATGAACAGCAGAAACGTCCAATCTACGCCCGTCTTCAGCGTACGGCCGTCCAGCGTTCCCGTTACGACCAGGACGGAGAAGCCGAGCAGCATCGTCCAAGCGTTGTCCAAGCCGTGCAGCGGCTGCAAAATCATGAGCGCGATGCTTCCGAGCACCGTCCATGCGGTCAATCGCTCCTGCTTGGAAAATTTGCCGAGCAGTTGAAGTTGATCGTCCAGCATCCGGGCCGAGACGGGCTTGGGCTGCGTTTCGCCGCGAAAGACGACGAACAGCAGCGTCAGCATGACGGCCGAGAAGACGAGAAACGCCGGCAAGGCGTAGCCGAACCATTGAAACCAGCCCGGCAGCTTCGTCCCGTCCGCCAAGCCGAACGCCATCGCGTTGCTGTAAGAGCCCGTCAGGACGAAGGGTGCGGTAAATCCGTAAAATACCGTCGCCGCCAGTCCGAGTCCCGCCGCACCTCGGCTGCGGTCCCGGAAGCCCATCGACTCCGCCAGCGACCGCGCGATCGGGACGCCGAGCGCCGCCTTGGCGGAAGACGACGGAATGAGCGGATTGAGCAGCGTTCCGCCGGCGACGATCCCCCACAGCTGCCCCCGGTAATTGGCCGGAAACCGCTTAAGCGCATGCAGCGACAGGCGGAACAGAATGCCCGACTTGGAGATCGCCGCTCCGAAAGCGAGAATGAACAGCATGTACAGCCAAGTCGTGGAGGCGAAGCCGGATAAAGCGACTTCGGGCGGCACGATTCCTCCGACGACCCACAGCATCGCCATCAGCAAGGCGACGAGATAGTCCGCGACGGCGTCCGCGACCCAGAGCGCCACGGCCGCGATGCCGATGCCGACGAAGACCATGCCTTGCCGGGTCAGCTCTCCCCATGGCGGCGCGAAACAAAAGAAAACCAGGCTCGCCGCCGCGGCCAGCAACGCTAGCGCCAAGCTAAGCCGCCGGCTCTTGAGCAGATGCCCCGCCTGGGAAGCCAGCTCCCCCGTTCTTCGGCGATCCTGCTTTTGCTTGGCCTGCCGGTACGCCCTTTCTTCGTTTTCCGGCGCGACGCCCCACTGCTCGGCCATTGTCATGAACTCCAGCGATTTCGCCGTGCTCCCCAAGGCCCGGCACAGGTCCGCTCCGCGTTCGTACAGCCCCCTTTTTTGCTCCGTCGTAAAGAGCGACGGATTCCCGTCAAGCGCGTCCTCCAACCGAGCGATGCCGCTCTCGCGTTTGTTCGCGGCGCATGCCGCCAAATATCGGTCCAGCACGGCGTAATTCGCATGAAGAAGCTCCGCCGGACACCGGTCAAGCGCGTCCAGCGTACGCTCGCCCCATTCCTGAGCCTCGGAAATCAGCTTCAGCGCTTCGCCCCATTCTCCGTCTTCCGCGCGAATCCCGATCGCCTCGTCCCAATCTCCGCGCCGGATCCAGAAGCCGATGGCCGCAGATCGCAGCTCGTTCTTCCGCTCTTCCGACCTCGTCTCGGAGAACAACAGCAGCAGCGTCGGCCGGATGGACGGGGAGATCGCATACCCGGCTCCGTTCTCCAACCGCTCCAGCGCCAATCGTTCGGACCGGTCCGTCAACCGTTTCAGCATGGGTTGGGACGCCTCCGCTCCGAACAGCTCTGCCAGCAAGTCCGAATCGAACCGCGGAAACGTCGAGCACTCGACCAGCATGTCCTGCCAGGCCAGGGGAAGCCGCTCCAGCTCCTCGACGATCCATTTCATTTTCGCCTCGTTGGAAGCGTGAAGATGATCGTTCGTGCGGACCAGCCGCCGCGACAGCAAAGAAATAAAATAAGCCGATATCGCCGGCTGCTCCGCGATCAGCTTGTCGAACGCTTCCTTATTCATCGCGAACAGGACGGAGTCCTCCGTCGTCGACGCCGTCGCCGAGCGCGTTTCCCCGGTCAGCAGCGCCATCTCCCCGAACGTGTCGCCTTCTTCGAGCAGGGCAAGGGGCTGGAGTCCCCCTTCGCTCGTTTCCGTGGACAGCCTTACCTTGCCCCTTTGGATAATGTACATGCTATCGCCGGGATCTCCCTGCCGGAACAACAGGCTCCCCGCCGGCAAATCCAGCTTGTCCATCCGCCCGAGAGCCTTGGCGACTTCCAGGTTGGACAGACGATCGAACATATCGATTCGCGCTAGCGTCATGATTACCTCTTACCTCTTGCGGTCCATTGAAATTTTGTCTACTATTCTACCTCACCGAGCAGGGCGATTGAATGAACGAAAGATAACTTGAGACAAAAATGAGAATGGAAGAGGGCCTCTCGTCTTAAGAGAGTCGCCTCCTCCATTCTCGTTCGGCAATAGGATCAGGGCAAGCTTCGCGACAACCTACTAGGATGGCGAGCCTGCCGATTCGCGCTCCTTCTTGGCGCCGCGCGCGACGTCGTCGTACCGTCTTCTCTCCTTGCGTTCGATCTGGACGATTCTGCCGTCGTGAACGACGATGTTGACCTCGCCGTATTCCAGTCCGTTGACCTGCTCGGCGATTCGTCCCAACCAACGTTCGTCTACTTCTACGGGTTTAGCCATTTTGTTTTCCTCCGTTTCGCTTATCCACGCGTTTTAGCGGTTTTCATCGCTCATTCGGCTTTCCAGAACGGATTTGACGACGAGCGTGACGACGGCCAGCACCATCAGCAGGGAAGCGACCGCGAACGCGGCGCTGAACTGATACTCGTTGTACAAAATTTCGATATGCAGCGGCAGCGTGTTCGTTTCGCCCCGGATATGGCCGGAGACGACCGATACCGCGCCGAATTCGCCCATCGCCCTCGCGTTGCACAGAATCATGCCGTACAGCAGACCCCATTTGATATTCGGCAGCGTCACTTTGAAAAATACCCGCCACCCTTTCGCCCCGAGACTGACGGCCGCTTCTTCGTCGGTTACGCCCTGCGTCTCCATTAACGGGATCAGCTCCCGGGCCACGAAAGGGAACGTGACGAACATCGTAGCGATGACGATGCCCGGCGTCGCGAAAATAACGTGAATATCGTGCTTGTCGAGCCACGGTCCGAGCAAGCCCTGCGCGCCGAACAACAGAACGTAGATCAATCCGCTCACGATCGGCGATACGGCGAACGGCAAGTCGATCAGCGTGACGAGAAGGTTTTTGCCGCGAAATTTGAACTTCGTTATCGCCCACGCCGCCGCCAGACCGAAAATCGTGTTAAGCGGAACGGCGATCAGCGCCGTAATCAGCGTCAATCTCAACGCCGACATCGCATCCGGATCGGTCAACGCGTCCAGGTACGCGGTCCAGCCTTTGCGGAACGCTTCGACCAATACCGCCGCCATCGGGAGCAGCACGATCAGAGCGATGAACAGCAGCGCGACGCCGATCAGCACGGCCTTCACGACTCCGGGCTCCGACAGATGCGGCTTGACCGCGTGCTTTTTCGAAGCC
>JAEZZE010000250.1 GCA_023418755.1 Bacillota bacterium | reverse complement strand
GAGTTGCTCCCGCATTCCGCTTTTCAGCCCTTGAAGGACGCTGATGAGATCGGGATCCTTAACGAGCGATTGGATTAACGGCTTCATGGCATTTCCCCTCTCCGAAACCAATCTTCCACGTCCGATGCGGCATTGCCGCTCCGCGACGCCCTATTTCGCGCGCGGACAACCGGCACGTTCGGATCGTGGAAGCCGAATGATTCTGTTTGATGATGTCGCGCCTTGGAAATCAAGAAAAAAGCCCCGGCACATGCCAAGGACTCCTAGAGGATGTCGGAACGTGATGCTTTCGGCGCTTATTGCAACGGATTGGACAGCAGCGCAAGCTCCGGGTTCGCGTCCAGCGTCTGGCTGCAATAATCGCAGATTACCCGTACGGTCACGTCCCCGTTGGAATTATACGCTATTATACGCTTTCGCTCTGCGGGGGTCAAGAATTGCAGCCCCAGCCGGTACTCGCCCACCTCGGAATTCTCGAAGCTTCCGAGCGGCATGCCGCAGTGGCGGCAAATATAGTTCACAGTCATAGCTATGCCTCCTGAAGTGAGCTTATGCGGCATCCCCGCCGTCTCACTCCAGTATTCCCGCAATCCGCCTCTTTCATAAGAGGCCGTTCAAAAAGTCCGCTTTCGAATCCCGAAGGCCTGCGGGATTCGAACTCATCCTTTGGAGTTGTATTTTGCCATCGTCTGCTCGAACGTATGGGTCAGAGCGTATTCGAGCGCGTCGCACGCCTCCTCTACCGAACGGCTAAGCGCCTCCTTTTCCGATTTCGCGAATCCCGACAGCACGTAATCGGAGATCATCAAGCCCGGCTCGGGCCTGGAGATGCCGATGCGTACCCTGTTGAACGTCTGCGTGCCCAGATGCTGGATAATCGACTTGATGCCGTTATGCCCGCCCGGGCTCCCCTGGTATCTGAGCCGGATTCGGCCGACCTCGGTGTCCAGATCGTCGTATACGACGATCAAATCCTCCAGCTTCGCTTTATAGAAATCCATGAAGGCTCTTAGCGACTCGCCCGACAGGTTCATATAGGTCATGGGCTTCAGGAGCGCCACCTTCACGTCCCCGACCCTTGTCTCTCCCACCAGCGCCCTGAATTTCTGCGCGGTCACTTCCGCGTTTAGTCTGCGGGCGAGCTCGTCAACGACCATAAATCCCGCATTGTGCCGAGTATTGGCATAGGTTGATCCGGGATTTCCCAATCCGACAATCCAACGCATAACGGTAATCATCCTCCAAGTCCGAACATTTTCGTTATTTTCGCCAAAAAATCCGGTTCGACATGCAACGATTGCTTGTTTTCGCGTGTCCTACCTATTACGGATTTCCAGAGATCGAGAGAGGGGGGAATTGATGTGTACATGAACGGTCAGATGATCTATGACGATCAACACTTCCTGGATCATATGTCTTCTCAAGTTCCGGTGCAGATTTATTGCGGACGGCGGCACAGCGACATCGGTTTCATCGAATATTATGGCAAAGAATTCGTTCAGGTCAATAATATTTTCTACAACCGTAAGCAATTTACCTTCGTGTCTCGTCCGGGATATTAAACCAATCGATGAACGCGAAAGCCGACAAGCTTCCCGCTGCCGAGCGGAAAAGCTTGTCGGCTTTTATTTGTTCGGGCGGTCGAGCCCCGGCTGTCTTGCCCGATTTATCCGTTCGGGTACACCATCACCTTCAACGATCGGCTCTTGTTCGTGCGAGCCCGCTCCATCGCTTCCCGCGTCTGCTCCAACCCGAACTTGTCCGTAAGCAGAACGTTCGCGTCGGCGATTCCGGACGCGAGAAATCGAATCCCCTGCTCATAGGCGTTCGCGTATCTGAAAATGCCGCGGACATCGATTTCGTTATCCACCAAATACGGGATGTCCAGAGAGACTTGATCTTGCGGCGGCAAGCCTACGACGGACATGACGCCGCCGCGGCGCACGGATCGCAATCCGTTCTGCAGCGCCGTCGCGTGGCCGGCCGTCTCAAGAACCGCATCCGCGCCTTTCCCGGCGGTCCAGCTCCGAATCGCCTCCACCGGGTCTCGTTCCGCAATCTGAACCGCATGCGTAGCGCCCAGCTTGACGGCCGCTTCCAGCCGAACGGGCTCCCTGTCGGCCGCGATAATCGTCCCGGCTCCGTAAGCCTTCGCCGCTACGACCGCCATAAGCCCGACGGGGCCCATCCCCATAATCGCGACGCTCGACCCCGGGCTTACCCCCGCGCGCTTGACGGCATGAATGCCTACGGAGAAAGGCTCGATCAACGCCCCCTCCTCATAGCTCATTCCCTCGGGAATACGGAACAGAAAGTCCTCCCGATGCGCGACATATTGGGCGAACGATCCGTGCACCGGCGGCGTGGCCATGAACTGCACTTCCGAACATAAATTATATCGTCCCGCCTTGCACATCGGACATGCTCCGCACGTCACGCCCGGCTCGATCGCCACCCTGTCTCCGACTCGCACTCGCGTTACCTCGCTGCCTACCGCCACCACCTCGCCGGCGCATTCATGCCCGAGGACGATCGGATTCTCGACGACGTAACGGCCGATTCGGCCATGCTCGTAATAATGAACATCGGAACCGCACACCCCGACGGCCATCACTTTCACGAGAGCTTCCCGCGGACCGGGCTTGGGGGTATCCAGCGTCTCTATGCGAATGTCGAACGGTTGATGCAGAACGGCTGCCTGCATTTTTTCGGGATACGCCGCCAACATCGTTCACCTCCTAATAATACTTAATCATGGGCGGTTTCGGATCGAGAGTCATCACGCTGGCGTCGAAGTTTTTCTTCATCAGCTCGAGCTTTATCGACTGGCAGTCCCGCACCGACCACAGGTTATCGAATTCTTCCGGATCGTTCTCCAAATCATACAGCTCCCCGAGCTCCTGCCCGTGATAGACGACCAGCTTGTAGCGCCCGTCGAAGTACATCGTCCCGTAAACATCGGGGTGTATGCCGTTCAGCGTGTTATAATATTCGGAATAGACGTGGCTCTTATGATGATCGGCGTCCGCTTCGCCAAGCAAAATCGGCATCAGGCTCTTCCCCTGCATATAATAGGGAACGCTCAAACCTGCAGCTTCCATCAGCGTAGGCGCCAAATCCACCAATTCGGCCAACGCCCGGCTTCGCAAGCCCGATCGGAACTTCCCGGGCCAGGACAGAATCAGCGGAATATGAACAAGCTCTTCGTAGAAATACGCGCCTTTCCAATACAGCCCGTGGTCTCCCAGCATTTCGCCATGGTCGCTCATAAAGACGACGATCGTATCCTCGCGCTGGCCCGTTTCCTCCAATGCGCTCAGCATCCTGCCGACCTGGTCGTCGATGAGCTCCACCATCGCGTAATAGTCGGCTATCGCTTGCTTGCGCTCCCGCTCGCTCAATGCCGAGTAGCAGGGCCCCGTCCCGTCCTGGCCTCCTCTAAGGTAATCCCGTTTCTGAAGAGGGGGCTTGTTATCGAGCTCCCCTTCTTTCCATTTCGGAGCGGCCATCTCGTCCGGCGAGTATTTCTCCCGATAAACCGCTGGAGGATCGTAAGGCGGGTGAGGGTCGAAAATGTTGACGCTAAGCAGCCAGGGCCGGTCCTTCTGCCGCTCGATGAAGCCGATCGCCTCTTCGGCGCACCAGGTCGTCTGATGATGCTCGGGAGCGATTCCGCCCTCTCCGGGCTTGAACAGATCCTTCCAATCCGCCAGCCGATAATGCTCGTTCCACTCGATTCCTTTGGCCTTCAGCCACAGCTGGTAATCGTTCATGCCCGGCCAGTCGTCATGGGGGTGCTGGCTCCACTTGAACATTTCGTAACCGTCGTCGGGCCGGTTCTCCATCTGTCCCTGAGCGGCCGACAAGTGCAGTTTCCCGATAAGCCCGCAGCTGTACCCGTCATCCGCGAGAAGCTTCGTAACCAGAACCTCGTCCTCGGGGAAGTATTCGTTTCCGTTCTGCCTGGCCCTCGTCGTCCGAGGATATCGCCCGGTCAGGAACGAGGCGCGGCTGGGCGTACATATCGGGCATTGCGTATACGCCCGTTCAAACGACACGCCCTCTTCCGCCAGCCGGTCGATGTTCGGAGTGCGGATGCGAGGGTTGCCGAACGCCCCGATCGCGTCGAACCGATGTTGATCGGTGCAGATCCAAAGGATATTGGGTTTGGAGCTTCTTGTTTGATTCATGTTGCTTGCTCCTCCTTCGCGATTTGGTCAAGATCCGACTCGAACTCGGGAAAGACAATAACGCCTTTGGACACTTGAAGGGCGGGATAGACTTCCATCGCTTCGGGAACCTCGTCCGGTTCGAAACGATGGGAGATAAGAGATTGTACTCGGACAATTCCCCGCTCGATCAGCGAGATCGCCTCCTCATGCGTCCATGGATTGATAAAAGACCCCCGAATGACGAGCTCCTTGGCGAAGATCTCGAACGGCTTAACGGCAATGGACAGATCGGGAGAGGAGACGCCGAATAACAGCACCTGTCCGCCTTTTCCGGCTGCCGAGCACGCCAGCTCCATGCTTTCTTTCCTGCCGGCGCATTCGATGACGATGTCGTAGCCCGCGCCGATGGAATCGGCAAGCGCAGAGGGGTGCACCGTCTGATCCGCTCCAAGCGCGCGCAGCCCTTCATGCTTGCTCTCTACCGGCTCGCTGACCACGATTTTCGATACCCGTTCGCGCTTGGCCAGCTGAACGAATAACTGGCCGATAAAGCCGCCGCCGATAATCAGAACCGTGCTCAAAGGGGAAACGCGCAGCGTCTTGAAGCCGTGAAGCGCGCATCCCAGAGGCTCCGTCAGCGCCGCTTCCTCGAACGTCATCCCGTCCGGGATGGGGTAGCAATTCGTCGCGGGAACCGCGCAAAATTGCGCCATGCCCCCGTCTCTGGTCACGCCGATCGCCTCCATAAAATCGCACAAATGCGTTCGCCCGTTCCGGCAATGGCTGCATTGTCCGCAATAGAGATTCGGATCGACCGACACCCTATCCCCGACTTTTAATCTCTTAACGTCCTGTCCGATCTCCGTCACCACGCCGGCCAGCTCATGCCCCAGCACGATGGGGGGACGGACTTGCGCCGAGCCGGGATTGCCGTGATAAATATGCTGATCCGTGCCGCATATCCCGCAGCACTTCACGGCGATTCTGACTTCCCCGGATTGCAGCCGGCGATCCGGAGCGTCGGCGACTTTCATCCGCTTCGCTCTTTCCAATACAACGGCCTTCATGCTCTAGCCACCTTGTTCCTTATTCTCCGCCCATGGCCCCTTGCGCAAGACCGCGGACGAAGTATTTCCTGACCGCGATGCCGAACAGGATCGCGGGCAGCGAGATGAGAATCGATCCCGCCGCGATCGGCCCCCATTCCACTCTTTCGAACACCATGAAGTTGAGCAGTCCGACCGGCGCCGTTACCGCTTCTTTACGGGTCAGAAGCAAGGCGATCATAAACTCGTTCCAGGAAAAGATAAACGTAATGATCGCCGTCGCCGCCAATCCCGGAGTCGTCAGCGGAAGAACGATTTTCGTCAAGGATTGAAGCAAGGTGCAGCCTTCGATCTGAGCCGACTCTTCCAAAGAGACCGGTATTTCCTCAATGAAGGAGCGAATCGACCAGACGACCATTCCGAGATTCAGGGCAAAATAGATGAGCAGCAGGCCCAGATGCGTATCCAGCAGGTTAAACTGCTTATACGCGTAGAAGTACGGGATCACGAATACCGCTCCTGGGCTAAGACGGGTAATAAACAATAAGTTAAACAGCCATTTCTGACCTCGAAACTTCGTTCTGGAGAACGCGTACGCGGCCGGAACTCCGACCAATACAGCCAGAATGACCGACCCGACGCAAATCAAGAAGCTGTTCCAGAAGTATCGCAAGAAGCTCGAGTCCTGAATCAGCGCCTTGTAATACTGGAAGGTCGGCTCAAACCACAGCGTCGAGGTTTCGGAGAGCGCGTCCGAGTAATTTTTGATAGACAGCGTGAATATCCAGTAAAACGGCAGAAGAATGCTCAGAGCCAGTCCGATGATGAACAGAATCCTTAGCAGCTCCGCGATCGACAATCGTTTCCTCCGGCGAACGGACGTCATGCTCCCACCCCTTTCTTGCGTCTGCTGCCGATCCGGATGGCGAAATAGATGGCGAGCAATAGAATGGCAAATACGAGCATGGCGGCTGCGGACGCATATCCCAGACGCAGATAAGAGAAGCCTTCCTTATACACGTAGTAGGCGAAGTCGACTGTCGAAGAACCGGGACCGCCTTCCGTAAGCGAGAATACGAGCGGGAAAATTTTTAAGCTTTCGACAATACGGAACATGACGACGATGCCGAGAATCGGCTTGAGCAGCGGCAGCGTCAAATAACGGATTTCCTGCCACCAGTTCGCCCCGTCGATCTTGATCGCCTCATAAGGAGAAGCCGGCTGCCCTTCCAAGCCCGCCAGCACGAACAGCACGACGAAAGGCGTCCATTCCCACACGGCGACGAGGATAATCGTCATCATCGCCAACGCGGGACTGGAGAGCCAATCCGGAACGTTCTTGAACCCCAGCTCGGCCAGCATTACGTTAAAGCTCCCGTATTTCGGAAGAAGCAGCACTCTCCACATGATCCCGACAATAATCGGCGGAATAATCATCGGAAACAAAATGACCGTCCTAATCGTTCCCTGCATAAACGAGGTCTTGTGGATGATCAGCGCAATTACGATGCCAAGCGCCATCTGCAGCCCGACCGTCCCCGCCAGCATAATGACGGTATTCACGAAAGCGTTGATAAAGTTAGGATCGTTAACGAGTCCGGCATAATTATCGAACCCGAGAAAAGAGAGCCCCTTCTTGCCGAAATTCAGCGAGGTGAAGCTGATGCCGACCAAGCTTGCGATCGGCACGGCCACCAGCGTAACAATGGACAGCATCAACGGCAGAACAAAAATCAATTGCAGTCTTCGGCGCTCCCGTTCCAACGAGACGTAAGCTTTGGCCATTTCAGAATCCTCCAAGCGCCAAATGATTTATTGAAGATAACCGGCGTTTTTGTAGATTTTCGCGATTTCGTCATTCGCCTTCTTGAAGGCTTCGGCGGAGCTCTGCTGTCCGCTCAAAACGCTGGACAACGCTTCGCTCACTTTATCCGACACTTCGGGCCATTCGGGGTTAAGCGGGTAATACGGGTCTTTGGCGTATTTGTCCAGCGTCTCCACGTACTTGGCCGCCCACTCTCCGTCGCCGTAATTGTTTTTCTCCAGGAACCTCGGATCGGAATAGACGGATTCTCTCGTTCCCGCCACGTGCCAGCCGTCTACCGCCAGCTTGACGAACATTTCTTTGGAGGTGGCCCACTGCATGAACTTCCAGGCCAATTCCTTGTTTTCCGACTTCCGGTTCATGCTTAGAAAATGCGTGTTCAGAGCGGCGAACCGTCCGCTGGGTCCTTCCGGAACGATGGCGAACCCGATCTTGCCCGACGACTTCGATTTCTCCGGATCGTCATATTGCTTCACGAGCGGAGCTCCGTCAATCCACATGGCGACGTCTCCCTGCTGCACCGATACGATAATATCCGAATACTTGGAGGTAGTCGCTCCCTTGATGCTGTAGTTCCGGAGCAGGTCCGCGTAGTAGTCCGCGGCTTGGGCGACTTCCGGAGAATCGACGATCGGCGTCATATCTTCGGGAAAATCTTTGACGTAACCGCCCCCGAAGGCATACATCGGCATCGAGAACGTCCAAGTGCTTTCCGTCTGCGCCCGGGAGCCCCGCATGGCGACTCCCGCGATTCCGTCCTTATGCAGCTTTTTGGCGTATTCCGCAAGCTCGTCCCACGTATTCGGCGGGCTGTTCAAGCCGGCTTGCTCGAACAAGTCCTTGCGGTAATAGAGCAGCGTGGTCGATGCCAATACGGGAATTCCGTACAGGCTGCCGTCGAACGTCCCGGAAGTGACCGCCCGCTCCATAAAATCGTCCTTGTCCAGCACCTGGTCGTCCGTTAGCGATTTGTCGGCAATCAGCTCGTCCAGCGGATTCAGCCAACCGCCGTCCACATACTGGCTGATCTTCTCCCCGAATACGTAGAACAGATCGTAGGCGTCGGACCCGGTGGACAATTCGACCATCACCTTGTCGAAATAATTCTGGATTCCGATCAGCTCCAAGTTGACCTTTACGCCTTCCTTTTCTTCAAACTCTTTCACCAGCGGCTGAATCGACTCGGTGAACGAAGATGCAGGGAACAGAATGTTCAATTCCTTCTGGTCTTTTAATTTGTCGGCGTTCGGCGCCTCTCCGGACCCTTCCGAATTCGATCCTCCGCAAGCGGCGAGAGAAAAGGCGATGGCCAGACAAAGTGCGATACTGATTAAACGCTTCCAACCGTGGGCGTTCAACATAGATGACCCTCCTTCTTATTGAGTACACGCCTTACTATAGACCGATCGCCGCTCCGGCTAAATACACTCCGTTCGGATATCATGTCCATTTTTTTCTTAGGTTGCCCGCAACGAAGCAAGCGCCTTCACCCTAGGCGAAAGCGCTTGCTCTTATTTTACGATCCCGTGTTCATTTTTTCGGATAGCTTCTGGCGCGGGCGTTCTTGAACTCCATCGGCGAAGTCCCTTCCTGCTTCTTGAATACGCGGATAAAATAGCTGGCGTTCGGATAACCGACGGCATGCGCGATGTCGGATATTTTCATATCCGTCGTCATCAGCAGCTCCTTGGCCTGCTCGATCCGCACCCGAATCAAATATCGGTTGAAATTTTCCCCTGTCTGCTTTTTGAACAGGCTGCTAAAGTATGCGGGAGTAAGATGGACGTACTTGGCCACGTCCGACAGAGACAGCTCCTCGGCGTAATGGCGCTTAATATACAGGAAAGCCTGCGATATCGCGGAACTGGAATACGCGCCTTGATCGATTTCGGCGGCGGCTTCCGCAACGGTCCTGTCCATCCATTGGCAAGTCGTATGCAGATAGTCGCAAGCTTCCGCTTCCTGCAGAAGACTGTCGACCTGAAGAATCGGCTCCGGCTCTGTGGACGATCGTCCCGCTTTATCCTTGAACATACGGACGACGGAAGCTGCCGCGCGCTTAATCTCTCCGGGTTCAAGCGCTCCCCAAGCGGCGCCGTCCCGGAATAACCGCCCGGCTTTGCCCGCAGCCTCGTGAACGTCCCATTGCCGGAGATCGTGCCGGATGTCCTCCAGCTTGCGCCGAAGCTCCTCCCGCGCACGCAAAGTCCGATTGGATTCGGGCCTTTCGTAGAACGTTACGGATCTTTCGGCTCCGAAGAACAGCGATTTCATCGCCTCTTCGGCCTGCTCGCGCAATGCGGGCGCTTCATCGAACGATCTTCCGCAAGAGCTGATGCCTGCGGAGACGGCCATGGCCAGCTTTTCGCGCGCCTCGCCGATGATCAGCCCAGAAAGACCGTAGAGGATTTCATGCACGTTCTTGGCGCTTGAGGACTGCGCGTTGAGAAGGAGATCGAACCGATTCTCGGCGTATTCCAACACTGTCCCCCCGCCTGTCTCCCTCTGCGCAAGATCCCGAATCAGACGGATGAGCGCTTCGGAATTCCGGCGCTTGTCCTCCGGCGTCCAATCCTTCGCCAGAGAGCCGTAATGATCGATGCGATATTGGCACACATACAGATCGGACGGCTTAAGAGCGGTTCCCATCGCCTCCAGCTTGCCGGGGATGGACGCGGCTTCCGTCTCCTCGCCGGCGAGCCAGCGGCGCAAGAAAATATGGGCTAAGGCGCGGCGCTCGCGGTCGAATTCCGTTCTCTTGTCGGCTTCGGCCGCCGACTCGGCGTCGCCTCTCAGGCTGTCCAGCAGATCGAACAGCTCCGACTCTTCGATCTCAGCCTTTAACAAATAGTCGGACGCTCCCTGCCTCATCGCTTCTTTCGCATAGCGAAAATCCTCATGATTGCTCAAGATGACGATCCTGATGCGCGGAAAGGTCCTTCTAACCTCCTGGATGAGCGTCAGCCCGTCCATGATCGGCATCTGAATGTCGGTGACAAGAACATCCACTTCCTCTTTGGCGCATAGATCAAGCGCCTCTTGGCCGTTGGCCGCCGAGCCGACGACGACAAATTCGCGCTCCGCCTTTTGAATCGCCATACTGAACCATTTGCGAATGATCGGTTCATCGTCCACGATAACGACCCGCATCGCAATTCCTCCCTTTCTTCACCTGACGACGGGCAGAATAAGCGTTACTTTGGTTCCCTGTCCCTGCTTGCTCTCGATTTCCGCGCAGTATTTGCTGCCGTAATGCAGCTGGATACGCTCCTGCACGTTGCTGACGCCTATTCCGCTCCCGTCGACGGAGCCCTGCTTGTTCTCTGCAAGCAAGCTCATCCGGGTCTCTTCGTCCATGCCGGCCCCATTGTCCTCGATCTCGACCCGAAGGGTCTCCCCGACTTGAACCCGCACGGCGATCGCCCCGTTCTCGTCTTTCCGGGCCTTAAACCCGTGCAGGATCGCGTTCTCGATGAACGGCTGCACGATCAGCTTGAGAATTTTCAGCGATCGCGCCTCGTCCTCGACTTCCACCTGCATTTGGAAGCAGGGGAAACGATGTTGCTGGATAAGCGCGTAATTTTTGACGCTGTCGATCTCCTCTTCGACCGTTACGAGTTCTTCTTTCGTATGGAGCGTTCGCTTGAGCAGCTTAACCAGAGCGATAATCATGGCGTTCGCGGACCGGGCGTTGCCGAGGTAGATCATTCCCCGAATCGCGCTAAGCGTATTGTAGAGAAAATGATGGTTGATCTGCGCATGCAGCGAAGCCAGCTCGAGCTGCCTTTTCTTTTTCTCTTCTTCGACAAGGCGATGGAGCAGCCGTCTCGTCTCGTCGATCATTTTCACGAATCCTCTGTTCAGAACGCCGATCTCGTCCTGACGGTGGACATCCACCGTCGGGGTAGCCAGCATTCCGGTCTCGACGAGCTTCATGCTGTCCTTTAATTTGAATATCGGCTTGTAGATTCTGCGCGAAGTCCAGTACGAAAGCGCGATCGCCATACACACGCACAAGAGGGAGACGACAACCATCCACGTTTTGATGGTGCCCAAAAAATTCAACAGGAAGGGGAGCGGAATGTTCTGCACGATATACCAGCCGGTCTTCTCGTTCTGATAGTAAAAGACGATCGACTTCCGGTCGTTCCGATCCTCCACGAAGTAGCCGCTGGTATTCGTCCCGATTGTTCGAACCAGCTCCCGCATCTCCGATTCCTCCCGGATTTCCCCTTCGGTGCCGGAAAGCAGCTGGCCGGAATGATTAAGAATCTGCACTTGCGAGGATTCCGTATGAGCGTTGCCGTAGAGCGACCGCAGGATGCTCTCGTCGATGCTCATCAGCAAAAGGCCGGTCATTCGATGCTCCCTCAGATCGTTCAGAGGGCGCGCTAACGTAAAATACCGGCTTCCTTGGGAGTCGAATACATCCTTCTCTGTCAGCCAACGCTGAAGCTCGCGTTGCCGCAGCAGGCTGTCGTACCACTCCTCGCCGCGAATTTCCGAGAACGGTCTGATCGTCTCCGTCATCATCTCGGTCGAACGAACGTTGAAATGGTATTCGTCCTCTAGACTGTAAATGTTGATCTGGTACTTGACCGTTCCGAAGCGCAAGCGCTGCTGCGTCCACAGTTCTTTAATGATATACTCCAGCCGGTAACGGTCGGCTTCGTTGGCCGTTCGAAGCGCTTCCTGAATGTCGCGGTTCAAATAAATCATGTCGGCCATTCCGTCAATCTCGTCTACGAACAGATCGATTTTATCGGATATCGACGAGAGCAAGGCCAGGTTGGAGACTTTCAGCTCCTTCTCCACCGACCTGGCCGTAATCGAGTACGAAGTAATGGTGATGACGCTCGTCAAGCCCAAAATCACGAATAAAAACATAAGCATCATCTTGTTTAACATGCTGAACGGTCTTAAAAACATGCGCGCCTTCATGCTGCGATCACTCCAAAGATGCCGACTTAATCAAATTACATATTAAACGCTTTCATTTCAAAAGTACAATAGGGAAAATGATGCAGGCCTATTTAAAAAAGAGGCCGGTTCTCCGGCTTTGTCAACCGGAAAACCAGCCTCTTAAGGAATAAGCGCCAATCCGTTTAATCCGTATCCACCGCCATAGCGGCTTCCGAATGCTTGCGATCTTCTTCGGCTTGATCGTCCAGCGCCTCGGCTTCCTCCTCGGTGCGCTCCTTCTGCGGCGCCAGGACGGCGACGATGATCGTATCCGGGTCCTGTACGGCGGTTACTCCCGCCGGCAGCGCCAGATCGCCGATCGTCAGGTGCTCGCCCATTCCCAATCCGCTGACGTCCGCCGCGATCGCATCGGGGATATCCTTCGGATAGCATTCGATGTCGATCTCGTGCAGCACGAACTGGAGCATGCCGCCTTCCTTCTCTCCGGGCGATTCCCCGGCGAAGTCCAGCCGCGCCGACGTCGTGATTTTCTGGTTCATGTCGATACGGCGAAAATCGATATGCAGCACCTGCCGGGAGATCGGATCCCTCTGCAGCTCCGATAGCATAACCGGTTGCTTGCCCGCTCCCGGTATGTCCATATCGACGACGGCGTACGGGTTGCCCTTCAGCATGTCGGCAAAAGCCTTCGCATCTATCGCAATTTTGGAGGGAGCGGCCAGCCCTTTGCCGTAGACCACTCCCGGAATTCCGCCGGATTCGCGTATACGCCTTAATTCTCCCTTGGTGGAAGTTTCACGCAGTTGAACTTGAAGTGCGGTCATGTCGAATTCCTCCCCTTAACGGTATACCCTTGGTTTACCCTAGGGAGGAACGCCTTAAACATGCGGTTCGAACAACGAGCTCAGAGACTGCTGCTCGTGCACCCGCACGATAGCTTCCGCGATCAGCGGCGCCACGGACAACACCTTGACCTTGTCCGTGCCGCAGGGTTGCCTGAGCGGAATCGTATCCGTCACCACGATCTCGACGAGCGGAGACGCGTCCAGCCGCTCGATCGCCGGACCCGACAGCACGGGATGCGTGCAGCAAGCGTAAATATCTCCGGCGCCCGCATCCTTCAGCGCGTTCGCGGCAAGCGCGATCGTACCCGCCGTATCGATGATATCGTCGATCAGTATGGCGGTTTTCCCCTTGATGTCGCCGATGATATTCATCACTTCCACGACGCCCGGCTCCGGTCTGCGCTTATCGATAATCGCCAGCGGCGCCTGAAGCGTATCCGCCAGACGGCGCGCGCGAACGACTCCTCCGTGATCGGGGGAGACGACGACGGGGGAGACCAGGTTTTTTTCGTGAAAATAGTCTCCCAGAATCGGCACCCCGAGCAGATGATCGACGGGAATATCGAAGAAGCCTTGAATTTGCATCGCGTGCAAATCCATCGCAATGACCCGGTGGGCTCCCGCCGTCTCGATCAGATTGGCCACTAGCTTGGCGGTAATCGGGTCGCGTGAACGCGCCTTCCGGTCTTGCCGGGCGTACCCGTAATACGGCATCACGACGTTGATCGTCTTGGCCGAAGCCCGCTTAAGCGCATCGACCATGACGAGCAATTCGATCAAGTGATCGTTGACCGGGGCGGACGTCGATTGAACGACGTATACGTCGCTCCCCCTGACGCTGTCGTCCAGTTGAACGTGGATTTCCCCGTCGCTGAACCGGCTCAGGATCACGTTCCCCAACTCGACGCCGATATAGCCGGCGATCGAACGGGCCAGTTCGGGATTCGAACTGCAGGTGAAGAGCTTTAAGGTTGGATCCGAATAGGCCATCGCGCATTACCGCCTTCGTTATTCGGTTTCTTTGTTCTTCTTGGCCCGGGCCCGGTCTCGGATCTTGTCCGCGTAGCCCGGCTTATTGACTTGCCGCTCGCGGGCAATCGCCAGATCGTTGTCGGCGACGTTGTTCGTTATCGTGGAACCGGCGACGACGTAAGCGCCGCTGCCGATTTTGACCGGGGCGATCAGATTGGCGTTGCTGCCGATAAACGCATTGTCGCCGATTTCGGTCATTGATTTATTATACCCGTCGTAATTCGCCGTAATCGCCCCGCAGCCGATGTTTACGCCCGAGCCGACGATCGCGTCGCCGACGTAGCTCAGATGCGGAATCTTGCTGCCTTCTCCGATCGTGGCGTTCTTGATCTCCACGAAGTCTCCGACTTTGACCTGGCGCCCGAGCTTCGTTCCGGGCCGCAAGTAAGCGAAAGGACCGACGCTGCACCCTTCGGAGACTTCCGCGCCTTCGGCGACCGTCTGGCGAACGGTCGAGCCGTCTCCGACGGCCGTGTCCTTCAAATCGGCGGACGGGCCGATCACGCAATCGGATCCGATCGATGTATTTCCCCGAAGAAGAGTGCCGGGGTAGACGATCGTATCCTGACCGATCGTAACGCTTGCTTCAATATACGTATTCGCCGCGTCGACGATCGTCACGCCGTTCGCCTGATGGGCTTCGTTAATTCTATTTCTCATGAGACGTTCCGCTTCTCCCAGCGCGATGCGGTCGTTGACACCCGTCGCTTCGACGGGGTCCTTGCACTTGCTTGCGGCGATCCGTTCGCCGCGGCCGCGCAGGATGCCGATGACGTCGGTGGCGTAATATTCTCCCTGGGCGTTGTCGTTCGTCACTTCGGACAGCGCGGAAAACAGCTTGCGGTTATCGAAGCAATACGTTCCCGTATTAATTTCCCGTACCGCGGCCTCCTGCGGAGAGCAATCCTTCTGCTCCACGATTCTATTCACGCTTCCGTCCGGATCGCGGATGATCCGGCCCAATCCGAACGGCTCCGCGACGTCCGCCGTGAGCACCGTCGCCGCCGCTCCCTGTTGGACGTGATGCGCGATCAACTCTTTGATCGTCTCGGACGTCACGAGCGGCGTATCGCCGTAAGTGACGACGGTAACCCCTTCTTCCGCCCCCAGCAGCGACTCGGCTTGCCGCACGGCGTGTCCCGTGCCGAGCTGCTCCGCCTGCAGCGCGTATTCGACCGTATCTCCCAGCGCCTCCTTCACGGCTTCCGCTCCATGGCCGACGACGACGACGGTTCTGTCGCACTCCGCGTTCCGAACCGCGTCCAGCACGTGTCCCACCATCGGCTTGCCGCATACGGAATGCAACACTTTATATAGCTTCGACTTCATTCGCTTGCCTTGGCCGGCAGCTAGTATGATCGCCATTTTGTTCATCAATAAGCCTCCTTGATCCGTTCAGGTGAACCTTGCCTTGCTCCTCCTTCAGAATCATAGCTTATTCAAGCGCAAATGAAAAGAGAGCCCTGTCTAGGCCCTCTTCTCAATATTTCATCATTAGGCTCCTTCAACCATGACTTCTTCGTCTTGCGCCGCCCGCTCGTATTCCGCCAGTACAGCGGCTTGAATCTTCTCGCGCGTTCCGGAAGAAATCGGATGGGCAATATCCCGGAACTCTCCATCCGGTGTCCGTTTACTCGGCATAGCGACGAACATGCCATTGTTCCCGTCGATAACCCGAATGTCGTGGACGACGAATTCGTTATCGATCGTGATCGAAGCAATGGCCTTCATGCGCCCCTCCGAATTGACACGGCGGAGTCTCACGTCTGTAATTTGCACTTGTGTTCACCACCTTTGTCCCTCAGAAAGACTTGGTGTAATATTCCACAAAGCTGCGCAAATTCCTTCTTAAATATGGAAAAACTCCTGCTAAAAATCAAATAATTTTTTAATTCCTGACAGTTTCGACAGATATCGCCGCAATCAATTCTATTTCGACAAGAACATCTTTCGGCAACCGGGCGACTTCAACGGTAGAACGAGCCGGCGTATGCGTTCCGAAGTACGAAGCGTACACCTCGTTAAACTCCGCGAACCGGTTCATGTCCTTCAAGAACACGGTCGTCTTGATCACGTTCCGGAAGTCGGTTCCTTCGGCGGCTAAAACCGCTTTCAGGTTGGTCAGCACCTGGTGGGTCTGCTCCTGAATGGTTCCGACCACGAGCTCGCCGTCCGGCGTAAGCGGAATCTGACCCGACGTATACAACAGATTGCCTGCGCGAACGGCTTGCGCGTAAGGGCCGATTGCCGCGGGAGCTTCGGCCGTGGAGACGATTTTCAATGTCATGCCCTTCTTCCTCCTAGAAAAAGTTTCCTGGCTGGACCTTGATTTGGCGAGTCTTCAAGTCGACTTCCGACAGGCGGGCCAACGATACGTAGTCATGCAGCAGCCGCTCTTCGCTGTCGATCTCGCCGGATTCCACGAATACGCCGACTCCGGCGACGACCGCGCGGAACTCGTACAGCAAGTCGACCATCCCTTGGATCGTGCCGCCCGCTTTCATGAAATCGTCGATAATGAGCACCCGCGATTCTTCCTTGAGCGCCCGGCGAGCGAGCGACATCGTCTGGATGCGCTTCGTCGATCCGGATACGTAGTTGATGCTGACGGCGGAGCCTTCGGTGACTTTATGATCCCGACGCACGATCACGACGGGCAAATTCAAATACTGGGCGGTCGCATGAGCCAGAGGAATGCCCTTCGTCTCGACGGTCACGATCACGTCGATCTGGCGATCGGCGAACGCGGTAGCGAACATGCGGCCGACTTCCTGCATCATTCCCGGCTGCCCCAGCAAGTCGGTCATATACAGATAGCCGCCCGGCAGCAGCCGGTCCGGCTGCTCGAGCTCCCGGCAGATCGAGCCGATTCTTTCCAGCGCCCGGTCCTTGCGGCACTTCGGGACGAATCGGACGCCGCCCGCCGCTCCGGCCAACGTGCTCAGCTCCCCGATTCCTTCGTCCTCGAACACCTCTTTGATAATCGCCAGATCCTCGCTGATCGAGGACTTGGCCGACTGGTACCGTTCGGCGAATGCTGTCAGGGAAATTAACGTATGGGGACGGGCCAATAAATACTGCGTCATCTCTACAAGCCTGGCGCTGCGCTTCAGTTTCTTCACGTTCCCCTCTCCCGTTCAAATCCGAATATTTTACCCGTATCATAACATCTTTATACGGTTTTGTTCAACAAAAACGAGAGTCAGAGCCGATTTTGTCTCCCGTCATGTTAACATTCTTACCACAAAAACCTCTTTGCAGAACCCCCGAAGCGCGTTGTAGACCCGAGCGACCTTCACTTCCTTGGACACGAGACCGAATACGGTCGGCCCGCTTCCGGACATGAGCACCCCGTCGGCGCCCGACTTGATCATGCACTCCTTGATCTGTCTGACTTCGGGATAGCGTTGAAGCGTGACGTTCTCCAGAACGTTGCCCAACGCCGCGCACATGTCCTGGAACGACTGTCGCGCCAAGGCGTCGAGCATCCGCGGGACGGAGGGGTGCTGCTTCACGTCGTTCACGCGAAATTTGCCGTAGACGTCGGCCGTGGACACGTTGATCGGAGGCTTCGCCAGAATGACCCAGCATTGCGGAGGGGTCGACACGGTCTCCAGCCTTTCCCCTCTGCCCCGTGCCACCGCCGTCCCTCCGCGAATGCAGAACGGGACGTCCGAGCCCAATTCCGCGCCCAGCGTTTCCAATTCCTCCGCTGGGAGCTGCAGGTTCCACAGCCGGTTCAGCCCTTTGAGCGCGGCCGCCGCGTCGCTGCTGCCTCCGGCCAGACCGGCCGCTACCGGAATCTGCTTGTCCAGATGAATGTAGACGCCGCGTTTGACCCCGTACCGCTCCTTGATCAGACGGGCCGCCTGAAAGGCCAGGTTCTTCTCGTCGAGGGGAATAAAGCCGGCCTGGCTCGACAGCACGATCTGATCTCGAGGCAGCTCTTCCATCTCCAGCCGATCGGCCAGATCGACCATCGTCATGATCATCTCGACCTCATGGAAGCCGTCGTCCCGCTTGCGCAAGACGTCCAGCACGAGATTGATTTTGGCGGGCGCTTTCTCATAAATTTTCGACAACGTCTCTTCACCAGCTTCCGGTCGGTACCTTATGTAGACTCACCTTGATTACCCCAAACTTTTACATCATTATAACAAAGGATTCTCCCAATTGCGAAAAGAAGCCGTATCCCCGCGGCTTGCGGGAATCGGCCTCTTTCGGTCCGAAGTACGGTTAAGCTTTGGGCGTCCGGGAAGCCGCCTGCTCGGCGATCTGGATGGCGCGTTTCACCATGTTGCCGGCATCTTTCGTGCGTATGCCTCCCCAGCCTTCGCGTTGAACCGTGTCGTAAATGCCCAGGTCTTTGGCCAGCTCCGCTTTGAACTGCTCCGACATGACGCTTCTTCTTCTGCCCATGGTACGCCTCCTGCTCTGGATGTCTTCGAACGGTTTTAGCATGCCTCGGATATTTCGGCCGCATGCAAAACGGGCAGCACGGCGCCTCCGATATTGGCGCGGTGCTGCCCGTACTATTCAACCGTCTAGTGCGACAAATAATTGATGCGAACCTGCCCATCGTCACTGCAGAGCATGACTTCCACGGATTCGGTCAAAATATCTGCGTAACTGTACGAAACCCGTTTGAACGTGTGCTGTTCCTGATCCAGCTTGACAATGAAAACCGATGGGTAGATTTCTTCCAGAACCCCCGTGCGTTCGATGGTTTTACGTCGTCCACCGTTGGCGCGGAGCATGATTTTGGAACCGACGTGCGGTTCCAGGCTTCGCTTGATATCGAGAAGCGTGTTTTTAGCCATGATCCACTACCACCTCTTTCCCTGTAAATTATAACTAATAACAGGGTGGGTGTCAAATGAATCAAAATATTATATCAACGATGAGGATTTACTGTCAACGGTCATTTTCCTTGAGATGATCGTGTTTTTTCGAAATCGGCTGTTTTTTTGTCACAAAACGTTCACATTTTGCTCCGGATTGGCCGCTTTCAGATTCGGTACGCCGATCCGATACCGCCCCATCGTTTCGATCCCTCCGACGCCCTGCCTGCCGCTGATCGTGTGCGCGATAACGTCGGAGATGTTGATCGTGTCGCGGAACGGCGTAAAAGCCGCCCGGACGGCCACATAGACGGGATCGAGCGCATGAATCATGATTCGTCCCGGGGAACTGGCGAAGTTAGCCCCGGCCTGCAGCAGCGCTTCGAAGTGGGACTGGCATGCGCCCGCGACGACCACCAGGGAGTCCCGGTTGCGTTCGTAATCCCGGGCCACGTTCACGGCGTGTACGAAGTTCAACGAGTTTTTGTAGCTGCCGAGCTGCTGCAGATCCCGCTGCTGCTTCAGCACGCCGTCATGGCCCGTGATGACGACGATATCCGGATGGACTTGGGGAAGCATGCGCATCAGCATGTGCGGCATTTGCGATTCGTGGCAGTGAACGCCTTCCGCCGGCACCTTCAACTGCGCGTATACTTGCATGCTCTTCTTGAGATAATTCGGGTCGCCGTCCAGATGAAGCACTTTGCCCGGCATTTCGAAGAACGGCTGTCTCCGGTCGTCCGGCGCCATCCACCCGATGCGTCCGATCTGGCGGTTCCGTGCCTCGCTGATCTTCCGCAGCGATTCGTTAGCTTTAATACGCGCCTGGCGCGTTCCTCCGAGCTCGTCTGGGTTTCGCACCGTCTGAAGATCCTCGATCGGCGCGTCCGCCAGCAAGCGGTAGTCCGTTCCCCTCAGTACGGCTTGCTGCGCGGCGAATGCCGCAACCCGGAACAATACGTCTCCGCCATAGGACTTCCGTACGACTAGGTCCCCCTGCTTCATAGGCCACTCACCTCTCCGTCTATCCTATGGAGCCGTAAGACGATGGGTGCGCGTCCGGGAAAGCGGATTTGACCGGTATAACCCCTTCTATCCGAGCATCCCGGCGCGGGTCAAGGCCTCGCAGACGGCCGCGAATTCCTCGAGGGTCAACGTCTCCGCCCGGCGCTCCGGCTGAACGCCGATCTCCCGGAGCAAGTCTCCCAGCTCGGCTTTGCGATCCTTGCCCGACAATGCGGACAGGTTGTTGGCCAGCGTCTTGCGACGCTGCGCGAACGACGTCTGAACGACGCGGAAAAATATCTCCTCGTCCGGTACGCGGACGGCCGGCTCCGGGCGCCGCTTCAGCCTGATGACCGCCGAGTCGACGTTCGGTTCGGGGATGAAGGCCTTGCCGGGAACGATGCAGACCATTTCGGGTTCGCAGTAATACTGGACGGCGATGCTGAGGCTGCCGTAATCCTTGCCTCCCGGCTTGGCGGACATTCTTAAGGCGACTTCCTTCTGCACCATCACGACGATGTTCTCGATCGGGAGTTGGTCCTCCAGCAGCTTCATGATGATCGGGGTCGTCACGTAATAAGGCAGGTTGGCCACGACGCTGACGCCCGACAGGCCCGCGAAGCGCTCCTTCCAGAGCGCGTGCAGGTCGGTCTTCAGAATGTCGCCGTGCACGATGCCGACATTCCCGTAAGGAGCCATCACGTCCTCCAGGATCGGAATGAGCCGGCGATCGATCTCCACCGCCGTCACCTTGCCCGCGGCCTTGGCGAGCCTCTCCGTCAGCGAGCCGATTCCCGGACCGACCTCCAACGCTCCGCGGGTTCCGTCCAATTGCGCCGCTTGTATAATCCGATCGAGCACGTTTCCGTCAATCAAGAAGTTCTGGCCGAGGCTCTTCTTGAACGTAAACCCGTGCTTGCGTATAATTTCGCGCGTCCGGTTCGATGTGGCGATCTCTTGCATGGTTACTATCGTCCTTCCCGCTCCAACCGTTCCAGCGCCGCTTGAAACTCGGCTTTCGTAATCCGGAACATGAGGCATCTCTTGTAAAATTGTTTCCCGTTCGCATAGCCGATACCCAGAAGCTCGCCCATGCGCTCTCTGCGTCCCGCGGACGAGGCGTGGATGATCAAGCCCGCTTCCAGCAAGTCGTTCCATTCGATCTCCGCAGGCTCCTCCGTACCCGTCTCCGGCCCGCGAACCCGTTCCAACGCGCGGCGGATCGCTTCGTCCGACGCATGCTCCACGCCGATGCCCCTGCGCCCGCGCGCCTCGTCCTTCGTCAGGAAGGCATGCTTGCAGCCGGGCACGCGCTCGGAGACGACTTTGCGGATGCGCTCTCCGGGAGCGTCCGGATCGGTGAGCACGATGACGCCTCTGCGGGCCTGCGCCAGCTCGATTCGCGCCAGCACGTCTTCTCCGACCGCGGATCCTCCCGTCTCGATCGTATCGGCGCCCACGGCCCGCCTTACCGCCGTCGTATCGTCCTTGCCCTCTACCACAATCATTTCTCGAATCATTCGAACTCATTCCGCCTTTATCCCGCGCATTCCTTCAAGCGTATACGAGATTGAAGCGGAGGGCAAGTCCGGGACGCCGCCCTCTCTTAACGCCAAAACGGGAAGGAGCCCGTAAAGGCTCCTTCCCGGCGCCAAGCCGTATTGAATTGGCATTCGGCCTGACCGCAACGATCAATCCGCGGAAGGCTTGACCGGTCCGATCACGTATACGGTGTATCCGCGTTTCAGACCGAACTTGTTGGCATGCTTCTCGCTGTCGTAATAGACATCGATCTTCTTCCCCTTGATGGCGCTGCCCGTATCCTCGGCCCGGCGGAATCCGATGCCGTCGATATAGACCCACCAGCCCATTGGAATGACTTTCGGATCTACGGCGATCGTGCGTCCTTCCTTGACGGTCGTTCCGGATCGGGTGATGCCGTAGCCTTCGTCTCCCTTGGATTTGCCCGTCGAAGCAAACCCCGCGGAATACGCGGTCAGCGTGACGTTGCTCAGCATCCGCTTCACTTTGACGTTCTTGCCGTTCAGCTTGACGACTTTGGCTTCGGCCGCCGTCGGAGGTCCGCTGTACGAAGCCAGGGCCACTTCGGACTTCTTCTTCGTTCCGATCGCGACGACCTGCTGTACGGCGGGCTTGGCGATCGTCTTCTCGACCATCTCCTGGCTGATCAGCTTGCCGTCCTCGTAAACTTTCTCGGTTTTGTAGACGGCTTCGCCTTTTTTCCCTTCGGTGACGACCTGCGTCTTGCCCTCTTCGAGCTCCGCGCTCTTCTGCTCTACGACCTTGAAGGCGATCGGGCGCCGGGTCTCTGTAACCTCTTTGCGCACGCGGACGACCGATACGGTCATTCCTTCCCTCAAGGGGCTGTCCGCCTCCGGGACGATCCGGTCATGCTCGGACAGTCCGATGTTTAACGATTCGATGACTCCCCCAACCGTGTCTTCGGTTGAATAAGCGACTTGCTGTTTGCCATCCGCCTTGATCATGACCCCTACCGCGCGTTCGATCACGAGCCTGCTCCCCTGCTGCAACGTATCCGTGGCCGCCATGGAGAGACGATCGTTGGGTCCGATGTAAATATCCTGTTCTTCGAGCAGTCCGAGAACGTTCGAGGTTTTCGTGGAGATGACCTTCGAAATGCCGTTTTCGACAATCGTGATGCTCTTGGTCGCCGCCTTCTGCAGCAACGAGACGAACATGACGGTGATGGCGAAGACGAGAATCGCGGCCAATAGTGCGGCGCGCAAATGCTCATGCTTCAAACGCAGTGCGAAAAGCTTGCCGGTCGGTCGTGGATCATGGGTTTCCTGAACAGGAATTGCGCCCATATCTCGTTCCTCCTTCATAGCCCCGCCGTCGACTGTAATTCATGATTGTTGTCTGACGCGACTAATCCAAAATGGTTAACGACGCTTGGCGGCCAGTCCCGAAACTTTCGCGATTTCGGCCGGCTCGATCAAGCGCCGCCTTCCCCAGTTCAGAATACTCACATGAGAGCTCGATACCCTAAGCAGTTGTGTCTGCAACACAAAAAGCCATCGAGACAGAGGATCTGTTCGTGGCTTCCGCATGATTGGAATAAGCTAAGAAATGTAGCGGCACGAGGGCGACCTCTCTCTATCACGCTTGCGGGGTTAGCTGTCGGATTCGGGCAAAGAGAGTTGCCCTAACGGCTGCATGCCCGACGCGTTACTCAGATAGAGCCGCCGTCCCGGCACTTGCCGTATTCACCCCAAGATTGCTCGGACCGCATTGGACGCCCTGTCTTGATCGTCGCCGCGTTGGGTCCCCCACTCTCCCGTTCGGGAGATTAAGCGCACTGGAAAAGGAATGTCATATTCAAACTTTCTGATGATGATCATAACCTCTGGGCAATCACGGTGTAAAGACGGCTCATCCGACGAATTTGCCCGTTTTTACGGAAAATCAAGTGGAACCTTCGGAATAACCGCAACAAAAGTCAGTTTTTCCTTCGAAGCGGTCCGTTTTCCTCCTTATTCTTCCGTTTATCTCGTTATCGCAAAACAGCGCCTTGCGTTTTCGCTTGTAATTTTTTCAATTTCCTCCAAAGAAATGCCTTTTATTTCGGCTGCCGCCTCGGCGACCAGACGCACGTAAGCGGACTCGTTTCGCTTCCCTCGATGGGGGTGCGGAGTCAAATACGGAGCATCGGTTTCGATCAATAATCGGTCCATCGGGACCCTCTCTAACACCTCTTTGGGAACGCGCGCATTTTTGAATGTCACCGGTCCGCCGAAAGAAATATGGAAATTCATATCCAGACATTGTTTGGCCGTCTCCCAACTGCCGGAGAAGCAATGCATAATGCCTCCGACCTCGACCGCCTTCTCCTCCTTCAGCAGCTTCAGGACGTCTTCGTGCGCGTCGCGATTGTGAATGACGATCGGCTTGCCGATCCGGCGGGCGAGACGAATCTGTTCCCGGAACACCGTATGTTGAATCTCCTTCGGCGAGGTGTCCCAGTAGTAATCCAGCCCGATCTCTCCGATGGCCACGACTTTCGGATGCGTAGTGCATAGCCGCTCGATCCAGGCCAGATCCTCTTCGAGCCTCATGTCGACGGCATCGGTCGGATGCCAGCCGACCGCTGCGTAGATAAACGGGTATTTCTCCGCCAGCTCCAGCGTCGACGGGATCGTCTCGCGGTTAAATCCGATATTGACGATCATGTCTACGCCGGCATCCAGCGCGCGTTGGATCATTTGCTCCCGATCGTTGTCGAACTTGGGGGAGTCGAGATGGGCATGTGTGTCGATAAGCATGTCGTTAATTGTCTCCTTTATAGGTAGTTCAAAAATTTCGCTTTTGATCACGATGAAATTCGGAGAGGCGGATTCGGCTTCGAATCTTGAATTCAGCCGGGCCTTCCGGTACTCGCGTAGGTTTTCCTACGCTCCGTTCCTCAGTCCCTAA
>JAEZZE010000198.1 GCA_023418755.1 Bacillota bacterium | reverse complement strand
GCATCGATTGGTCGAATCTGACGGGGATCTCCTTGTTATTGCTGACGTGCGTCGCTTTCGCCGGATATAGCGTGCTGGCCCGTTCGCTCTCGAGGCAATTCAGCCCGGCGGAACTCGCTTACTTGACGCTGGGAGTCGGATTCGTCGTTTTTACGGCCGCGTCGTTCTCCGGCCATGCGACCGACGGAACGCTTGATCGCTTTTTCGCGCCGCTCTCCAGCAATGCCTTTATTCTGTCCATCCTTTTCTTGGGCGTTGCGTCCTCGCTGGTTACCGCGTTGCTGGCCAACTACATCCTGTCCAAGATGGAAGCGTCGAAGATGAGCGTATTCGCCAATCTTTCCACGATCGTCTCCATGGCGGCCGGAGCGATATTCCTGGGGGAACAATTGACGATGGCTCATCTGATCGGATCGGTGCTGATTATAGCAGGCGTCATCGGAACGAACCGATTGGGCCGGAAAAGGGCGGATGAGAACCAGGCGGAAGGAAGCCGTGCGGAAAAAAACATGAAGACCGCCGACCGCGCGTAGACGCCTCGGACGTCCTTCCAGCCGAAGATCGTTTGGGGCGGAGGAAACTTCAACTTCGGGCGAGAGGGAGACGGAATCCGCAGGCTACAGCCTGCGGGACGCGCCCAAGAATACTTCCGAGCTCAGAAACCTGCTCAAGAGTAAGAAAAGGAGGACCGGCGGGAGACTGACGATCGCTCCGGCTTGCAGCAGGGTCTCCGGATGCGCGATAACGTCCGCTCTGGCGCTTATCGCGACGGCTCTGGCAACCGGAGGAAACAAACGGGCGTCGTTGAGATAGATCACCGAATGGATGTACGAGTTCCATAAGCCGACGAAGTTCAATACGCCAAGCCCTAACAGCGGCTTCCATACCTTGGGGACGAACAGCAGGAAAAAGGAGCGCATTTCCCCTCGGCCCTCCTGCTCGGCTTGCCGCTTCAACGACGCATACTTCGCGTTAAAAGCGCTTTTCAGCACGAACACGCTTACGAGGGCGACGATTCCGTTCAATAGCAGAGGGAAGAGCGTATTGATCATGACCATCTCCCGATAGACCATAAATTCGTGCAAGGTACCGCCCGTTCCGATCGTCAAACCGATCAGCAGCAGGAGTTTGTACAAGAAGCGGCCGGGCAATTTTTCGACGGTCAACGGATAAGAGAGCATGAGAATAAGCATCAGACCGATCACGGTCGCCGCCCCGTACAGAATCAGGAAAATGATGAAAGGGGCAGCCGGGAAAACATCGGACAATCCCGGGCCGCCTTCTCCGCGAAGGAAAGGATGGACGAACAAGAAATAAAGAAAGAAAAGCACGATCGCCGAATAGAGCGACGCCGCGACGATTCCGATCGCGTTATGCCCCGGCGAACCGGATTCGATGCCGGCGGCGCCTTCGCCGGCCTTCGACAATGGGATCGGCTTAGCTTGCGCGGCCCCTTCGGCGAATAGATCGCGAACGAACCATTTGCGCACGAGACAATAGGCGAACAGGGTAAAAACAAGCTGGACCGCGAACTGAAAAACCCACAAAGCCGAGCCCATGCCGTAATTGGCGTTCATAAAGCCGATTCGGAAGCCGAAGGTATCGACCGTATCGCCGACCGCGTAAACGAGCGGATTGTTCAGCCGGTTTATCAGCTCGAAATCGGTGGACAGGATCGTGGACAATTGAATCAGCAAAAAAGCGACGAGCGCCCGGAAAGCGGGGTAGAACGAAGAGGTCTGCCGGTATCCGGAAGCTAGCGATCTTGAGCGGTAAGCCCGAATCGCGGTTAACGCGAGAAGAACGGGAATGCCGCAGGTTTTCAAGGTTTCCAGCAAATAGACGACCGCCCTGAAGGAGGCGGGATCGGCTAAAGGGAAAGAGTCCCCCGCCGACAGAATGGATTGCGACGGCGATAACAGATAGGCCGCGGTATCCGCGAATACGGCGGAAGGGATAAAATAGGGAATCAGGAACAAAACGACGAACGCGTTCCGCAGCGCGTTCGAACGTATTCCGCTCAGAGCGGCCGCCAGAAGAAGCGATAGAGTTCCGACGACTCCAAGATAAGATAGCTTAATAGCGAGCGTATTCGTCAGGACGTTCCCGAATTCCGGCAGACCGAACAGGGCTTTAAAGTTCGCCCAGCCCGCCCATTCGCTCCCGTATAGCCCGTAAAACGGCTTAAAATCGACGAAAGCCATGCGAATTCCGATAAGAAACGGATAGAATTTCAATATTAAAAGTACCATCAAAGGCAGAAACGCCAGAAAATAGTGAAATTTGTATTTCCAAATCCGTTGGAAAATAACGTTCAACGCGGAAGCCTCCCGTGCTCGTGCTACGAATGGGTAAAACCACCCTGTCATCTTACACCATTTTCCTTTTCCCCTCTACTAATTTCTTTCAAATATTGTCGACATCCCTTTAGTCGTTCCCGCGCAAGGAGCCCGCGAGGTTATAGCGTCCCTGCTCGTACGGAGAAAACGGCCCAGTCCATGGCCGCTCGCGTAAAAGCGCAAGTTTTCGGGACGTGATCCTGCCCGGAAACTTGCGCTTTTCATCCCACTTTCGGCTCCTCCGATCGATGGTGTCGTCGCGAAGAAGACCGGTTGTCCCGCTCTAACGATAGACCCCGTCCATCAATCCCTTGATGTAACCGACGGCGAACAAGCGTCCCATCGTCTCGTAGCCGGGGTTGCCGTTGTCCTCGCCGGCCATCGTCGGCACGTGGTCGGGACGGAGCGCCCCGTCGAAGCCGACCTCGGCATAGGTTTTGATACATTCGTACATATCGGTCATGCCGTCGTCGTGGAACGTTTCCTCGAAACGTTCGGGCGTGCCTCTCGTATCCCGGAAGTGGACGAAGAACAGCTTGTCCTGCTTCGCGAACCTGCGAATCGTTGCCGGAATATCCTCCCCCGCGGACGACAGCACGCCTTGGCATAAGCAGATGCCGCTGTACTCGCTCGGCACCAGCTCGACGGCCCGCTGCAGCGCGTCGGCGCTCGTCAGGATGCGCGACATCCCGCGAATGGGCGAGATCGGCGGATCGTCCGGATGCAGCGCGAGCTTGACCTTGGCTTTCTCGGCCGCCGGCACGATCGCCTCCAGGTAATATTTCAAGTTCGACCACAGCTCGTCTTCGCTGACCGGAGCGTTCTCCGAGTAGGGAGCGTCCGCGACGAGCGAATGATCGTAGCTGGAGACGAGCGCTCCTCCGCGCGTCCGCGTCGTCGTCGAGGTGCGAAACCAGTTGAAGTCGGCCATGAAATCGTAGCACCAGACCGGAATGCCCAGCTTGCCCATATTGACGATCAGCTCTTGCACGGTCGCGATTTCCTCGTCGCGTCCCGGCTTTCCGAGCTTGATCAGGTTCGCGGGCGGCCGGGACTCGATCACCTCGATCCGGATGCCGGCATTCTCGTAGCGGGTCTTCATCTGCAGCAAATTCATATAGTCCCAGGGCTTCAGGCCGTTCTGCTCCGGCGGCAATGCCGCGACGCCATAATCGACGCCCATCTGCTTGCACAATGTCCATAGCGGCGATTCGTGCGTGCCCAGCCTTTCCGCAAGCTTCAGCATTCGGATCCCCTCGATCGCTTAGTATTGTCGGACCGGATCGACGCGATTGAGCGCCGGCGGCCGGTCTTGGACGTAATCCGCCAAGTTGGCGAGGAAAATTTCCGTCGCCCTTTCCTGATACCGGTCCGTCACCCCGCCGTTATGCGGCGTCACGATGACGTTGTCCATCGTCCACAGGGGATGGTCGGTCGGCAGCGGCTCCTGCTCGAAGACGTCCAAACCCGCTCCGGCGATCTCGCCCGTCCGCAGAGCCGACATCAGCGCCTCCGTATCCGTCGTCCCGCCTCGGCTGACGTTGATGAAATAGGCCGTTCGCTTCATCGCGGCGAACTGCTCCCGCCCGAACAGACGGCGCGTCTCCGCGGTCAGCGGCATTACGGCCACGACATAGTCGCTTTCCTTCAGCAGCTCGTCCAATCCGCTCATGTCGCTCATCCAATCTACGTGCGGGGCCGGCTTGCCCGATCTGCGAATGCCCATCACCCGCATGCCGAACGCCTGGGCCAGCTTCGCGATTTCCGCGCCGATGACGCCGACGCCGACGATGCCGAGCGTCTTGCCGTGAATCTCGCTTAAGCTCCCGGCCGACAGCCAGGCGCTTCTCGTCTGATTGCGAACGGCCGTATGCAGCCCGCGGCTGAAGGCGAGCATCATGGCGAACGCCGTCTCCGACACCGGATTCGGGTGGACGCCGCTGGCCGTCGTCACCGTCACTCCCGCGCGATTAAGCCGGTCCAGCGGCAGCTTGTCCACGCCCGCGCCCCAGACCTGCAGCCAGCGAAGCCGAGCGCCGTCATCCAGACACCGCTCCGCGACTTCCGGATTCCAGCCGCAGACGATCTCCGCGTCCCGGAGACGAGCCAGCCCGTTCGCGTCCGCCTCTCCCCCGACGACTTCCCACCCGGGAGCGGCGGCGCGGATGCGTTCCAGCGTCTCGGCGGTCAATTCCTGCAAAACGACCATCGTGCGCCGGCTCATGGCGAGACCGTCCCTTTAAGCCTTTTGCAGGCATCGGCGAAGGCGGAGAAGATGACGAAGGCCGATGCGGCCCCCGGATCGATATGTCCCTTGGAGCGTTCGCCCAGCCGGCCCGATCGGCCGATCCGCGAGACCAGGTCCCGGGTCGATTCCATCCCGCGACGGCCGGCCTCCGCCGCCTTGTCCAGCGCCGTCTCCCACGCTTCTCCCGCATCCAGAGACGCGCCGAGAGATTCGGCGATCGGAATCCAGGTGTCCAGCATCGTTTTGTCCCCGACCTGCGCCTTTCCCATCTGCTGAATGCCGCCGGCCGCGGCGATCCAGAACCGCTGCGCGTCTTCGGCGCTCGCTTCCCCCTTGCCGGCCAGAACGGCGCTCCCCCGCAAAAAGGCGGTGCCGTACAACGGCCCGACGGATGCGCCGACCGCGTTCAGAAAAGTACGGGAGACGGACCGCAGCAGCGCGCCCAAATCCTCTTCCTTCTCCATCCGCAACAGATCGTCCCGGATCGCCTGCCAGCCGATGGCCATAGAGATGCCGTGGTCGCCGTCGCCGATGACTCGATCCAGATCGCACAGTTCATCCTTCTTCTCTTCGATCCGTTCCCCGATTTCCAACCAGATCCGCTTCCATTCCTCCACGGTCAAGTTCATGCCCTCTCTCCCTCCTCCGTTAGACTTGCGTGAAAGCGGGACAATCCGCCGGGTGGTCGATCAGCTTCTCCAGCTCCTCGTCCAGCTTCATGACCGTAATCGAGCACCCGCCCATTTCCATCGAAGTCACATACTCTCCTACGTAAGAGCGATGAATGCTTACCCCTCGTTCCGCCAAGATCGCCGCCGCCTTGCGGAAGACGATAAACAGCTCCATCAAGGTCGTCGAGCCGAGTCCGTTCACCAGCACGGCCACCCGGTCGCCCCGACTCAGCTCCAGCTCGCTCAGAATGGCGCCCAGAAGCCGTTCGGCCACCTCGTCGGCCGTCGCCAGCTTGCCGCGCTCCATGCCCGGCTCGCCGTGAATGCCGAGGCCGATCTCCATCTCGTCGTCGGCCAGCTCGAACGCGGGCTTGCCCGTCTGCGGCAGCGTGCAAGGGCTGAGCGCGACGCCCATCGTGCGCGTCCTGTCGTTCGCCTTGGCGCATACCGCGGCCAGGTCATCCAGATTGTAGCCCAGCTCGGAAGCGGCGCCCGCCATCTTGAATAGCAGCACGAAGCCGGCGATCCCCCGGCGCTTCTCCGCCTGATCGCTCGGCGCGGAAGCCACGTCGTCCGTGATGCGGACGGTAGCCGTGCGAATGCCGGACATCGCCGCTAGCTCCGAGCTCATGTCGAAGTTCATGCCGTCACCCGCGTAATTGCCGTAAATATAGAGCACGCCCGCGCCTTGATGCACGGCTTCCGTGACGGCCACGATCGGATCGGGCGACGGGGAGGCGAAGATGTTGCCGACGGCGACGCCGTCCGCGAAGCCTTGCCCGACGTAGCCCATGAAGCCCGGCTCATGGCCGGCGCCTCCGCCGATGACGACGCCGACCTTGCCCGGCGGCAGCTCCCGGCGCACGAGCGCCCTCGGGCTCGATTCGAGCTGCCGAATAGATTGCGGATACGCGCTTACGTAGCCTTCTACCATCTCGTCCACGACGCGCGCGGGATCGTTCAGCAATTTTTTCATGGAATCTCATGCCCCCTGCTCGTCTGATACAGTCCATACCAATCTTCCCGCGTCATCGCCTCCGCCTGCCGGACGGCGTCCGCGCAGGCCGCGATCCGGGCGGGGTTCAACGTCCCGATAACCGGCTGGATATTCGCCGGATGCTTCATCAGCCACCCGAGCACGATCGCTTCCGGCGTCGTGTCTCTCTCCCGCGCCATCCGCGCCACCATGTCCGAAGTCCGGCGCTCCGCCTCCGTCCCGCCCGCTTCCGTCGCGCGTCCGGTATAGCGGCCTTGGGCAAGGGAGCCCCAAGCCTGCAGCTGGATGTTTTCCATCCGGCAATGCTCCAGCGTCCCTTCCGGGAACCGCACCGTATGCTCGATTCGCCGGTTCATCAGCACGCCACTGTCCAGCCAATCGAGCTTGCCGAGGCTAAGATCGAGCTGATTGACGACGAGCGGCATATCCAGCGCATGCTGGATGTAGCGAATCTGATCGGCTCCCAGATTGGAGACGCCGAAATGATCGACCTTGCCCGCCGCCTTCAGCCGGTCGAACGCTTCGGCGATCTCGTCCGGCTCCATCAGCGGGTCCGGCCGGTGCAGCAGCAGAATATCCAGACGATCCGTGCAGAGCCGGGCCAGGCTCCGGTCTACGGCCCTCAAGATGTGGTCGCGCGAGAAATCGTACATCTTGGGCGAGCCCGGCTCGACCCGATACCCGCACTTGGATTGAAGCACGATCCGATCCCGCAGCTGCGGCCTTCTCCGCAGCACCTCGCCGAATACGGCCTCCGCCTGCCCGCGCGCGTACACGTCCGCATGGTCGAACATCGTAATTCCCGCTTCCAGAGCCGCGTCGATCGCCCGCTCCGCAATCCGGATCTCCTCTTCCGTAATCGGATTCGCCTTCAAGCCGCCGCACAGCTTCATGCAGCCCAGGACGAGCCGACTGTCGGTTATGCCGCGCCTTTGCAACGGCATCCTGCCTTTTGGCATTTTGCTTCCCCTCCACGGTTTCATTCGGTTCCCGGTTGCTCGTCTCCCCGGCAGGAACGGACCGGCTACGCCCTCGGGCCGCCTTCGCCCGCCGAACCGTCTCTTTCCCGCTCCCGCGCTTCCGCCAATTCCTCTTCCCAGACGAGCGATTGATACTCGGCCGCCTTATCGGAAGCGCGGAACCATTGCAGGAAATCCTCCCACAGCGCCGTCGACCAATCGCCGTCGATATCGGCCGTCGTATAGACGCCCTGTTCGAGCCGTTCGAAGCCGAACACGTCGCGGACCTGCGACTTCTCCGCCAGCACGACGACCAGCTCCGCCAAGTGCGGCGGGATGAAGAGCACGCCGACCGGCGTCGCCATCACCACGTCTCCGGGCAGACAGATCGCGTTGCCGATGCGGCAAGGAACGTTCATGCCCGTCATCGTCACTTGGCGGATCGGCGTCGGATCGATGCCGCGGTGGTACACGTTCACGTTCGCGATCTTCTCCACCTGCTGCACGTCCCGCATGCCGCCCCAGACGACGGCCCCTCCGCGCTTCGTCCGGGTAGAGATCGCCGTCATCAGGTTCCCCCCGACGAGCGTGCCTTTGTAGATCTTATCGAACAAATCGGCCACGAAGACGTCATCCTCGACCAGACTGTCGATGACCCATTGATTAAAAAAGCCTTTCCTTCCTTCGACTTCATTGCCGTATCGCAGCAGCGTATCGTTCAGATCGGGGCGCTCGGGCACGAACACCGCCGTCACCGCCCTGCCGACGATCGTCATCTCCGAATGCACGGTTTGAAAATCGCCCTGGTATTGGAAGTCGTACCCGCGCCGCCACAGCGGACTCCAGGCTTCCTCCAGCGTAATCCGCCGCATTCTGCGCAAAATATCGTCCGATACTTTGGGGCGTCCGTTCGCGAACCGTTCTCCCTTCCACAGCGGCGTAATCTGGACGATGTCTTCCGGGTTGTCGTATTTCATTCGTCGTTTCCCTCTCTCTCCTGTTCGTCGCTCGCGCGCGTCAGCTCCATAAGCGGTCGTTGGACCACGATACGTTCCATTGCTCCGTCGGCTCCCACAGCCCCGGGATTTCCGGATGAAGGTGCTGCGCGATCACTTCGTCGTTCAAGTCCTCGATGCCGAGGCCCGGCGCTTCCGGCACCTGGATATATCCGTTCTGCACGAGCGGCTTGGGCAGCTTGCTAATAATCAGATCATCCCACCACGGGACGTCGCTCGAATGGAACTCCAGCGCCAGGAAATGCTCCGTCGCGGCGGCCGCATGCACGCCGGCGAGACAGGCGATCGGGCTCTCCGCCATATGAATGGCCATGGCGACCCCGTAGGACTGGGCCATGTCCCCGATCTTCTTCGTCTCGAGAATCCCTCCGGCGGTCAGCACGTCGGGATGCACGACCGAGATGCCGCCCGCGGCCATCAGGGGCTCGAAATTCTCCTTCAAATAAATATCCTCGCCGGTGCAGATCGGCGTCGTGACGGAGCGCGCGAGCCTGGCGTACTGCTCCGTGTATTGCCACGGAATCATGTCTTCCATCCAGGCGAGGTTGAATTTCTCGATGCGCCGCCCGAGCTTGATGCAGTCTTCTACTCCGATATGGCCGAAATGGTCGATGGCCAGCGGAATTTCGTAGCCGATCTCCTCCCGGACCTCGGCGACGTACTGCTCCAGCCGGTCCAGTCCCTTCTCCGTCACGTGCACGCCGGTGAACGGATGCCCGATGTTGGTCAGCTCGTAATGCCTGCGCTTCTCTTCCGGGGTGAGCGGCTGCAAAAACCGGTTGCGCCATTTGTCGGCCAGCGTGCGCATCTCCTCCACGAATCCGAGCGGTCCGTTCAGCGTGCCCGGTTCGTCCGCTAGCTGGTTGATGCCGAGGTCCATTTTCAGAAACGTATAGCCCTTCTCCATCCGCTGCTTGAGCGCCTTGCCCATCGCGCGTCCGGTATCCTTGCCGTCTACGTCGGTATCGCAGTAGATGCGGATGCGGTCGCGATACTTGCCTCCCAGCATTTGATAGACCGGAACGCCGTACGCTTTGCCCGCCAGGTCCCACAGCGCGACCTCCAGTCCGCTGACGCCGCCTCCTTGGCGGCCGTGTCCGCCGAATTGCTTGATGCGCCGGAACAGCTTGTCGACGTTGCACGGGTTTTCGCCGATCAGCCGGCTTTTCAGCATCAGGGCATACAGCTTCTCGGCATTGTCCCGCACTTCTCCGAAGCCGACGAGACCCTGGTTCGTATACACTTTGATCAGACTGCAATGCGTCGGAATGCCGTGGATGTCCGCGAAACGAATGTCCGTAATCCGGAGCTCCGTCGGCTTCGAGTAGGTATTGACATGCGCAAGCGCGCTATTGTGAACGTCGTTCATGCTCATCTCTCCCTTGTTGCTTATCCCTTGACCGCGCCGCTGGTCAGCCCTTTAATAAACTGCTTCTGCATCAGAACGAACAGCACGATCATCGGAATCATCAGCATCACCATGGCGGCGAAGAACATTGGCCAGTCTACGGAGAATTCGCCCTTCAGTCGCTGCAATCCGAGCGTAATCGGAAACAGCTTCTTGTCTTGCAGCAGAATCAAGGGCAGGAAGAAGCTGTTCCATACGTACAGGCCCGTCAAAATGACGACCGTGGCGATAATCGGCCGGGAGATCGGCAGAATGATGCGCCAGAACGTCCCGACGTCGGAGCAGCCGTCCAATTGGGCCGCGTCCTTCAGCTCTACGGGAATCGTCTTGAAAAAGCCGAAGAAGATAAACACCGCCATCGGCAGATTAAACGCGATGAACACCAGAATCAGTCCGAGATGCGTGTTGATGATCCCGAGCTGCTTCAGCAGAATAAACAGCGTGATGATTTTCGCCTGGATCGGAATCATGATTCCCAGCAGGAAATAGCTGAACAGCGTTTTGCTGCCTTTGAAGCCCCAGCTCAGCCCGTAGGCCGTCATCGATCCGAACAGGACGATGAACGCGATGCTTAGCACCGTGATGATCGCGCTATTGCCGAAGTACGTCGAGAAATTGGCGCTGTGCCAAGCGGCCTCGTAGCTGTCGAACGTCCAGCTCTTCGGCCAGCCGAACGGATCGGACATGAACTCCGGGCTCGTCTTCAGCGAAGAAACGAAGATCAGGGCGATCGGATACAGGATCAGCAGGCTGGTCGCCGACAACAAGAGGTAGGTGGAAGTCTGCTCGATTCGTCGAACGATGCTCATCTCAGTACTCCACCTCCCGCTTCTTCAAGTATCTCAGCTGTCCGAGCGAGATGACGGCAATGATAAGGAACAGAATCAAGGACATGGCGATCCCGTAACCGAAACGGTTCATCTCGAACGCGATCTTGTAGATCGCCGTGCCGATCACCTGCGAGGAGTCGAACGGCCCTCCGCCCGTCAAAATATAGACGAGATCGAATTCCTTCAGCGCGTTCACCGTCGACAAAATCAGGTTGATCGTGAGCGCGGGCGCGATTAGCGGAAAGGTGACGTGCAGGAACTGCTTCCAGCGCCCCGCGCCGTCCATTCCGGCCGATTCGTACAGATCGCCCGGAATCGTCTGCAGGCCGGCCAGGTAGATGACCATGGCATAGCCCATGTTCTGCCAAATGGAGACGAAGACGACCGTATACAACGCGGTCGAGCGGGTACCCAGCAGATCGAGCTTCGCGATGCCGTCCAGCCCGATCGCCTGAAACAGCGTCTGCCACGAGCCGAATACGGGGTTGAAAATCGTCACCCACGTATACGCCACGATAATCGAGCTTAGAATGGCCGGCATAAAAAACACGCTGCGGAAAAATCCGGTCAGCTTCAGCTTCTTGTCCAGCAGGATCGCGAAGCCCAGCGCCAGCGCGTTTTTGACGACGACGACCAGGAACGCGAAGGTGAACGAATTTTTCACCGACTTGTAAAACAAAGGGTCCTGGAAAATCTCCCGGAAATTGCTCAGCCCGATCAGCTTGTAGCCGGGAGAGATGCCGTCCCAATTCGTTAGGGAGTAGTACAATCCGCTCAGGCTCGGATACATCGCGAACAACGTATAGATGAGGGCGGAAGGCAGGATAAACAATAGTAAACTGAACGTCCTTCTTCGTTTCATTACGGCTGCTCACCTTCGTTCTGACGGGAGCTTCGGGGAACGGGCGTCCCCCGATCTCCCGAAGCTCCCTCGATTAGCCGCAGCCCGTCTTACTGAGCCGCAAGTTCTTTATCCGTCATGGCCTGCACTTCTTTGGCCAAGTCCTCGATCGGCGTTTTTTCCTGGGAAATAATCCGTTGAAACGCGGTCGCCAGCACGTTCTTCGTCTGCGGCAGCACGACCGCGTGCATCAGGTCCGCAGTCGGCATCGTCAGAAGCGGCATCAGCGCTTGGGCAATCGGGTGGAAATCGTACTGAACGCCTTTCACCGAGCTCGGCAGGTTGATCTCCGTCGTCATGAGCTGGGCGTTCTCGGTCTGCGAGATAAACTCCATGAACACCGCGGCGGCCTCCTTATTCTTGCTGCCGTTGTACAGCGCCATCGTGTGGCCGCCCGAGAACGGGAGACGGAGCTGCTGTCCCGGTTCGTTGCCCGGAGGCGCGAAGGCGCCGACCTCGAAGTCCGGCGTATTCGCCGCCAGAAACTCGATGACGCCCACTTGCTGGGAGATCATCGCGGCTTTGCCTTGATAGAAAATCTGATACGCCTGATCCTTCCCGATCCCGAGCGCTCCGTCGATGAAATACCCTTTGTCCGCCAGCAGCTTGTACCTTTCCATCGCCGCGATCGATTCCGGATCGGTCCACTTCGCCTCTCCCGTCGACACCTTCTGCACCCAGGTCGGATCGTCGCTCAGCAGCGAGCCGTAGGGAATCGTGCTGAAGTGATTGTTCTCTCCGTAATCTTTGGAGCCGATGACGATCGGCACTTCTCCGGCCTGCTTCAGCGCTTCGCACGCGGCCAGGAACTCTTCCCAGTTCGTCGGCTCCTTCAGGCCGTGTTTGTCGAACATCGTCTTGTTGTACCAGGTGACGTAGAAGTTCATCGACAGGGAGAGGGCATACAGCTTGCCGTCCACCATGCCTCCGTCGATCACCGCGGGATTATAGTTGTCCAAGTACGGCAAATCGCTCAAATCCACCAATTGGCCGGTCTTCGCCAGTTGCAGGTAGTCGGGCCTCAGCGGAGTGATCAGATCGACGTTCTCGCCGCCGGCCGCCAGCCGGGTTTTGATCACCTCGGAAATTTTGCCGCCTCCGATCGTCTCCCAATTCACTTTGATCGTCGGATGCTCGGCGGCGAACTTCTCCAGCATCTTCGTCGGCTCGAGCGCCTGAGTCAGCACGTTGACGGTGCCGGACACGTCCGCGCCCTCTCCGCCTGCCGGCGCTTGCTGCGACGGGTTGGCCGAAGACGGCGAAGGGGCTTGTCCCTCGTTCTTTCCTTCGTTGCCGCCGCAAGCCGACAATAGCAGCATCGCGCCTAGCGCGATCGATAACCACTTTTTGCTCATCGTGATCCTATCCCTTCCGAAGTGTTTGTAAACGCTTGCACTACACTTAAAATTGTATGCGCAACGCTTCAATGACAAAAGGAGACCGTCATGACCAACAAGTCTCCTCTCTTGACCTCATTCGCGGGGAAGACGCCGCCATCCGTCCCTCGTTCGCGAATCAAGTCCATATTTTTGTCTTTTAGGTCATGTTTGATGACCCGATCTTTCCCGGTATACGGTCGGCGTGAACCCGACCGACTCCTTAAACAGCTTCATGAAGTAGCGAGTATTGCGATAGCCCGCTCTTTCGGCGATTTCGTATACCGGATAATCGGTATGCGTCAGCAGACGCTTGGCTTCCCGCAATCGGAGATTCGTTAAATAAGCGGTGAACGTCACTCCCGTCTCCTTCTGGAAAAGGCGGCTGAAGTAAGCGGGGCTCATATGCACCTTCTCGCAGAGGGTCTCCATCGACAGCTCGTCCATGTAATGAGCCTGCAAATACTCCACGGCCCGGCGGATGGTCAGGTGAAGCGTCTTGGCCTGCCGCAGCTCCTCCAATCGCTCCGTCAGCTTGCGCCTCATCGACGCAAAGGCTCCGGGCCACTCGGAGAAGGAAACGGGGCGTTCATGACGAACGAGAGCTTCCGCCGACAAACCGGCGGCCAGCGTCTCGAAGCCCTCGCGTCCGGCGACGATCCGGCAACCCCCGTAGGCGAACGCCAGCGCGCTCCCGTCCTCTTTCGCGGCCGCGGCGCCCTCATCGGCCGGCATATGCGCCAGCGCCGCCTGGAACGGCTCGTTCCAGAGCGACAGGCCTTCGCTCAGCAGCGCCAGCTCTCGCTTGTCCGAATCGTCGTCCAGCGCCAGCTTTAGCAGGCTGACCGCGACGCTGCCCCGGCGGCTTAAAGCCGGTCCGGCGGTACGGCCGGCCAGCGCAAGCTCCTGTTCCCGCCGCTTCGACCAATCGGCCTTGGCCTTGTTCAAGCAGCCGAGGAGCTCCTCCTCCGAGATCGTCGCCTTGTGCACGTAGTCGCTGACATTCATCTTAAGCGCCGTACGGACGTATTCGAAATCGTCATAGCTGCTCAGAATGACGACTTCGCAAACCAATCCGCGATTCGACATCCGCTCGATCAGCTCGAACCCGCTTAGCACCGGCATGCGAATATCCGTCAGCACGATATCGATCGGCTCGGATTCCAGAATCGTCCAGGCTTCTTCGCCATTGGCGGCTTCCCCCGCCACCTCGAAGCCGTGCGCCTCCCAATCGATTAACGATATGATGAACCGGCGGACGATCGATTCGTCTTCAACCAGCAGCACTTTCATGAGATTCCTCCCCTTCCGTCAAAACCGGCCAGCGGACGGACACCCTCGTGCCCGCCTGCGGCCTGCTGTCCACCTCGATGTCCGCGGCTTCGCCGAATTGCCTCTTCAATCTCTCGTACACGTTGCGAACCCCGATTTTATGATATTGCTCTCCGCCTTCCGCCTCTCCGGCCGATTCCAGCAGCTTCCGGCTGGCCTCCGCGTCCATGCCGACGCCGTCGTCCTCCACGACCGCGACGATCTGCCCGCCGCTCTTGCCCAGCGTTACCCGAATGCTGCCCCGGCGCCGCAAAGGACCGATACCGTGGAACACCGCGTTCTCTACGATAGGCTGGAGCAAAAAGGGAAACGTCAAATGCTCGGACAGATCCGGCTCCGCCTCCAGCCGGAAATCGAAGCTTTCGTTGCGAAGCTGCATCAGCTTCACGTACTGCGAGATCAACTCCAGCTCGTCCCCCAGCTTGATCATCTTCCGCTTGTTCTTGGCGCTGAACTTAAGCAAGTGGACCAGCGAAGCGATCAGCTCGCCCAGCTTGCGATTCCCGTCCGTAACCGCCTGTATTCGCAGCGCCATCAACGTGTTGTACAGAAAGTGGGGATTGATGCGCGCTTGCAGCGCGTCCAGCTCCAGCTGCGCCTTCTGCTGTTCGCGGTAGCGGTTCTCCTCCAGAAGTCCCTTCATGCGCGCCATCATCCGATTGAAGCGCTGCGTCAGCTCTCCGACCTCGTCCCGGTGCGCGGGCATGATTTCTCCTTGAAAATCGCCTTTCTCGATTTGCCGCATTTTGTTTTTCAGCGTCTGCAGCGGCTTTACGATGCCGGACGACAACAGATTGGCCATCACGGCCGCGCTCGCCGACAGCAGAATCGTCAGCACGATGATGAAGCTTCGAATATTCTTCGATTCCTTGAACAACTCCTCCTTGGAGGTCAGGTTGATGCTCGTCCATCCGGTGACCGGGGAGAGCGAGCTGATCTGCAACCAATTCGGGTCGGAAAGCCGATCCTCCGCGCCGTTCGTAGACAGGATCGTCCGGCCGTCCTCGTCCAGAATGACGACCTGCCGGTCTCTGTCGGCAATGCCGAGGATGCCTTCGAACTCGCTGATCTTCATATTGATCGCCAGTACCCCCATCGGCTGCAGCGAATTCAAGCTCTTGATCAGCCGCGCGAACGTGACGACCTCGATTTCGCCGCGGCTCTGGTAGGAATCGAATTCGCGCTCCACCCTCCTGCCGCCGAGCACCCAGTTTCCGTTGCGCTCAACCGCCTTTTTGTACCAGTCCTCTTGGACGTAATCGAATTCGGGCACGAAGTTCCGGTCGGGATGCGTGTAATCGACAATGCCGTTATCGCCGATTACGGCAATGCCGGAAAGCCCGGGAGTCAGCTTATGGATGCCGGTCAGAAATTTCTTTACTTCGTATTCTTCCTCGATCTGCTTCGTCGTCCAGGAGACCGCCGGCACGAACGGCTGCGTCAGCCTCGCCTGGATAACCGGCGCTTCGACGATATTCATCGACAGCGTATCGAGGTTCTTCACGTACTGGGTGAACTGCTGGTTCGTCGCCTCGGAGAGATATTGGAACTGCTCCCTGGCTTTGTCTTCGAGGATCGAAGCGCTCTTATAATAGTTGAACACGGCGATAAGCGCCATCGGAATCGCTAGCAGAACGATAAACGAAACGAGGATTTTGCTTTTGATCGATTGCCATTTGCGCCAATTCACGTCCACCCCTCCCGCAACTTAGAAGCGCTTTCATTTTCCTTCAAGATGGGGCGATCGGTCAAGACTTCATTATGGCGGGAACCCCGCGCAAAAGTAAAGAACGCCGGAGATGCACGGCTCCGCAACCTCCGATTGCCCGGAACCGTTCTTCTATTTTCGGGATGGAATGGGCGTTGCGAATGGATACTAAGGGAAATCCATGAGGAAGAGGTGAGCGGAATGACGGCTGAAATCTCCGATCGCCAAGAAGCGATCGCGAAGATTCGCGAATTGATCCAAGGCATCGATACCGCGATGCTGACGACGGTATCCGAAGAGGGGCTCGTGTCTCGTCCCATGAAAACCCAGGACATCGAGTTCGACGGCGATCTGTGGTTCTTGACCAAAAAGGATACGGGAAAATTCCATGAGCTGCTCCGTAACCGGCAAGTCAACGTGGCTTACGCGGGCAAATCGTTCGTCTCCATCCGCGGAGAGGCCGAATGGGTCGAGGATGCCGGGAAGATCAAGGAATTCTGGAATCCGATGTACGAGGAGCTTCTCGAAACCACCTACGACGATCCCGCCCTCGTTCTCATTAAAGTAACGGGCGATACGGCCGAATATTGGGATTCCGGCAACAAGTTCAAGATGGCGAAGTTTATGCTTCGGAGGCTGCTGGGTCGAAATACGGAAGGCACGGATCTCAATCGTATCGTGGATTTGAAATAGCGGTTGCGCCGGAATTGCCGGGCTAACGATGCTCTTAACGGCTTCGCGCAAATCGCCAACACCGTAACAATGCTTGAAAAGGCACCCGTCCAGGTGCCTTTTCTTAATCTTGCGCTACGTTACGGTCCCCTTGCCTTTATTGAATCTTGCCTTCCCGCAGCAACTCGATCGACTTATCGATGCGGCTCTGCCTGGTCTCGGCGCTCTTATTGCAAAGAGAATGAATCGGGGAGCTGTCTTGTCGCAACGTTAAGCCGATTCCAGAGGTTGGCCGTTGCGATCCCGGCAATCAGGGTAGCCAGAGCCGCCTCTCCGAAGTGCAGGGCCGCCTCGTCGAAGACCTCGTCGGGAACCGGGTTTTCCGGGTCTCCGAGTCGCGTAACGGATTCGCTTAACGCCAGAGCGGCGCGTTCGGCATCCTTGAAGGATGCCGTCTCTCGCCATGTCGACACCGCCCGTATGCGTTCCTCGGATTCGCCTGCAGCCGCGGCATTGCGAGAATGGAGGTCGACGCATACGCCGTCTCCATTCATTTGGCTTGCCCGAAGATACGCCAGGAAAAGCAATCGTCTCGGGACACCCGTCTTTTCCGCGGATGCAAACAGGGCCGTGCCCAGAGCTTGTAACGCTTGAGACGCATCGGGTACGATCACGGCGGGACTATCCATTCTTGATTTCATTGAAATTGCTCCTTCAGTTTGGATTAGAACCTGGTTTGGCTCTATACTTAGCTGACGGATTGAACCTTCGGATGTGTGACAACAGGATGGAAAATTAAAATTTCCCGTTATCGGCGATTTGTCACAATGTTCGGACGGAATTCGTCATGATTTCATAGAAGTTTATTTCTAAACGAGGAGTAGGAGTCATGAGCGAACAAGCGGGATTGGCCGCTGCATTCGAAATGCACCGAAAGCATCTTCAGTCGGTTGCCTACCGAATGTTGGGTTCCTGGAGCGAAGCGGAAGATGCGGTGCAGGAAACTTGGTTAAAGCTGGGTCGCGTGGATTCGAAGGAAATCGAGAATATGGGCGGGTGGTTGACCACCGTTGTTTCGCGCGTATGTCTGGATCAGCTGCGGTCGCGAAAATCGATGCGCGAAGATTCGCTGGAAGGTTACTTGCCCGAGATCGCCTCGAATCAAGCGAATATAGGCGATCCCGAACAAGAAGCCGTATTGGCGGACTCCGTAGGCATTGCGCTTCTCGTCGTGCTTGGCAATTTGAGTCCCGCGGAAAGGATCACGTTCGTGCTTCACGACGTTTTCGCCATGCCCTTTCACGAAATCGCTCCTATTATAGGGAAGTCCGATGCGGCAACCAGGCAGTTGGGGAGCAGGGCCCGCCAGCGGATTCGCGGAGCGAAAGCGACGTCGGAGGTCGACTTGAATCTCCAACGCGACATCGTTCAAGCATTCCTTGCCGCGGCGCACACAGGCGATTTCGACGCTCTCGTCAGCGCGCTCGATCCGGACGTCGTCCTTCGCGACGATCGTCAGTCCGCTTCCTCGAGAGTCACGCGGGGAGCCGCCGCCCTGGCGAAACAAATATCGGGCCGAGCGCAGAAAGCCGCGCAGCTCGCCCTGGTGAACGGGTCTGTAGGAATTATCGTTGCGCCTCAAGGAAAATTGATGTACATCCTCCAATTTTCGATGCATAACGGAAAGATTGCAGAGGTTGACTTGATCTCCGATCCCGCTCGAATAAGACGGCTCGAGCTGTCCGTGTTGAGCGATTGAAGAGGGTGTCTCTCGGCCGTTTCAATGGCTTCGGACACCCTATCGTTCATTTATCCGCGAGATACGACCCGTGGTCGAATTGCTGAGGCATGCAAGTGCCTTTTTCCGAGAAGATCAGGCTGTACTCCGCCTCTTTGCCCCGGCGAACGCACTTGAGCAAAATCTTGTTGCGGCCTTTCTTCAGCTTTATTCCCCTGTGATGCCTGTTCTCGGCCGTCCACCATTCCCTCTTATCCGATTCGCTGACCAGCTCTCCGTTGATCCAGATCCGGTAAGCGTCCGTATGGCCGGCCAGAAGATGAACCTCGCGATCCTCGGGGCAATAGAGCTGCCGTTCGGCATAGGCGACGCAAGGGCCCTCGTACCCGAACAGGTCGGATACCGAGATCAGGTCTTCCTTCACGTTCGCGAGTTCATAAGGCTGAGGAGCCGCCAAGTAATCCCGTTCCGAATCCGCGACCGCGTTCAAATGGTAATTGCGGACCGCGTCGGTGAACAGATCGGGATCCTCCAGTCCGAGATTTTGCGCGCTATACCATTCCCCGAGCTCCGTCGGCGCGAATTGAATGGCATTTTCCCAGAAAGGGCCGTAAACTTTCCAGATTTGCGCGCCGTTAAGCCCGAACGTATACGAGTAGCTTTTCCCGCTCCCCGTTAAGCTCAGCTCCATCCGGTTGCACTCCTGAACGATTTCGAGCCCTTCCGACAACCGGAAGGTCATCTCGATCGATACGCCGTCTTCGCCGAGACGAAGAGTCCGCGGCTGCCAATCCGATTCCCACCCGTGCGGAATCGTCAGGTCCGCATGCAAGACCATATCCTCGACGGCGGGGTGGTCCTTCTCGATGCGAAGCGCGACGGTCTTCGTCTCGCCCAGGCCGATCACGGGATCGCCGCGGTAATCGACCTGATAGCGGAGATCGTGAAGCCGGTCCGTCGGGACGGGGACGTAATCCGGTGCGCCGACGACGAGCAGTTCCCGGTTCAGCTCTTGGGCCACGGTAAGACCGACCCGGCAAGTATCGGTAGCCAATGTCTCCAGCTTATTGTCCGCCCGGACGACGTCGATGGCCAGCTTATAGCTCGTATCGTAGAAACCGTAAGTTTCTTTCAAGTACTCTGCGCCTTGAAGGATGCCGAGCAATGCTCCCGCGGTCGCGCAGCTGCAGTCGGTGTCGTATCCGCAATTCAAGGCGATCATCGTGGCGTCGAGAAAATGGCCGCGGCCGTGCAGCAAAGCGAGCAGCGTGAATCCCGTATTCTGGTACAAGTTCGTGCAATCCGGATGGCCGTAACGGCGAATGATCGATTCGCGGACCTTCTCCCACGAAGGTTCGCTCTCGCACCAGCTCATCGTGTCCGTGACCAAACGGCGGATTCTGCTGCCCTCCGGCAAGTATTCCAGTCCGATATCGAGCAGCTTGCGAAGATCCGGCTCGAAGAACGCGGCGGATTCGATCGCGGCCCAGAATTGTTCGGCGTAGACGGAATCGCCCTCGTGATCCAGTACGCCGTCCTTCGCCGCGAATTCCGCGGCCAAGCGCGGATTGCCCGGGGCAATGCAAGCCCAGATTTCGGCCCGGATCGGACAGCCCATCCCGTTCACGTAATAACGATTGTTGAAAGCTCCCGATAGCGGGGGGTGAATGCCCCTGGCGAAGTTTTTCATAAAGACGCCGTACTCTCCCGGCGCGTACGGACATTGACGCAAGAAGGCTTCCGCCAGATCGTCCGAGTTAAAGTAAATCCCCTTCTTCTCCATCACTTCAAGCCATAGGACTTGCAGCTCGAGATCGTCGTTCGGCAGCATTTCCCGGATCGCCTTCGGGTCGTATTCGTAGTGAAACAATTCCTTGCGGCCTTCGTACGGAGCCCCGATCGTCCCGGCGATGCTCTTCCCGAGCCAGGCGCCGAATACTTTGTCCCAATACCGTTCGTAGGTTATCGTTTTCGTCATCTGCTTTCTCCTCCTTGCGACGAGAGCGGAGATGAGGGGCTGTCCCATAAGTATAAAAAGAGTCGTGCCCAACGATTGTCGATGAGGTTGATGGTCACGGGCATCTATCTCCTTCCGAACCGTATGAGGCAGTCTCCGGGAGATAGATGCCCATCCTTATTTCATCGATAATCTTGTACGCCCTTACGGATAGGACAGCTCCCTAACCCGCTACTGGATGAGTCCCATATTTTTGAATTGCTGCGTCGCCTCGTCCAACAGTTTTTGGCCGCCCGATGCCAGCCATTTCTGCCGGAAACCTTCATAATCGTCCGTTTTGCCCAACACATATTGAATTTCGAACTCGCTCTTGATCGTTTCCAGATCGGTAAGCGTCTGCAGGTCCAGATTCAACAGATCGTGGTAGTTCTTGTACGATTCCATGCCCTCCAGCCTCTGGTTGATCTCCTTGGCCTTCTTGACCGCGTCCCCGACTTCTTTCCCCGACTGGAGCTCCACGACTTGATCGCGGCTCGTATAGATCCACGTGCCGTAATCGAAGGCGCCCGGGAATTGCTTTCTGTAATTATCGTTTTCCCAAGCGAGCGCCTTCAACCCGTTGCCCGCGTCCAGCAATTCCTGGCCGTCGACGCCGATTCCCCAACGGAGCGCATAGAACGCTTCGTTCGGATAGGTGACGCCGTCGAGAACCTCGAAGATTTTCTCCAGCTTAGCCGGATCTTTCGCCGCATTGGCGGAGATGGCGTACATCCCGTCCAATAGTCCGGTGTACGGACGCTTTCCGCCAAGCTCGCCCCCTGTCGGCAGAAACTCCGTCCACCAGCCCAACGTGGACCCCGTTCCTCCGTTCGCTTGCTCGGCTTCGCTGATCAGCGGTTCCGGCGGGTAGTAGGCGACCCCGATTTTTCCGCCGTGAAGCTTGGGCTTTCTTTGCTCCCACCCTTGCGTATAGAAGTCCGGATCGACCAGCTTCTCTTGGACGATCGTCCGGATCAGCTCCAGAGCCTTCCGGTGGGAGTCGTCCGTCACCGGATATTGCGTCTTTCCGTCATCCGACACGTAGAATCCGCAGCAAGGTCCGTACATGCCCTGGAGATTCAGCAGCTCTCCGAGTCCTTTGCCCGAACCCGCGGAACTGATTCCCC
>JAEZZE010000157.1 GCA_023418755.1 Bacillota bacterium | reverse complement strand
GTACATAAATACGGGGCGAAAATCGGCATTCAGATCGCCCATGCGGGACGCAAAGCGGAGGATGCCCCGTCGCCCGTCGGGGCTTCGGATATCCCGGTGCCGGGCTCGGCCGGGGATGAGGCCTCCCACCGCCCGAGGGCGCTGGATACCGCGGAAGTCCGGGCGATGGTCGGCAAGTTCCGCGACGCCGTCCGCCGCGCCGTCGAGGCGGGCTTCGACGTCATCGAGCTGCACGGCGCGCACGGCTACCTGATCCATCAATTTCATTCCCCGGGCATCAACAACCGTTCGGACGAATACGGGCGCGATCCCGCCCTCTTCGGAGAGGAAGTGGCGAAAGCCGCGCGCAGCGTCATGCCGGCGGACATGCCCTTGATCATGCGAATGTCCGCGATCGAGTATATGGACGGAGGGTACGATATCGGCCATGCGCTCCGGATCGCCAAGCGCTACAAGGACGCGGGCGTCGATATGTTCCACGTCTCCAGCGGAGGAGAAGCGCCTCCCGGGCGCACCAAGCCCGCGAACCACCCCGGATACCAGCTTCCGTTCGCTCGAGCCTTCAAGGAAGCGCTGAACGTGCCGGTCATCGCCGTCGGCAATCTGGATCAGCCGCATTTGGCCGAGTCCGCATTGGCCAACGGAGACGCCGAACTGGTCGCCGTCGGCCGAGGCATGCTGAACGATCCTTATTGGGCGCTTCATGCGGTCATGACCGTCAGTCGGAAGGCGGAGCCGCCCGCGCAGTATGCGCGAGGCATCTACGTGCGATAACCCTCCAGCGCAAGGGGGCTGTCTCCAAGAAAACAAAGGCGTACTAACGATAATCGATGGAATGATGTAAGTCGCATCTATCTCCTTCCGATGCTATACGATCCTGAAATTTGAAAGGGTAAACCCGTAACAGGGTCATTTCAGGACCGTATGAGGCAGTCTCCGGGAGATAGATGCTTCTTCTTTTCCATCGATCATCTTGTACGCCATACTAAGTAGACAGCCCCCTGCGATTCAGAGCTTAACGACCTTCGTCGCGATGTTGTCGCAGAATTCGCTGTCGTGCTCCACGAACAGAAGCGTCGGCGAATGCTCCAGCAGCAGCTCTTCGATCTGCATGCGCGAGATGACGTCCACGAAGTTGAGCGGTTCGTCCCATACGTGCAGATGCGCCCGTTCGCATAGGCTTCGCGCGATCAGCACCTTCTTCTTCTGGCCGCCGCTGAAGGCGGTCATGTCCTTCTCGAACTGGACCCGGGCAAAGTCGAGCTTGCGCAAAATGGACTTGAACAAGCTTTCGTCGATGCCGAAGCTTCGGGCGTAATCCGTCAAGCTGCCCCGCAAATGCGACGTATCCTGAGAAACGTAGGAGATTTTAAGCTGGCTTCCGATCCGGAGCGTGCCTTCGTAATCAAGCGGCTCTCCGCAGATCAGCTTGAGAATGCTCGATTTGCCCGAGCCGTTGGGACCCATGAGCGCGATCCTGTCCCCCTGCTCGATCGTAAAGTTGACGTCCTCGCATGCCGGTCTATCTCCGTAGCGAATCGCTACGAGGTCGAGCTCGACGAGCCGGCTCTTGTGGTAAGCAAGCTGAGCAAGCTTCAATTGCTCCGCGCTCTCGATGTTATTAAGCAGCTTCGACTTCTCGTCGATCGCCTCTTGCTGCCTGCGCTCCATCGACTTGGAGCGCTTCATCATTTTCGCGGCCTTATGGCCGATATAGCCTCTGTCCACGAAGAAATCGGCGTTCCGAATGCCGGTTTTGGACTTCTCCACCTCGTCCGACCACTTGCTCGTCCGCTTGGCCGCTTCGGACAGACGCTTGATATCCTTCTTCAGCTTCTCGTTCTCGGCCAGCTCGAAGTCGTCCTGGCGCTGCTTGTTTTCCCGCCAGTCGGAGAAATTCCCCCGTTGAATCTCGATATTCGTCTTGTTGATGGACAGAATATGGTCAACGCAGTTATCGAGGAAAGCCCGGTCGTGCGAGACGAGGATGAAGCCCTTCTTGGCGTTCAAGTAGTCGCTGACGATTCGTCTGGCGTTCAAGTCCAAATGGTTCGTCGGTTCGTCGATCAGCAGGAAGCTGTTTTCCTTAAGAAACAGCGCGGCTAGCAGCACCTTCGTCTGTTCCCCGTTGGACAAAGAATCGAACGGGCGGTACAGCACGTCGTCGGACACCTTTAGCAGCGAAAGCTCGCGCGAAAGCTGCCAGTATTCGTAATCCGGCAATATTTCGTCGACGACGTCCAATGTATTGCTCTCTTTGTTCCGCACGGGAAACGGAAAATACTCGAAATCGACGCTCGCGTGTATCGTTCCCTCGTATTCGTATTGGCCGAGCAGCAGATTGAGGAACGTCGTCTTCCCTCTACCGTTCCTCCCCGTGAATCCGAGCTTCCAATCGGTATCGATCTGAAAGCTCGCGTTTTCGAAAATGTTATCGTAGCTGCCTTCGTAGGCGAACGTCAGGTTTTTCACATGTATTAATGACATAAAATATATCCCTCCGCATAAATCGTAAAAGCCGCGAGAAAATTGCATTCTCGCGGCTCAAATAGATATACGGCTAATCCAACCCGAACATCGGGCCGGATCAGGATATACGGTCTGAGCGAAGGAGGAATGCAATTTTCTTGCACGACAAAATAAAACAGACGATCGCTTGACGCGATATTGTTTTACCGTTCGCAAGAATAATCACATTCGATCCCTTCACTCCCGTCAATTCAATTAGGAATATCGTAACACGATTCCGGGGCCATTTCAACTGGTCCCCGCCTTCGGAAACTCTTTAATTCCATTTTGTGGCATTCAGACCGATCATTCAGACCTCGGGGGAAAGTCCGTTGATTCATGCAAGAAATACCCCGTTTGTATCCAGTTTCTGCCGCATCGATTTGCCTAATTCGCTCTTCTCAACTCTATCGTTCGAAGCTATACTAAATGAGTCTATATGAGGAGAAAGGAGCGGAATCCCGCATGAACAGGCTGGTCAAAGCCGCGATGTTCGTTCCCGTAACGCTCGCGTTCGTACTCGCCGTCTCCCTGCTTCCCCTGCTGCTTCAACTGGACGGGGACGGAGGCTCGCTTCGCTTGCACTGGTCGCAAAGCCTGGCCGGCCTGAGCGACTATATGGCCGGAATCGTATCGGGAGATTCCTTCCGCTTCATCTCGGGAAAATACGAATATTCCTTCTGGGAACGAATCGGCGCCTCCTTCCAAGTCTCTTTGTTCTATATTGGCGCAGGCGGCCTCATCGGGATGACGGTCGGCATGATGATCGGCGTTTACTTCTCCCTCTCCCGGGCCGAATGGTTGAAAAGAAGCGTCGAACTGATTGGTGCATTGCCGGATTTCGTCATGATTCTTCTGCTGCAGTTCTCCGTCGTCTATATCGCATCTTTAACGGGAGCGGTCGTTTTCCAGGTCGCCAGCTTGTCCACCGACGATCCCGCGATCGCGCTGCCCCTTATCTCTTCCGCTTTGATTCCGGCCAACTACATGATTCGGAACACGGCGACGCAGATGAAGCTCACGCTGAGCGAGGATTATATCGGATTCGCGAAAGCCCGCGGACTGAGCAAATCGCATATCGTCTTTTATCACGCTTTGCCCAACGTGCTGCCTTTTTTCAAGGCGGACCTGCACAAGCTTCTCGGCATTCTCATGGGCAATATTTTCGTCGTGGAATACCTGTATAACCTGAACGGCGTTACGATGTTCCTGTTCTCCGACGCTTTCGGCTTCGGCGGTTATCAATATGCATTGGTCGTTAATGGATTAATGACGTTAATAGTATTGTACGCCATCGTATATGCGCTGCTGCGACTTTATCTATGGGGATGGGAGAAGGTGATCGCCCGATGAACAAAAGCTTGCTGGCCGGACTGACGATTACCGTGTTGCTGGTCTTAGGCGCCCTGTTCGGAGGGGTTTTGTCGCCTCGCGACCCGAGCGACCAACTGAAGATCGAATATATCGTGGACGAGCAAGGCAAAGGAACGATCGTCTCGCCCCCGGCCGCGCCTGGACGCGAATATCCGTTCGGAACGGACAAATACGGCTACGATCTGATGGCCAAGCTGCTGGACGGCGCGAAATACACGGTGTTTCTTTCCTTTGGAACCGCTTTCTCCCGCGTATTCGTCGGCGGTCTGTTGGGCATGCTTCTCGGATACGTCGGAAAAGGCAAGACCGCGAAACGCAAGCCCGCCGACTCCTGGAAAGCGTTGAACGGGATTCCGATATTCCTGATCGCATGGCTGCTGCTGATCGGCATATCGATCAACTCTACCCTGTCTTCGCTGCAGCTATCCCTGCTGCTAGGAACCGTACTGGCGGCCGTCGGAATCCCTTCGGTTCTGTCGACCGTCAAAGACAAGACGCGGATTCTCCGGGAACGCCCCTACGTTCTCGCGAGCGAATCGCTCGGAGCCGGACATTGGACGATCTTGCGCTCTCATCTGTTCCCTTTCCTCAAGGAAAGCTTCTTGATCCTCGTCGTGCAGGAGATCGTTCTCGTGTTGACGCTATTCGGGCAATTGGCGATCTTTCATCTATTCGTCGGCGGCACGACGATGTACATGGACCCTCCCGAAT
>JAEZZE010000127.1 GCA_023418755.1 Bacillota bacterium | reverse complement strand
ATCAATCGCGAGCAGTCGAGGATCAACCAGGGAAGAGCAGTCGAGGATCAATCGCGAGGCATTCGAGCACCAACCGAGAGCAGTCAAGGATCAATCGCGAGGCATTCGAGGATCAACCGAGAGCAGTCGAGGATCAATCGCGAGGCATTCGAGCACCAACCGAGAGCAGTCAAGGATCAATCGATGTTAATGATCGAACTAATCAGCGTCGATCAGAGAGCGATCTGACGGCAGCCGGACTGTGAGCGGCTGCGTTCCGCGCATTAGGAAAAGGGGGAACAAACGATGAGTAGACGAGAGATCGAGCTGGACGGGGAATGGGGATTTCTGTTAGACCCGGAGGATCGGCATATGGACGCGCCGCCGGACGCTTCGGCCTTTGGGGGCGAAAAGATCAACGTGCCCGGCTCATGGGAAGAGCAGGGCTACGGCGAAGAGCCGCCTTTTCCGCAGATCGACACGTGGACGAAGCTGCGGGAATACGTCGGAGCGGGTTGGTATCGGAAAACGGTTCGGATCGAACGGGCCAACGAGAGAACGCAATGGGCGCTTGAGCTGGCAGGCGTTCGCTGGACGACAGAGGTATGGGTGAACGGCGTGTTCGCCGGGCTGCGGAACAGCTTGTCCGCGGTCCATCGGCACGAGCTTGGCGACGCATTGGCGGAGGGCGATAACGAGCTGCTCGTTCGCGTAGACAACCGGATGCGGCTGCCGCTGGAGGACAGCCACATTCATACGAGGCATACGGCGACGGCGTGGGGCGGCATTACGGGCGGGAGCAAGCTTGTCGAGCTTCCTGCCGTACGCTTCGGCCGGTTAAGCCTGACGCCCGATCCGGCCGAGGGGGCGTTTCGCTGCCGAGTCGAGGTGCTGACCGGGGGTCGGGAACTGGAGGATTGCACGGTAGAGGTTAGCTTCCGCGCTCCCAATGGAGAAGTGTATTCGGAGATATCGCCCGTCGCGGAGGACGGGGAGACGGAGCTCATCTGTGCGTTAGGAGAAGTCCCGGCGCTCTGGTCGGATCGAAATCCGAGGTTGTACGAAGCGGAATTCCTGCTGAAGCGGGGGGAGAGGACGCTGGACCGCGTCACCCGGCGAACCGGCTTGAGGCTGCTGACCGCCTCCGGCAAGCGGTTGGAACTGAACGGCAAGCCGGTATGGCTGCGCGGTTACGTCGATTGCTGCGTATTCCCGCTCACCGGCTATCCGGTCTGGGACAAGGCGCACTACGAACGGCAGTTCCGAATTGCCCGGTCTTACGGCTTCAACCACGTGCGGCTGCACGGCTGGAACGCGCCCGAGCCGTTCTGGGAAGCGGCGGACGAGGCCGGCATGCTCGTGCAGACGGAGCTTCCGCACTGGTCGGCGCACTACCAGCCGCGCGGCTCGAAGCCGCCGGAGGAGGTCGACGCGTTCCTGCAGGCGGAGCTGGAGTGCATCTACGAAAGTCTGAACGCGCATCCTTCGTTCGTTCTGTTCTCGTTGGGCAACGAGCTGACGGAGGACAACGGACACGAAAGGCTGAACGAGCTCGTTAGGTATGCCAAAGGGCTTGACCCGACCCGGCTCGTCACCGACAACACCGGCTTCGGGCAGCTTCCCGAGCAGGATCGCGAGGGCGATTTCTTCATTCCTTCCTTTAACTGGCATGTTCCGCTGAAGACGGAGGAGATCGCCCTGCCTGCGACGAACCGCGACTTTTCGGCGGTTGCCCGGCTGACGGACAAGCCGGTGCTCGGGCATGAACACGCGCAGTTTACGATGTACGCCAGACCGGAGGAGAAGGCGAAGTACACCGGCGTGCTTCGGCCGACGTGGCTGGAGACGATCGAGGAGACTCTGCGGGAGAAAGGACTGGAGGGGCGGGTCGACGAGTGGATCGAAGCGACCGGCGTCCATCAAGTCCGCGCGCTGAAGGAAGCGATGGAGCGGGTACGCCGGACGCCGGGGGCGGCTGGCGTTCAACTGCTCGACATCCGCGACTTCCCGGGCCAGGGCCACGCGACGACGGGGCTGCTCGACGCGTTCTGGGACGGCAAAGGGACCATCGAGCCGGAAAGGGCGCTCGACTTCAACGGCCCGACCGTGCTGCTGATGGCCTGCGAAGGCCGCACGCTGTTCGCCGGGGAGACGATGGAAGTCCGCGTGCTGTTGTCCCATTACGGCGAAGAGCCGGAGCTGTCCGGTCGCGTCGGTTGGCGGCTGCTTCGCAAGGGGCATGTTCCGGACGCGACCGATCGCGGAACGGACGCACCCTTCGGCCGCGCAACGGTTAAAGCGCGTGGCGGTGCCGAGTCCGCGGGAACAGCAGCCGTAAGGAGCGGTCAGACCGCGGTTGGAACGGTTCTGCTCGAAGAGGGAGAACTGTTCGTCGACGGAGCGACGAGCGGCAGCGTGGAGGAGATCGGCAAGGTGCGGATCGGCCTGCCTGCGGGAGCGGAGGCGACCGAGCTTGTGTTGGAGGTTTGGTGGGCGGAGAAGGAACGGCTCGCCGAGGAGCGGGATATCCGCAATGCCTGGTCGTTCTGGTCGTACCCGCGGGTTCGATACGAGAACGCCGAGTCGGTCTGGAGCAGCGTTCCCGCTTTGAAGACCGCGCTGTACGGCGCTTCTTTCGAACCGAACGCCAAATTCGATCCTTTCTCTTATCCGTCGCGCAAGGGCGTGAGGCTGGCGATCGTCGAGCGGTTGACGACGAACGTGCTTCAGTATCTGGCCGGAGGAGGCCGGGTGTGGCTGCTGGCGGGAGAAAGCGAGCTGTACGACGCGCCGATGACGAAATATTTGCCGGTGTTCTGGAACTATCTGATGTTCTCCGAGCAGGCCGGGGGCACGATGGGAGCGGTGGTCCGTCCTCACCCCGCGCTCGGACGCTTCCCGCACGACGGTCGTTCGGATTGGCAGTGGTATCATCTGTTCAACGGAACGCCGGCCATCTGTCTGGATACGGTTCCCCATGTCGAGCCGATCGTCGAAATCGTCGACAACTTCAACAGGGCCAAGCGGTTGGCGAGCGTGTTCGAAGCCCGGGTCGGCCAGGGCAAGCTGTTCGTCACCACGCTGGCCTTCCGCTCGCCGCCCGACTGGAAACGTCCCGAGAGCGCGTACCTGTTCGGCGAAATGCTCCGCTATCTGCTTGGCGACGACTTCCGGCCTTCGGTCCGCATGACCGTCGGGCAGACGCTGGGACTGTTCCGCTTGCGCGGAATTCACTCGTTCCTGTAACGATGGGGGGGGCGGCCGTCCCCTTTTTTTTTTTCATGGATGACCAATTCGCGAACATGAGCACATAACCTATAGTGGGACTGTCGCAAGACGAATTGCTCGAGAACATCATATTAACGCCAATCGAATTGACCGCCATTAACGGTCTGGCAGACCGTTAATCGAGCGAAATCAATCGACTGACCGCCATTAACGGTCTGGCAGGCCGCTAATCGAACGAAATCGAGCGGCCTCGACCGATTTTGGTGCTGAACGGAGAGCCTTCCTCGAAGGAATCGCTTATCGGCGCATGGACGAGGCAGCGATAAAAAAGTTTAATCGATATTTCGTGCATCTTTTCTCCATGTCATAGGCTTGGAGTTGCGTTCAAGGCCGATTATTTGCGCTGCAGCCCGTTGTTGTGAAGCTGTTTGTACTGCGTGGGCGTGCTTTTCTTGTAGGTTTTGAAGGCGCGATTGAAGGTGGCCAGACTGCCGAAGCCCGATCTCATGGCTACCTCCGTTACCGATAGATTCGGGTCGATCAACAATTTCTCCGCGTGTATGATCCGGTGCTGGTTAAGGTAGTCGTAATAGGACATGCCGATGAACTGCTTGAACAACCGCGTGAAATGAAATTTGCTGAACCCCGCCAACTCCGCAAGGTCCTCTACTTGAATGTCCTCCGTGCAATGTTCGTTCATATAGTTGCATACCTTCAGAAAAGTTTCGATATGTTTGTGATAATTCCGTCCCTTGGACGGGGAGGCTATGAATTCTCCGTTCATGATGTTACGCCCGATCAGAACGAAAAATTGAATCAGCAAGGCGTATGCCGAAGCTTCCTTCAGTAAAGAGGAACCGAAATATTCGTCTTTCAGCATCAGGAGCAGCCGGCGAAGCGATCGTCCGAACTCCCCGCTCTTCCCGGCTTCGACAAGGTAACAGGGATGAAGGAGGTGAAAAGTAGAATCCAACCCCCTGAGGTTGTACAGAAGGGAGAAGTCGAATTGCATAATCATCCGTTCTCCGGACTCGGGCGCGACGATCTCGTGAAGCTCGCCCGGCGGAATCGCGAGAATGTCGCCGCATTGCAGCACGTAAGCCGTGCCATTCACGAT
>JAEZZE010000121.1 GCA_023418755.1 Bacillota bacterium | reverse complement strand
CCCATCCTCCCCAAATTCCCCAGCTTGCTTCGTGGTCGGGAAGCGCGAGCGCGGCCGCGCCCAGGTAGACGTAGGTAAAGCCCAGAAGCAAGCCAAGCGCTCCTGCCCCTTTCCGGGCGGTAGAAACCATAAAACTGCCATAGATCAGGGTTAAGCTAAGAGCGGTCCCCTCTCCCCAACGGAACTGTTCCTCCGTTTCCTGGAACTGCTGGATGGCGCCGTTGACCAGGAAGGGCAGCAATCCGAGCAGGGCGACGAACGAGAGGATGAGCAGCGGCCGGTTAAAATTGGCGCGTTCCGTAGAACGAATGGTTTCCCGGCGATTCCCGTAAGAGAAATATAGCGCGGCCATGGTGATTCCGAAGATGACGAATACGGAAAAACGAGTGAGCGCGAATACCGGGCCGGTAGCCACCATCGTTCCCAGGAAGATCAAATGGCCGACAAAATAAAAACGCAAGAGCAAAGGTTTCGTTAGCGGCTGCCATAGCAGAATGAACAGGCTGCCGCTGAACAACGCACCGACCAGCGCTCCGTGAACGGCTCCGTGGAACCTCAGTTCCTCGGGATGCGGATCGAAGGCGAAAGCCGACCTGATCCAAGGCTCCAAACCTTCCGTAAGGCTCTCCAGAACGATCAAGCTCCCTAACGCGAACACGATTGCGAAAATCCGAAACAGAATCGATTTCCCCGGCTTTTTCGAAATTGACTTTTCTTTCATTTTACATTCCCACCTCTGGATTGAACAAGATTTCTTTTCAGCATAAGAGACGCGCCTTCCCATTCGATAGAGGACGATTCCCGGAACGCCGGGAAGTTGAACCGGGAGATCGACCTCATGACCGAGAGACAGAGCCTGTCCCATAAGTAAAAGAGTCGTACCGGACAATGATCGATGGATGAATGTTGCAGGGGCTGTCCCATCAGTAAAACGAGCCGCATGGGCAGTCTCCGGGAGATAGATGCACGCTTTTTTTCATCGATAATCTTGTACGTCCCTACTATGAACGCGGTCGGCCGTCTGCCGTCACGCAGCGAAAGACCGCGCGGCTGGGAGCTGCGCGCGGTCTTGTCGAACGGTATAGCCGACGGCAAAGCTATTCCGTCGGGGGCTGCGTCTGGATCCGCCGGGCCGTCCGTTCTCCAAGCTCGGGAGACGCTTGGGATAAATAGGTCAATACGGCGCTTTGCGTGGCAGGCGAGACGCCGGCGAGATCGGCGGCCAGATTATCGACCAGACGATCCTGCTGCGCGGGAGAGAGCGCGCGGTAAAACCGGCCGGCCTGCGTAAAGTCGTCCGGCTTGGGCAGACCCGCCCGCACGAGACGACCTTCCGCATAGCTGCCTTCTCCGCTCGTTACGAGAGACTCGGGGGACCAGTTCGCCTGATGGTTGATCGGAATTTTACGGAAGTCCCGTCCTAACCGCCGGCGCTGCGAATCCGAGTAAATATTGGAGCGCCCCTGAAGCAATTTGTCTTCCGACAGCTCCGCGCCTTCCAGTAAATTGGAAGGGGAAAAGGCTAGTTTTTCCACCTGCTCCGTATAGTCGTTCGGATTTTGGTTCAGGACGAGGCGGCCGACCGGCCGCAATGGATATTGCCGTTCGTCCCACGTCTTGGTGGCGTCGAGCGGATCGAAAGGAAGAGCGACCTCGTCTTCGGGATTCATCAACTGCACGTAAAGCCCATACTCGACGGTTCTTCCCCCGGCCAGCGTATCGTACAGATCTTTGCAGGCGAAGTCGGGATTCGCGGCGGACAGCCGCGCGGCTTCCCGTCGGTCGATATACCGTTCCCCCGCGAACGGGACCCACCGGTATTTGACGTAGCGGCGAACGTCCTGCGCGTTCCTCCATACGTAGGCGTTGACGCTGTGCCCCGGGATATGGCGAAAGCTGCCGGCCGTTCCCGCGTCGGAGTAGAGCCAGACGAGAAAATGGGTCGCTTCCGGGGCTCTGGCCGCGAAGCTCCAGAACCGCTCGGGATCGATCAGGTTGTTGACCGGCGACGGCGAGAGGGCGTTGATGAATTCGGGAAAGCGCATGGCATCCCTTACGGAGAATACGGGAATATGGTTGCAGACGAGGTCGAAGACGCCTTGGTCGGTATAAAACTTGGCGGCGAACCCCCTCACGTTGCGCGAAGTATCCGGCGTTCCCCGGTTGCCGGCGGCAAGGGAGAATCTGGCCGTGACGGGGACTTGCCGCCCGGGGCTTTGCAGGAAGGCGAGCTTGGTGAAGGGCGCCATCGAATGAACGGTCTGGAAGTATCCGAATGCGCCGCAGCCTTTTACGTGGACAGGACGTTCAAGCAGTTTGGCATGCACGAAGGTTTCCAGCGTTTCGTGCAAAACATTGTCCTGCTCCAGCACGGGCCCGCGATCGCCGACCGTCTGCGAATGCAGCGCCGCCTCCGTCTTCCGGTAGGAACGTTCGTTGTTCTCCATTATCCCGCCTCCTAACGATCTGCCCGCCCGACTGACGGGCCATGCTGCTCCGACGATGCGTCTATGTATTACTCTATGGCCTGTCGGGTCATGCAAGAACTTCGTTCTAGGCGGCGTTCGAGCCGCAAGGAAATGCGAATAATAGGGATTTACATTTTCCGAAAATCCCCTATACTGAGTATTGAATTTTACAAAGTTTCATTATTCTATAGATTTATTGAAACTTTATTTTAGTTACCGCCGTTGGCGCGACGAAACCCTTACGGCGCGCGATGCGGGGAAAAGGAGTTGACGGTTTTGTATAACGAAAAGGATCCGGCCGACGATCGCTTGGCCGGATCTCATCCGGTCTCCTATCCGAAAACGGAGCTTCGCGGCGCATGGATCGCCACGGTCAAGAACATCGACTGGCCGAACGCGGGCGATTTCGATCCCGGGAAGCAGAGGGAGGATTATATTCGGCTGTTGGACATGCTGAAGGCGACGGGCATCAATGCGGTGTTTGCGCAAGTCCGTCCGACGAGCGACTCCTTCTTCCCTTCGGAATATTTTCCGTGGTCGCACTGGTTGACCGGAGAGCAGGGAAAGCCGCCAAGCGACGGCCGCGATCCGCTCCGCTTCATGATCGGGGAAGCGCGCAAGCGCAACATGGAATTCCATGCCTGGGTCAATCCTTACCGGATCAGCATGCACGCCGATCCGTCGAGACTGTCGTCCGACCACCCGGCCAGGCTTCACCCCGACTGGGTCGTATCCAACGGGGGCAAGCTGTATTTCAATCCCGGCATAACCGAAGTCAAAGCCTATATTATCGCCGGCGTGAAGGAAATCGTGGAAAAGTACGATGTCGACGGCATTCATATGGACGACTATTTCTACCCTTACCCCGGGGCCGAAGAGTTCGACGACGCCGGAGCGTATGCTGCCTACAAGAACGGCGGCGGCACGATGAAGCTGGCCGACTGGCGCCGGGACAACGTCAACTCGATCGTCCGGGACCTCCGCGCGGGAATCAAGGACTTGAAGCCCTATGTCAAGTTCGGGATCAGCCCGTTCGGAATTTGGCGGAACAAGGGCACCGACCCGACCGGATCGGACACGACCGGACAACAAAACTACGACGGCTTGTACGCGGATACGAGAACGTGGATCAAGCAGGGCTGGATCGACTATATCGCTCCGCAAATCTACTGGCACTTCGGGTTCTCCGCGGCCCCTTACGAAGAACTGATCGATTGGTGGACGAAGGAGATCAACGGGGAGAACGACCAATCGGGGCGGCACGGCGTTCATCTGTATATCGGGCAGGCGTCTTATCGGGTCGGGGCCGATGAGAACTGGACGAACCCGGACCAGCTTCCCGCCCAGCTCAGGTTCAACCGCGGCCGGGGAGCGGACGTGTCCGGCAGCATCATGTTCAGTTCGTCGCATCTGCTCGCCAATCCTCTCGGGGTCAGGGACGCGGTCGCTTCGATGTACTCCCGCCCGGCTTTGATTCCCGACATGCCTTGGATGACGGGCGTCGCGATTCCGGAAGCGCCGAAGATCGCGGAGCTGAAGGCGGTCGAGGGCGGACGCCGGATCGGCTGGAAGGACGTCGGAGACGAGAAGCCGGCCTACTACGCCCTATACCGAATTCAAGGCGAGGGAACGCCCGATCCGAACGATGCGTCGCATTTGCTGGCGACGGTCGGACGGGCAGAAGGAGATCTTCAGCTCTATACGGACGACACCGCCGCCGATGGGCAGGGGTACACGTACGCGGTATCCGCGGTGAATCGTCTGCATCGCGAAAGCGGCTTGAGCGCTCCGATCTCGGAGCCTTCCGCCCGCTTGGTCTGACCGGCGACGCGCGCGGAGAGTCGCCCGGTTCATGGATAACCTACCAGGAGCGCCGAAGAAGCGCGAATAAAACAAAGGTGCACGCCTCTCCCGTCGGGCCATTCGCCCGATGGAGAGATACGTGCACCTTAGCCTTTTTATTCGCAAGCAATGCCGTCGCCGTCCCGGTCCAATTTCGCGGAGTAACCGGGATCGCCTTTGCGCAGAGGGGCTTTGCCGGCCTCGCGCGCGGCGGCGCAGTTCGGAAACGAAGTATCGTCTTTGCCGGATCCGCCGGATCCGCCGGATTTGCCCGGAGAGGCTTTTGCCGGCGGCGCCGGCTGATTCGGGAAAAGAACCTTGGGCTTCTCTACGATAAAAAGAATTTTAGTTCCGTCTTCATAGGCCGATAGCTGATGTCCGACCCAGCTGCCGGCGCCGCGATTGTCGCTGGAATCGATGTACGCGACGCTCGCCCCGGCGCCGCCTTCCTCGCACATGGCCATCGGCCATTCGTCGCGATCGTAGCCTTGGCGCGTCTCGATTCCGGCCAGCGATCGCTTGCGGTTCTCTTCCGCGCCCCAGCGATCGATCGTGCAGACGTCGGCGTAGCCTTGCTCGATCGCCCCGAGAATATGAAGCGCCGTCTCGGGATAATCGTCGCTCGGAAAGATCAGCTCGTAATCGTAATCGTCGTGCTCCGTCTGTCGCGGCGCATCGGCAAGAGGCTTCTGCGCAAGTCCGCACCCGGTCGTAACCAGGACGAAGGCAAGAAGGATGGAGATAAGCCGTCGTTTCAAAGATGTCGCTCCTTTGCCCGATTCTAATCGTCATGGCAAACGGGACCCGAGGGTCCCGCTTGTTACGAAAGCCGTTCGCTATGGATTTTATGCCAAGAATCGATTCGTGTCAAAGGGTATCCGGCCAAAGATAGGGGGAGGTTGACGCCGCGCTTATAACTTAAAGAATCGAACCGATTTGTTCAATTCTTCCACGACGGACTGCAACCGCCCGGACGCATAAGCGATGTTCTCGACGAGCGCGAGCTGTTCCTCCGTGGCGGCCGCCATGCCTTGGGCTTTGTCCGATATATCTTTGGCGGAAGTCGCGGAGTGCTCCATGCTGGCGGATACTTCCTCGGAGCTCGCGGACATCTGCTGGGTTACGGCAGAGGTGTCGTGCAGTTGTCTGTTGACCTGCCGAATCGATTCCACGATCGCTTCGAAGCCGTGCGCGACTTCGTCTAGCGCCGCTACGCCTTGCTCGTTTCGAACGACCGTTGCGTTCATATATTCGGAGGCGAGCGCGATCTCTCCGCGGGTATCCCCGATCAACTGGTTGATGCTATGCGCGGATTCGAGGGAGATGGCGGCCAGCTTTCGGATTTCCTGGGCGACGACGGCAAAGCCTTTGCCATGTTCGCCCGCCCGGGCCGCTTCGATCGAAGCGTTCAGCGACAGAATGCCGGTCTGGTTGGCGATGGACGTTATTTTCCCCGTAATCTCGCCGATGGTTTCGGATTTCTCGCTAAGAACGGCGACGCTGCGGCTCAAGTCGCCGATCGTGCTCGCCATTCGTCCCATTTGTTCTTTCATATGGATCAGCATTCCGGTCCCTTCATCGGCCATTACGTTCGTTTGCTGGGAATGTTCGGAGATGACGTTCGTGCTTTCGGCGATTTTCTGGACGCCGACGGCCATTTCCTCCATCGCGACATTCGCTTCCCGCGCGATCGCGGACTGAGTCTCGACGAGCGACGTGACTTCCTGGATGCTCTCCGCCACGTGGGATGAAGCGCCCTCCGATTCCTTGGCGCTCTGCGCCAATTCCTCCGAAGCGGCGGCGACTTGGCGGCTGTTGTCGGCAATGGCGCCGATGAGTTCCCGCATTTTGCCGATCATGCCGTCGACCGAGAACAGAATTTGCCCCAGCTCGTCTTTGTCGTATTTGGATTGGGGCGTATAGCTCAAATCCCCGGACGCGACTTGTCTCGTCCTGGCTTGAACGAGGGACACCGTACGGCTCAGATTGCGAATGACGAGCAAGCCCAAGGCGATTAACACAATCCATTCCGCGATTAAAATGATGTAGGTTGAATATGTTGTCTGTTCGTTCTCTTCGGTTACCGAGTCGACTTCCCGTTGGGAGTAGAGCTCGAGTATTTCTCCGAAATCGTTGATATTGGCGCGGGCCTCGTCGAATTCCGACTGCAGCCTCGCTTCCTTGCCGATCGAATAGTCCCCGGCCTGAAACTGGGCTTCGGCAAGCATCGCCCATTCATTGAAAAGACGGTCTATCTCCGTGATCGTATCTCCGATCGACTTGCCGCTGTCCGGATGGGTCATTCCGGCGATTCCTTGCTTCTCGACGATCCCGAGAGCCCGGTCGATGCGATCGTTCGCCTGCCGGACGTTTTCCTCGAAGTCGGCTTTCGCTTGCTCCTTGCCTTCCGGCGAGACGAACGCGGAGCTCAGCTGCTGGTATGCCGACAGCGCTTGATACATGTCCCGGTCGGCGTTGAGCACGAGGGTGATCGATTGGTTGCTCGTCGTATGCAGCGAGTCGGTCAGCCTGTCGATATTCGACAGGTTTCGCTGCAGCAAATGAATGCCCGTCGCCGCGAACAAAATCAACGGAACGAGCAACAGGACGAGCAGCTTGATTCGAATCGAAACGTTGTTAAACATGTGAATCCCGGCCTCCCTGTGATAATCGTCGAAAGTCATTAGGACATATATCGGCGAAAATGCAGGCAACTGTAGAGAGCGTCCGGGGTATTTTTCGGAATATTTGAAAAACTCTTCCGTCCGGGATCGTACCCGAACGGAAGAGCGGAAGAATACGGAATCCCTCCGTCAATATTAACGCGAGAACTCTTCCTTGATCCGCCGCAGCAGAGAGGCGTCCGTCAATACGTCGCAGCCGGTGTAAGCAAGCATCGTCGCTCCGAATACCATCGCTTCGTAGGCTCTGTCGGTTTGCGCGGCGTCCCTGAACTCGACCGTGTGCAGTTGGTAGGGCTCGTCGACGATTTTAATGTAAGGATGAGCGGCCGGGCAACGAAGGCTGACGTTGCCGAGGTCGAGGGAGCCGTTATCGTGGCCGTGCCGGATTTCTTCCTCCGGGACGCCGCTTGCGATCAAATTCGCCGTGAAAGCTCCCGACAGCGCTTCATTGGTTCGCAGCTCGTCGTAGGAATATTCGTAATTGTCGACGGACAAGGCGCACCCCGTCGCGATGCCGGCCGCCTCCGCGCAAGCTTTGACCTTGCGAACCAGTTCGTCGGTATAGGCTCGCGTCGCGGCACGGACGTAGAAACGGGCTTCGGCGTAATCCGGGATCAGGTTCGGAGCTTGTCCGCCGTGCGAAATAATGCCGTGGATGCGGGCATCGCTTCGGGTTTGCTGGCGCAGGGCGTTCACCGAGTTGAACAGCTGAATGACGGCGTCCAGCGCGTTAATGCCGAGCTCCGGATTCGCCGCCGCATGGGCCGCTTTGCCCCGATATTCGAATTGCAGCGCGTCCATGGCAAGGGAGGAGCCGGATCGCTCATAGCTATGGTAAGGATGCGCCATAATCGCGACGTCGCAATCGTCGAACAGGCCCGCGGCGGCCATGTCTACCTTGGCTCCCTTCGTTTCTTCCGCGGGCGTCCCGTAGACGCGGATCGCGCCGCCCGTCCGGTCCGCGATCGCCCTTAAGCCGGCGGCGGCCCCGAGCGCCATCGTGCAGATCAGATGATGGCCGCACGCATGGCCGATTTCCGGCAGGGCATCGTATTCGGCAAGCAGGCCGATCACCGGTCCGGGCGCGCCGGAGCCGTATTCCGCGACGAACGCGGTCGCAAGCCCGAGCACCCCCCGCTCTACGCGGAAGCCGAGCGTCTCCAGCTCGGAGGCAAGCAAGGCGGAAGCCTGCTTTTCTTCGTGACCCAGCTCCGGATGCGATCCAATGAACGCCGCAATCTCCGCAAGACGGCCGGAATAGGCTTGTATATGGTCGTGAACGTTCTGTTTCAGTTCGGACATGACGGATCTCCTTTTGTTCTAACGGATAAGGTTTGCTCATTTCATCGTATCCGTTCGAGCACCTACAATCAAGGGGATGGAACCGATAGGGTCGTGTCGCGATTTTATAGTTTAAATGGCACGAAAACTAATTATAATAGCAAAGAAAGTTGTGTAATCTGTCATTGTTGTCGTATATTTTAAGTCAACGGCCAAGGAGGCGCACTATGATTCGAATCGGTAAAATCAGTTATTGGCACGTTCATGCGGACGATTACACGAAGCAAGCGCTAGAGCACCCCGAGACGGAGCTCGCCGCGATCTGGGACGAAGAGCCGGAACGCGGACAAGCCAAAGCCGCGCAGTACGGAGTTCCGTATTACGCGTCGCTCGACGAGATGCTTGCCCAGGACGGAATCGACGCCGTCATCGTGGACGCGCCTACGAATATTCATCGCGACGTGATCGTCAAGGCGGCCAGAGCAGGCAAGCACATTTTTACGGAGAAGGTTATCGCTCCTACGGCGAAGGAAGTGTCGGAGATTATCGCGGCGGTCCGGGAAGCGGGCGTCAAGCTGACCGTTTCCCTTCCGCGTCTTTACGACAACTATACGCAGACGATCGACCGGGTGCTTCGGGAAGGCAAGCTCGGCAAGCTGACGCTCGCGCGGGTGCGTCTGTCGCATAACGGCGCGACCGCGAACTGGCTGCCGGCCCACTTCTATTCGAAGGAGCAGTGCGGCGGAGGCGCCCTCATCGATCTGGGCTGCCATCCGATGTATCTCGTCCGCCGTTTCCTGGGCATGCCCGAGAGCGTAAGCGCCAGCTTCGGGTACGTCACGGGCAAGGAAGTCGAAGACAACGCGGTCGCCGTGCTGCGTTATGCGGAAGGCGCCATCGGCATCGTGGAGGCGGGCTTCGTCAACAGCCATTCTCCGTTCTCCATCGAGCTTCATGGAACCGAAGGCACGCTGCTGTACGGATTCCCGGAGGAGGTTCCGGTCGTTCGTTACAACGGAGGAAGCGGGCAGTGGGAGAAGCTGGAGCTGGATGAAAGGCAACCCTACGCATTCAGCCAGTGGGCGGACCATATCGCGCGGGGCACGGAGGCGACGGAAAATATCGCCGCGGCGATCGATTTGACGAAGCTGATGGAAGCGTCGAACCGGTCGGTTGCGGAGGGGCGTCCGATCCGGATCGACGAGTTGGCGGAATAACAAGCATCGACGGAGAAAGGGGAAGGGGAATGCAGACGGATCATCGGGATTCTCGCGAGACGTCGGGGAAAAAGCTGCCGGACCGCAAAGCGGCCGGAAGCGCAAGCCCCTTTCCGTATGCCCGGATGGCGGAGCGGCAGGACGCGCTCGACCGGCTGGAGCTGCAGTTCCGCTGGGGCGGGTACGGGATTCGCGTGCTGCGCTGTCATCTGGCTTCTTTTCCGCCAGGCCATATCATTAACTTCCACAAGCATTCCGAGTACGAATTTCATTACATTCCTAAGGGCAAGGGCAAAGTGATCCTCGTCGATCAGGCCTACGATCTTCACGAAGGAATGTTTTATCTGACCGGACCGGATCTGGTGCATTACCAGGAATCCGACCCGGAAGACCCGATGTACGAACTCTGCCTTCATCTGGATATCGTGCCGCTGGGAGCGGACGCCGAACCGACCGGCTGGGGCGACGAGCTGGAGGCGGCCGAGGCGAGAGACTGCATCGCCGCGCTCGAACGCATGCCGCTCGGTCCGGCAGTCGACCGGTTTCACGCGATGAACGGCTTTCTGGAGGCGTACCGGGTGCTGGAGGAGCAGCCGATCGGCTTCTACACGCTGCTGAAGCAGGCGATCGTGCAGATCATGCTGCGCACCGTTCGCGTGCTGGACGGAGCGGACGGAAGAACGGGTATTCCGGAGCGGGATATGAGCTTTCACCGGTATCGGCTGGCCACGCAATACATTCAGGACAACGAGAGCATGCCGCTCTCCCTCGAGCAAGTCGCGGAAGCGATCGGGATCAGCCCGCGGCAGCTCCAGCGCATTTTCCGCAGCGAGGGGCGGACGACGTTCCGCGATTACTTGGAGCATACGCGGCTGACGGCGATCTGTTCGGATCTGCTGCTTACGGACAAGGCCATCGAGGAGATCGCCATCTCCCACGGCTACGCCAATCCGAATTACTTGTATCCGGTGTTCAAGAGCAAATACGAAGTGACGCCGAGCGCTTACCGCAGAATGCATGCCGGCGAGCATGCCGCGGCGTCCCATTCCAAATGAGAGAAGGAAACGATCCTATGAGCAAACATTTACGCATTGGCATAATCGGAAGCGGCGGAATCGCCAGAGCCCACGTATCGGCTTACCGCAAGCTGCCGTTCGTGGAGATCGTCGCGGTTGCCGACGTAATTCCCGGCAAAGCGGCGGAATTCATCGAGGCGCTGCAATTGGACGGAGCGGCGGCGTACGTCGGCCATGAGAAGCTGTTGGAGCAGGAGCTGGACGGCGTCAGCATCTGTACGCCGAACGTCTCGCATCACCGGACGGCGGTCGATTCGCTCAAGGCGGGCAAGCAGGTGCTGCTGGAGAAGCCGATGTCCGTGACGCTGGCCGAAGCGCTGGAGATGACGCAAGTCGCCCGCGATACGGGCAATATGCTGACGATCGGATTTCAGCCGCGCTACGATCCGAACATGAAGCTGCTTCAGGACATCGTGCAATCCGGACGGCTCGGCAAAGTGTATTACGCCGAGACGGGCGGAGGCCGGCGCCGCGGCATGCCGGGCGGCACGTTCATCAGCAAGAAGCTGGCCGGAGCCGGAGCGATGGCCGACATCGGCTGCTACTCTCTGGACATGGCGCTGAATACGATGGGCTATCCTCGTCCGTTGACCGTTTCCGCGTTTACTTCGAATCACTTCGGCCGCAATCCGCTCTATCATCCCGAAGCTTCCAAGTTCGAGGTGGAAGATTTCGGCGTGGCGATGGTTCGCTTCGAGAACGATCTCGTGCTGCAGTTTAAAATTTCCTGGGCGATGCATATGGATACGCTCGGCGCGACGATGTTCCTCGGCACCGACGCGGGTCTCAAGATTACGTCTGCAGGCACCGGTCCGTGGTCGGGCGTATGGGACGGCTCCGTCGGTTCGATCACCCTGTATCACGACGAATACGGCAGCCATACGCAAACGCCGATTCCGCTTATCGAACATAAGCTGAATCTGTTCGACGAGAAGGTCCGCGATTTCGCGGAGGCGGTGCGCGACGGGCGTCCGGCTCCGATTCCGGGCGAGCAAATCTTGATCCAGCAGGCGATCATCGACGGCGTCCTTCGTTCGGCCGAATCCGGTCGCGAAGTGTCCGTCGAGCTGCCTCGCGACTAAATCGAATCTGCCATTTTCATCTCAACGGCTCCTGCCCTTTCGGCAGGGGCCGTTTTTGTTGCGCCGGACAAAGACGTTATAGCCAAGAGGATCACAAAAAAGAAAGCGTTGACATCAAAATTAAGATTGTATATAATCCTAAATAAAATAACACAATTTCAATTATTGTATATTATATAAGGGGGCGAGCGAAGCTGGAACTGGTATTGGACGCGCAGGCGACTCTCGGCGAAGGGCCGTGCTGGGATGAAGCATTAAACGGCTTATGGTGGGTGGATATCCCGGAGAAAAAATTGCACTTCTTCGATCCCGCCAAGGGGCTGAATAGAACCATTCAACTGGAGCAGCAAATCGGAACGGTGGCGCCAAGATCGTCCGAAAGCGTTATCCTAGCGCTGCAGGACGGCATTTATGAACTGGATTTGCGGACCTGCCGGCTGCAATGCCGCGCGAAGCTGGAGGAACGGTCCGACAACCGATTTAACGACGGGAAATGCGATCCGGCGGGACGTCTGTGGGCAGGGACGCTGAACATGGGCGGGGAGAAGGAAGCGGGCGCGTTGTATCGTCTGAATGCGGACGGCTCTCTCGAGGCCGTGAAGACCGGCGTAAGCGTATCCAACGGCCTGGGATGGAGTCCGGATCACAGGAGCATGTACTGGATCGATTCTCCGACGAAGGAAGTGACCGAATTCGATTACGATCCGGTCTCGGGGAGCATCGATCGCCCGCGTGCCGTCGTTCGGTTCCGCGAAGGGCAGGGCGTACCCGACGGGATGACGACGGACGAAGAGGGGATGCTGTGGATCGCCCATTGGGACGGCGGCCAAGTATCGAGATGGAATCCCCTCACCGGGGAAATGCTCGAATCGATTCCCGTGCCGGCCCCGCGAGTTACCTCCTGCGCATTCGGCGGACCGGACGGACGGGAACTCTACGTCACGACCGCCAGAATCCGACTGGACGAACGGACGCTGCGGCAGTACCCCCTGTCCGGCGGTTTGTTTCGCATTAGAACCCAAGTCAAGGGGATGAGGACGTATGCGTTCAAAGGCTGATCGGGAAGTAGCGCGTATAACCGCGGGGCGTGAGCGATGATGCCGGAAAACAGCCTGCATCTGGCATCGGGGCGCTGGAGCGCGACGATTTGGCCCGGCTTCGGCGCCAATACCGTTCGTCTTCGCTACAAGGAGCAGGACATTTTGCGCTGGCCGGCTCACGCGCGCGAGCTTAAAGAGGCTCCGCACCTATACGGCATGCCCCTGCTCGTACCGCCCAACCGGGTCGAGGATGGAGCGTTTGCTTTCGACGGTCGGACTTACCGGCTGCAACAGAACGAGCCGCGGCACGGCAATCACATTCACGGCTTTATGGCGAACGCTCCGTTCACGGTCGTGCGCGCAAGCGGGAACGAAGCGGTGTGCGAGTATGAAAACCGAGGGGAACGCTACCCGTTCGCCTTCCGGATGACGGTCGCCGTTTCGCTGGACGGACGGGGTTTTCGGCAGGAGATTGTCATCGCGAATACGGCGGATTCCGATATGCCCGTCATGCTGGGCATTCATACCGCCTTTGTCGAGCCGGCGACGTTCAGCGTGCCGATCGGGCGGCGGTGGGAAACCGACGGCCGGCATTTGCCGACGGGAGTTTTGGTGGAGCTTAACGATAGGGAACGGGAATATCGGCAAGGATGCGGGACAGGCGACGAGCCGATCTCCGGATTCTACACGGCGATCGGGCAGCGGGCGAGAATCGGCGACTTCAGCTACGGCATGTCGAACAATTTCACGCAGTGGGTGCTGTTCAACGGCGGAGGCGGCAAAGGCTTCCTGTGCGTCGAACCGCAAAGCGGACCGGTCAACGGGCTGAACCGTACGGACGGCTATACTCGATTAAAAAAAGGGGAAAGCGCGCGGTTCTGGACCACCGTTTCCCGAGTAGGAGAATGATTATGGCAAAAGTACAAATCGATTCATCGAAGACGTTAAGAGAATGGCCGCGTATGGAACGGTATCAAAACTCGACGCTGCGCTACACGCCGCCGGCCGATTTTCCGGCATTCTGGGCGGAGAAGCACGGACGCCCGCGGATTATGCGCTGCTGGGTAACGCTCGACGAGGTGTGGGACTACCGCACGGACGAGTATTTCTGGAATTATCGAATCGGAGTCAACCGCTATCAGGACGATTCGCTGCACCATGAGTACGATTGGGGCTCCACGGTGCCGTCCGAGGTGAACGTCCGGGACTATTTGTCCGCCCACAGCGAGACAAGCGACGAGATTTTGCTCAATCTGCGCAGATACGAGAAAGAAACGCAGCGCGGAATCGTGTCGCTGGACAAATATGAAGAGGTCGTCGAGAAAGTGATCGAATACTACAAAAACCTGTATCCCAACATTCGCTATATCGAGCCCTGCAACGAGAGCGACTACGATTGCTTTGGCGGAATCGATACGGAGCACTATTACAAGCTGTACGCATGCACCTATCGGGCGGTAAAAAGGCTGAACGAACGCCATGCTTATGCCCTTCCGCTGCTGATCGGCGGCTCCGCCATCAACGCCGTCATGGACCGGCCTCATCTGTGGCGCGAGTTTTTGCAGCAATTGGCCAACGACCGCGACGAGAATCGGCAAATCGATTATTATTCCATGCACGATTACAACGGACATCCGAGGCGGTTAAAGGTGTTTTACGAGATGCACCGGGCGTGGATCAAGGAACTCGGCCTGCCGGAGCTTCCGATTTTCGTCGATGAATACGGATTTACTCAGACGACGGGAATTTGGACGGACAGCCTTAGGAACGCGTCCGGGGTGCTATCGGCGATGATCCTGTCCGCTCAATTGCCGGGCATGCGTATTTTTCCTTGGTGCACGTTCCACAACCCGTCCTACCAGATGTCGTTCACCCAATACTTGCTGCTGGAGAACGGGCAATACGCCTCCACGCCCAACGGCAACGCGATGCGCATGCTGAGCATGCTGAAGAAGAACGAACTGGAGATGCAGGGGGAGCACCAACACCAGATCGCGGCCACGGGGGACGAAACCGGGTATGCGCTGCTGGCGACGAATCCGACCGATAAGCCTGCAGCCGTCGATCTGATGCTGCGCCATATCCGCCAGGACCATGTGACGATTACGGAATACCGGGTCGACGCGCTGAACAACAACCGGCTGACCGGACCGGCCTGCACCGAGCTGGGGCTGACCGATCGTTGGAACGAATGGGTGAAGGGGCCGGAGCAGGGAATCGACATCCGGAGCGTGCTGGAGCCTTACGGATTCACGCTATGGCTGGTGGAGCCTTATAAGATCGCCTCTCCGCTTCCGACCACCCGATCCTTGGGTCTAAGCGTCAACGGAGTCCAGTAACAGCAAAGTTGAAAGGGGGAGCCGGGTTGAAGGGTTCTACCGGAACACTGAAGCGTCGCGAGGAGTCCGCTTGGCTGCCGAGGCTCGCCGCGATCCGGAAGGATAAGCTGATTTATTTGATGGCCTTGCCGGGCATTCTGTTTTTTCTCGTCTTTCATTACGGACCGATGTACGGCTTGGTTGTCGCGTTTAAGGACTACAACATTTATCAGGGCATTTTCGCCAGCGATTGGATCGGATTCGCCAATTTTCAGACCTTGTTCGAGATGTCCGGGTTCAGAAGGGCACTACTCAATACGGTAATCATCGGATTCTATCAGTTGATCTTCGTCTTTCCCGCACCGATCGTTCTGGCCATTCTGATCAATGAAGTGGTGCATGCTCCGTTCAAGAAATTCGTGCAAACCGTCATTTATTTGCCTCACTTCGTTTCCTGGATCGTCATCGGCGGCATTCTGTACGCCATACTATCGCCGACGACCGGCATCGTCAGGGAAGCGGCCGAATGGTTAGGCCATGACGGAGCGGTGATCAATCTGATGGGCAGCGTCGAATATTTCCGAAGCATACTGATCGCCTCGAGCATCTGGAAGGAAGCGGGGTTCGGAACGATCCTGTATTTGGCCACGATCGTCACGATCGACCCTTCCCTCTACGAAGCGGCCAAGGTGGACGGAGCGAGCAAATGGCGCCAGCTCTGGCATATCACGCTGCCGGGGCTGCGGACGACAATCGTCATTTTGCTAATATTCCATGTCGGCAATTTTCTGAACGTAGGATTGGAGCAGGTATACGCGCTGTACAACCCGGCCGTCTACCAGGTCGGAGAAATTTTGGATACATATTTGTTCAAGCTGGCGTTCGAGAACGCGAAGTACGATCTGGCGACGGCTTCGGGTCTGTTCAAGTCGTTGGTGGGGCTGACGCTCGTGCTGCTCACCAACTATACGGCGAAGAAGATCGATCGGGACAGCGGCTTTATTTAGGGATTCGGAAAGTATATTCGCTATACTTTTCTGAATCACCTCCGACAAAAACTCGATTTTGCGTCTAGAGGATGCCAAAGGCGTTTTCGCTTGAGAGGGGGAACAAGAGGTGAGAAGGAGACAACCTGTCCGTTGGGGGCTCGGATTGCTGTATTTTCTTCTGAGCCTGATCACGGTCGCAACGCTGTACCCGTTTTGGCACGTTCTGATGTACTCCGTCAGCGATCCGAAGCTGGCCATGGGGGGAGGACTGTTCCTGCTGCCGCGCGGCTTTGCGCTCGATTCCTATGAAATGCTGTTTCGCAATTCTTCCATCTTCCATGCGTATTCCAACTCTTTGTTCCGGCTGTTCGTCGGGACGTTGATCAACGTAACGCTGACGGCCATGCTGGCGTACCCCTTGTCGATCCGCAGATTTATGGGGAGAACGCCGATCACGCTGCTGATTTTCTTTACGATGCTTTTTAACGGCGGCATGATTCCGACCTACCTGCTAGTCAACAATCTGGGTCTCGTGAATTCGCTGTGGGCGCTAATCGTCCCGTCGGCAATTAGCGCATGGAACTTCTTCATTATGAAAAATTACTTTCAAGGTCTCCCGCCGGAGCTGGAGGAGTCGGCCAACATGGACGGCGCCACGCCGCTGCGCACGTTGTTTTCCATCATTTTGCCGGTTTCGATGCCGGTGATCGCGGCGATCTCGCTGTTTTACGGCGTATGGCACTGGAATTCGTATTTTGACGCCGTGCTCTATCTTCACTCTCAGGACAAGCAGATACTGACGATTTTCCTGAGATCGATGATGAGCTTCAGCGCTACGGAGTCCACCCGTTCCATGAACGATTCGATGACGATCGCCAACATTTCGGAGGAATCGGTCAAGATGGCGACCATCATCGCAACGATGCTGCCGATGCTGCTGATCTATCCGTTCCTGCAAAAGTACTTCGTCAAGGGGGTGCTTATCGGCTCGGTGAAAGGGTAAGTCCGCAAATGGCAGTTGAAAAAAATCGCTTACGAGACGATTGAGGAGGGGCTATATGTTCACAGGAATGAAATCCGGAACGGCGACTCGCGGTATCATTGTTTGGTTGATCGTTGCGTTGCTTACGGCTGCGTGCGCGAAGAACGAGCCGGCATCGAACAAAGGAAATTCAAGCGAAAGTCCGAAGGATGCTCCGGTAGTGACGGCATTGATGAACAAGGCGACTGATTTTCCCGAGGACAATCCGGTCATTCAGGAAATCCGCAAACAATCGGGGATCAATCTTCAGGTGCAAACCGTCTCCGTCGACGATTACGAGAAGCGACTGAACACGCTGCTCGTTTCCAACGATGCGCCGGACATCTTCGTCGTTAACGCCACGAAGATCAAGGAGTTGATCGACAACAAAGCGATCCTTCCTTTGAATGAACTGCTCGAGAAGCACGGCCCCAACATCACGGCGAACAGAGGGGACGATCTGAAGGGCGGCGCTTACGTCGACGGACAGATCTACGGGATTCCGGAAGGCTTTGCCAGCGGCAACGCCTTGGCGATTCGAAAGGACTGGCTGGATAAGCTGAATTTACCCGTGCCGACTACGCTTGACGAGTATGAGACGGCGCTCAAAGCATTCGTCAACGACGATCCGGACGGCAATGGGCAGAAGGACACGATCGGAGTGGGCCTGGCCATTCAGGCTATGCAAACCTGGGTGCACATTTTCGGAGCGTACAACGTTCCGATGGGCAGACAGGTGATGGC
>JAEZZE010000110.1 GCA_023418755.1 Bacillota bacterium | reverse complement strand
CGCTTGGGACAGCTCCGCTTTCTCGTAGATCGCCATGGCGCGATATAGAACATAGATCACGCCGATCTCCGCGCAGATGACCGCCGGCATCGGATCGAGCGCCCAGAAGCTGCCCGCCGTCAGGGAAAGCATCGCCCAGAAGGCCATGTCCCTTCTCAAATACAGCACGACCCCGAAGTACGCCGCCGCGAACGGAGCGATTCCCTCCAGCATGGCCGCCCTCCCGAGCAGAAACCCCGCCGCGATAATCAGAAGAACCCACTGCCGCTCTTTGACGGCCGCCCCCCATCTGAGCAGCAAGGAAGATTCGCGGGTTGCCCCCCCGGATGATTGCGCGGAACGTCTCCGCTTCTTGAATAGGCTTTTGCCCCCTTGATCGGGAGCCGCGGAAGGTCCCGTCCCCATGCGGGGGACGAAAGGAACGACGGACGGCTTGTCCATGATGCACACCCCATTCACCAGATTGAATTGTGCCCTTAATTATAGGCGGGGGCTTTCATGAAGTTTGTCAGAAACGGTTGCCGGGCAAAAAGTTTTTTCCGACAGAATCGGAGGGGCTTTGGCGACGGGTCGCGCGAATCGGCGAAACCGTCGGCCCCCATAGGCCTGCCCGCGGTTCGCGGCGGTCGGCTTCCCGGTATTCCCTTGAATTGCGACAGCAAAAATACGCGCTCATCCGACGGAGGATGGCGCTATGTGCCGCCCGCCCGCAGACGCGAACCGCGCGCGATTGCCGGATGGGCGCGAAGGATGCGGGAGCGGGTTCCCCGGACACAGCAAAGCCGGACCCCGAGGTCCGGCTAGATTAAATTAATATTGCTTATATCTTACGAACGACGTCCGCCGCGTCCGCCACGTTTGGATTCGGTGCTTTTCTTAAGAGAAGACATTCGCTCTTCGCTGTCCTTGAGAAAGCGAGACAATTTGTCATCAAAAGAGGGAGACCTTCCGAAACCGCCCGGTTTGGAGGGACGACCGCCGCGATCGCGGGGTCCGCGTTGTTGAGATTGTTGCGAGTATTGCTGTTCCGGCGGTTTGTCCACGGCTTGGCGAATGGACAGTCCGATCTTGCCGTCCTTGTCCACGTTAATGACCTTGACCTTGACCATGTCATTAATCTTCAAGTGCTCGTGCACGTCTTTCACATAGCTGTCCGCAATCTCGGAAATATGAACGAGCCCCGTAACGCCGCCCGTCAAATCCACGAATGCTCCGAAATGCGTAATGCCGGTAACCTTGCCCTCCAGTTTGGTTCCCACTTCGATGGCCATAAAAACCGATGTTCCTCCCTGAACCTGAGTATGCCCGGACGATATACGTCCGGTTATGCAAATTATAAACGACAAGCGGAAGCAAGGTCAACAGACGTTAGACCACCCGGGAGGCTTATTCGGGAAGTTATTTGGTCTTGATCGGCACTTCTCCGGGAAGGCCGAGTCCGTGTTCTTTGCGGGCAAGCTGCCCGATATATTCATCGTCGTTCAGGCGTGCGATCTGAAGCTGAAGTTCCTCGTTCTTCGCTTGGGCGTCGGCGAGCTTGCGATTGACTTCTTCCAATTGAAACGACCGATCGTTGATCTGTCCGGATTGGGTGATCCATACGTAGCCCGCCCAGCTGAGAAATAAAATGACGACAAACAGCAGCAACTTCAACCTTCTGCGCGCGCCCGTCGCCGCGGGGGTCGCGGCCATTGTACGCGAAGACAATCCGACGCCTCCTTTCCCCAAGCAAGCTTGCGCCCCGTTAAGTAAGTGTTCAAAAAGTCCGGTTTTCAGCACCGAGAAGGTTGGATGAAGACCGGTGATGAGGAACGATCGTAAAGCGTAGCAGAAGCTACGTGAGCACCGGAAGAACCGGCTGAATTCAAGATTCGACGTCGAATCCGCTTCCCGAACCGCTTCGTGATCAAAATCGGATTTTTTGAACAACCTCTTTAAAGAGAGCGACGCGACCATTATAGCATACTATGGTTAAGGAGAAGTATCCTTCTTCGGATTCAATTCCGGCAAGAACGTTGTCGAACCAAAGGAACACGAACGCGATGCGAACGCTAGCTTTTTTTACGGAAAATGTCCCTAATCTGCCTTAATCTCTCCCGAAACCTCCGATATGCGTTCACGGCCGGCGCGAATCTCCGTCTAACGGGCAGAAGCGCGGCCCACAGCCGGCGTCCGAGCGCGCCGAACGGTCCGAGCAGCAGCTTGCCCGTCCATAGCAGCGCGGCAGCCGTCACGATAAACAGAATATCCAGAAGCTTGGCCAACAATCGGACAACCCAAAACACGGGAACGACCAGCAGTATTCTGACAAGCTTCCATGCAAACAGGGCCAACGTTTTCAGCGCATCGATCAATTTGCCGGCAATCCGAACCACCCACGGGCTAAACAGGCCGAAATAACCGGTAACGCCAATGCCGAGGCCCAGGAATACGTACATCCGCACTTCGCCTTGATTGCTGGTCAACAGCACCGCGAACACGCCCAAGGTGGCGGCAGCCCAATAGGCCGCATCCAAAGCGGGGAGAATCCAGCGCGCTACGTGAAACCGGTGAGAGGCCACCCGGTAGACGTCGAACGCCAGTCCCATGGCCAGCCCGCACAGCATCATCGTGGCGATCGTCATGCCCTGCGCCGCCGCGCTCACTTGAACAACTTCCCGAACAGCCCTTTGGATTTCGTTCCCGCCGCGCTGCCGTCCAGGTAGATCAAGGAATGGATCGTTCCTTCGATCGAGACGAGCCCCTGATCCAAGCTTAGGTTTTTCATATGCAGGTTTTGCCCGCGAACGGTCAAAAAGCCGCATTCCGTCTCCAGCAGAAATTCCTCGTTATCGAAGCTGTCCACGTTGCTGACGCCCGTGATATCCAGCGCCTTGCGGTTCAGCATCCGAACTTCTTGATGCTTGGCTCCCTTCATATGCTCCATGGAGCTCCCTCCCATGCCTCTTTAAGAGGTAGTTCAAAAAGTCCGATTTTGATCACGAAGCATCCTAGGAAGCAGACTCGACATCGAATCTTGGATTCAGCCGGTTATTCCGGTGCTCACGTAGCTTCCACTACGCTCCGCTCCTCATTCCCTAGCTTCATCCAACCTTCTCGGTGCTGAAAACCGAACTTTTTGAACACTTACTTTAAGACTAGCCTATGGGCATGGGACATAAATTAGAACCGGGTACCTTACCGGATGACGACGCACACCGGCTTGGTTACCGCCAGCTCCGTTCCCGCGTACGCGGGCAGTCCGGATTGCGGCTCGATGCGGAAGAGGACGACCGAATCCGAGTCCTGGTTGGCCGCGACGAGCCATTGCCCGTCCGGAGACAGCGCGAAATTTCTCGGCGTTTTGCCTCGCGTGGAGACGTGTCCGGCGGCGCTCAGCGCGCCCGACCGCTCGTCGATCGCAAAGACGGCGATGCTGTCGTGTCCGCGGTTGGAAGCGTACACGAAGCGTCCGTCCGGGGAAGCGACGATCTCCGCGCACCAGCTCTCTCCCGTAAAGGACGGCGGAAGCGTGGACAGGCTTTCCTGCCGCGTCAGCTTGCCGGACTCGTACGCGAACCGGGTAACCGTGCTGTCCAGCTCGTTAACGGCGTAGACGGACTTGCCGGACGGATGGAAAGCGAGATGGCGCGGACCCGCGCCCGGCTCCAGCGAAGCGGCGTCGTGCGCGACCCATTCGCTGCCTTCCGCGTCGCGGACGTATATCATGATTTTGTCCATGCCCAAATCCGCCACGAGCAAATACTGCCCGTCCGGGCTGAAAGTCGCGGAATGCGGGTGCGGGCCCTGCTGCCGATTCGGATTCGGCCCCGAACCGGTATGCCGGAAGCGAATCGACGGAGGCCCCGGACGCTCGTCCGCGCGGACCGGATACAGCATAGCCGATTCTCCGCTGTAGTTGGAGACGGCCAGCCAATCTTCCGTCGGCGTAAGCGACAGATGGCAAGGATGGGCGCCATGGGTCGGATGGTACTGGCCCGGCCCGAGCTTGCGGGTGTCCGCGTCGATCGGGAACGAGGCGAGCTGGCCGCCCTCCGCCTTGTCGCCGTCGGCATCGATATGCTCGGCCGTCTCGCTGACCGCGTAAAGCCGGGTTCCCCGCTTGTTCACGCGCAGGAACGACGCGTTTTCGATATTGCCGTACTCGGCCGTCTTCGCCAATTCCGCCGATTCCGTCAGCAGCTCCGCTCTCGTGATGCCGACCTCGTTTTTGGCGCCGTAGGCGCCGATCCAGATTTCGTAGGCTTTAGTCATCTATGCATGCTCCCTTTTCCAGAATAGCGCCCCGCCGACGACGCGATGAACCTATATCTATCATACAACATTTAACAATTATTCTCGAAGAGGGAGGGGCCGAAGCTTTCAGAGCCCGCGGGCACGGCCGTCTACCCCCCGCCTCCGCGCGCGATTTCCTCGATGATCGCCCTGACTCCTTCGTCGATTCGTTCCGGCTGCGTTTGCGAAACGCTGATCCGCAAAAACTTCTCCCGGTCCAAATAGCCCGACAAATAATACGCATGGCTAGAGACGACGTTGATATTCCTGTCCGCAAGCCTCTTGATCAGCCGGTCCGCGTTGACCGTCGGCTTCAGCATGAAAGGCATGTAGATGCACGAACGGATGTCCGGCACTTCGATCGCGCCCGCTTCGTTGTACCTTTTCACCGAATCGTTCAAGGCCTTCATGCGCGATGCGTATAGGCTGCGTATTTTATGCTTGTGCCGCTCGTACATGCCGTTTTTGATATACACTTCGAGCGCCGCTTGGGACAGCAGCGACGTGTCGGGGTAGGGCTTGAAGGCCTCGAACGTCTTGAGCAGCGGTTCCGGCAAGACGATCGCGCCCAGCCTTAACCCCGGGAAAATGATTTTGGAGAAGCTTTTCACGTACACGACGCGCGAGCTCGTATCGTAAGCGTAGATGGGGTCGAATCTCCGCTCCGCGCCCAGGTCCGCCATATAATCGTCCTCCAGGACGTACACGTCGTATTTGCCGGCCAATCTGGCGATCGCTTTTCTCTCTTCCGCGCTATAGGAGGTGCCGAGCGGATTGTGGAACCGGGACATCGTGTAGAAAAATTTAATGTCTTCGCTTCCGAACTTCCGCTCCAATTCCGACATATCGATCCCCGCGCCCGTACGCGCGATGCCGGTCACCGGTATGCCTTCCGTCTCCAACAGCCGCAAGTAGCCGTCGTAGCTCGGCTGTTCGACCAGAACCGTCTTTTTGCCGTTCGGAAACGGCATTCTCGCCATAATCTCCATGGCCTGATACGCGCCCGGAGTGACGATGATTCGCTCCGGCTTGGCAAACACTTGATCCTCGGCCAGATGGGACGCCAGCGTCCGGCGCAAGGACTCCAGCCCTTTCGGATCGCCGTAGGTAAACAAATCGTACTTGTAAATATCGATCGCCTTGTTCAGGCAATGTTGAAAATCCACGTAAGGAAACGCGTCCACGTCCGGCAAAACCGTGGCGAAATCGATCGCCGTGCCCTCTCTCTTGTCGCGCCAGTCTCCCGATTTCTCGACCACGTAAAAGCCGCTTTGCGGGACGGAATACACGGCGTGACGCTTTTCCAGCTCCGCGTACGCGCGCGTAATCGTGCTAACGCTGCATCCGTACGATTCCGCGGCGCTGCGAACGGAAGGCAGCTTTTGCCCGGGAACGTACTTTCTCTCCCGAATCTTGTTCTCCATATCGGTTAGAACCGTAAAATACTTTTTCACTCTTTTCCCCTTCCATTCTCCCGGTCTCGGATTCATTTCTAAATGATTATACGATACGTCAGCCCCAACTGTACCGATACAGTTGAAGCAAATTGGCGTTGTACGGATCGCGTTTCTCCTTTATCTTCAATGCAGCGGTCAAGAGCGCGAGTGCCTGCCGTTCGTTGAGAGGATGAGGGAACCATGAATCGCAAAGAGTTGAAGCTTTCGTATTTTTTCGCCGTACTTAACGCGACAATCATCGGACTGTCCTTTTTATTTTCCAAGGTCGCGCTCGAGCACGCAGGTCCGCTCGACACGCTGGCCTTCCGGTTTGCCGCTTCGTTCCTGGTCATGTCCGTTCCGGTGGCGCTCGGCTGGGTCAAGGTCGCTTACCGCGGCAAGCCGCTGTATAAAGTGCTGTTATTGGCCGCGATGTACCCGCTTGGCTTTTTTACGCTTCAAGCATATGGCTTGCAGCATGCCACCTCGGCGGAAGGAGGCATTTTGTACGCGTTCACCCCGGTCGTCACGATGGCCTTTGCCTCCGTGTTTTTGAAAGAAGCGACTTCCCTCCTGCAGAAGCTGTCGATCTTCCTGTCGGTCTTCGGCGTCGTGTTCGTCTTCGTAATT
>JAEZZE010000109.1 GCA_023418755.1 Bacillota bacterium | reverse complement strand
CGGCGAGAGAAGGCTGTTCACTTCGGATACGAACAGCTCGTTGCGGTAATTCCGGCCCGCGGTGTCCATGAACAACAGGTCGCGATCGTTTAATTTATGGTAAGCCCGCGTTAATTCCCCGGGCGAAAACACGACTTCGAGAGGCACGTTCAAAATGTCCGCGTACGTTCTCAGTTGATCCACGGCGGCGATCCGGTAGGTGTCCGCCGTAATGAATCCGACGCTGCGCCGTCGGCTGAACGCCTGGTCGGCCGCCAGCTTGGCGATCGTCGTCGTCTTGCCGACGCCCGTCGGGCCGACGAAATGAACGATGCGCGTCTCCTCGGCGATACCGTCTCCCTTGGCTTCGTTCAGCCAGCCGAGCAGAACGTCGCGCGCGGCTTCGTAGGCGTCCCGCCCCTCCTCTCCGCCTTCCTTCAGATCGGCGGCGGCCGCTTCCGCGAATTGCTCGACGTAGGCGGGCTCGATCCCCTGCGCGGCCAGACGTTTGCACCACTTCAACACGGACTCGGGAATGGCGCGGGACGCCGGTTGCGTCGGTTGCCTGGTCATTCTCGTCATCATCTCCCGGAGAGAACGGAGCTCCTCGAGCACGACGGACGTCTCGTCCCGCGGTTCGCTTTCGCGGAGCGTATCGGCCTGCGGCTCGCCGGCCGAAAGCGCGTCCGACCGGAGCCGGTCCGCGATTCCCGATCTCAGCCGCTCCAGCGGATCGCTGCTCGGTTGCCCCGGGCCCGCATCCGGAGATTCGAAGCGAGGCGGCGGTTCGGACGGGAGATGCCGTTCGATCCGCGGAAGAGGATCGGCCGGAGGCTCCTTCGCGGCAACGGGAAGGGGACTGCCGATCGGCTGCCTGCCGCTGTCCGAGAACGGCGGCTGCGTATATCTCTCCCGGATGGCGCTCGAAGGAATCGGCGCCGCGGCGGGTTCGTTCCCCGGGAACGGAGCAAGGTTCTCCTTCGGTATCGCCGCCGGCGGCTTCTCTGGCAATCTGGACGGCATCGCCGTCCGCGCCGGGGCTTTGCGGGCCGTCTCGTCGACGGCCGCGATCACTTCCATCCGTTTTTGGCGGAACATGCCAAGAAATCCGCCTACGCGGATTTCTTTCGTATTCAAAATAACGGCGTCGGAGCCGAGCTCGGCGCGAATCATCTGCACCGCCTCGGGCACGTCGTCGACTATGTATCGTTTGACCTTCATGCGCTCACCACCCCAACGCTTTGCACTTCGATGCTAGGCTCCAATTCGCTGTACGAAATGACAGGAATGTCTTGCAGGCTTCTCTCCAGCAGCTGCCGCAAATACATTCGGATCGTCGGAGAGGTCAGAACGATCGGCTGCTGTCCCGCCTGCACGAGGCGGTTCACCTGCTCCGTCAGCCGTTGATAGATCGCCTGGGAGGACGCCGGATCCAAAGCCAGATAGCTGCCTTGGTCGGACTGCTGAACCGCTTCGGCGATCTTCTTCTCGACGGCCGGGCTGACCGTAATGACTTTGAGCGGCTCCGCCGACGTCGCGTACTGCTGCGTGATCTGCCTGGACAAGCTCTGTCTGGCGTATTCCGTCAGCACGTCCGGATCTTTCGTGTACTTGCCGTAATCGGCCAGCGTCTCGAAGATCGTGACGAGATCCCGGATCGAGATTTTCTCCTTGAGCAGCTTGGACAGCACTTTCTGCACGTCCCCCACGCCGAGAATCGACGGAATGAGCTCCTCGACGAGCGCCGGATACGTCTCCTTGACGCTGTCGATGAGCGCCTTCGTCTCCTGGCGGCCGATCAGCTCGTGCGCGTACTTCTTGATCACTTCCGTCAGGTGGGTCGCGACGACGGACGGCGGATCGACGACCGTATATCCGGCCATCTCGGCTCTTTCCTTCGTCGCTTCGTCGATCCAAAGGGCCGGTAAGCCGAACGCGGGCTCCTGGGTCTCGATACCCGTAACGGAATCGTCATCGAACCCGGGACTCATGGCCAGATAGTGATGTATGAGTAATTCGCCGCGGGCCACCGTATTTCCTTTCATTTTTATGACATATTCGTTCGGTTTTAGTTGAATATTGTCGCGAATTCGGATGACGGGGACAATAAGTCCCATTTCAAGCGCGCATTGGCGCCGAATCATGATGATTCTGTCGAGCAAATCCCCGCCCTGCTGCGTATCCGCCAGCGGGATGAGCCCGTACCCGAACTCGAATTCGATCGGATCGACCTGCAGCAGGCTGATGACGCTCTCGGGACTTCGGACCTCCTCGATCTCCTTCTCCTCGACGAGCATTTCCGCCTCCTGCTGCTCCCGGTTCAGGTTCGTCTGAAGACGGTACCCGGCGAATCCCAGAATCGCGGCGTAAGGGAGCGTGCTAATGAGCGGAATCGGAGTGGCGAACCCGAGCAACGCCACCGTTCCCGCGACGATGTACAATAGTCTCGGATATCGAAGCAGCTGCTTGCTCATATCGTCGGCCATATTGCCGTCGGAGGCGGCTCTCGTGACGATGATGCCGGCTGCCGTACTGATCAGCAAGGCCGGAATCTGGCTGACGAGTCCGTCGCCGATCGACAGGACCGAGTAGGTCTCCAGCGCCGTCATCACGTCCATGCCGTGTATCGCCATGCCGACGACGAAGCCCGCGATCAGGTTGATGAGGACGATGATGATCGAAGCGATCGCGTCCCCTTTGACGAATTTGCTCGCGCCGTCCATGGCGCCGTAGAAATCCGCTTCCTTCTCGATCTTCTCGCGGCGTTCGCGCGCCTGCTGCTCGTTGATCAGCCCGGCGTTCAAATCCGCGTCGATGCTCATCTGCTTGCCGGGCATCGCGTCGAGCGTAAATCTCGCCCCGACTTCGGCGACCCGCTCGGAGCCCTTGGTGATGACGATGAATTGCACGACGACCAGAATGAGGAACACGACGAAGCCGACGGCCAGCTGTCCCCCGGCCACGAAGCGGCCGAACGTCTCGACGACGTGGCCCGCGTCCGCTTGGGACAAAATCAGCCTTGTCGTCGAGACGTTAAGCGCCAGCCGGAACACGGTCGTGATGAGCAGCATCGTCGGGAAAATGGAGAAATGCAGCGCATCCCGGGTGTTCATCGCGATCAACAAGATCATGATGGCGATCGATATGTTGATGATGAGCAGGACGTCCAGCAGTCCTTTGGGAATCGGAACGACCATCATCAAGACGATGCCGATGACGCCGATCAATATGCTCAGGTCTCTTACTTTCATGACGCCACCCCGCTCCAATATAGAGGTCGTTCAAAGCATCCTCTGGTCTCGCTTCGCCTTATCTCCGGCCTTTGAGCCGGTATACGTATGCCAGCACTTCCGCGACCGCCTGGAACAGATCGCCGGGAACGCTTTGTCCCACTTCCGTTCTCTCGTAAAGCGCGCGGGCGAGCGGCTTGTTTTCCATCGTTATGACTTCGTTTTGCTTCGCGATTTCCCTGATTCTCAAAGCCAGGTAATCTTGGCCCTTGGCCACTACCGTCGGAGCGTCCATCTTCTCCGCATCGTATTTCAGCGCGACCGCGAAGTGGGTCGGGTTCGTAATGACGACGTCCGCGCTCGGCACTTCCTGCATCATCCGCATGAGCGCCATTCTGCGTTGGCGTTCTTTGATCTTCCCCTTGACGAGCGGATCGCCTTCCGCATTCTTGTATTCGTCCTTGATGTCTTGCTTGCTCATTCGCAGGTTTTTCTCGTATTCGTAACGCTGATACATAAAATCGCCGATCGCCAAAATAAACAGGAGCACCGCGATAAACAGGCCAAGCCGAACCGTCAGGCTCGTAACGAAAGCGAAAATGTCCTGCACGGGCAAATGAGCCAAATCGAGCAATCGCTTTTTCTCCGACCACAGCACCGTGAACACGATGACCGAGACGCAGAGAAGCTTTAGCCCGCTCTTCAGAAATTCGATCACCGAACGCATTCCGAACAGGTTTTTGAAGCCGTTGATCGGATTCAGCTTGTTGAACTTCGCCTTGAGCGGCTCGGTCGTAAACAACCAGCCTATCTGTACGTAGTTAGCGCCGAAGGCGATCACGACGACGACGACGAACACCGGCGC
>JAEZZE010000092.1 GCA_023418755.1 Bacillota bacterium | reverse complement strand
ATCTTTATATATCGAGTCATAGGTTCCGCCTGTAATCGAGGACTCCAGCACATACGTTTTGATTTTCATGCCATTGAGCGCATCTACCGTCCCTACTCCCCATTCCGCATCCGCGAATAACCCGCTTCGGCCAAAAACCAAATCCGGATTGGTGCCCAGGGTGACTTCTTTCCCGACATATTCATCGCTCAGGATGTTCAATTTCGCATATTGTTCCGCTACCGACGGGTCGGGCACCCCGAAGTTGGCTCCCACTCCAACGATTTTGTCGCCAAGGCCCAGATGCAGCAATAGTTCTGCCGCCGGGCGCGTATTGGCCATGATTCTTTCGGGAGCACGGTCGAATACTTGATCTTTCTTCTCCCAGCTTGCTCCTTCCTCTGTTCTGGAATAGTTTTGAATCGTCAGCGGATAATTCGCTTGCGTCTCGGATTTCTCCGAGGTCTGGGGATCCGAGCTTCCACAACCGATCAAGAGCAGCGCAACAGACAAAGCCGTACCGAATAATAACGTCTTTTTCATCCTGTTCTCCTTATAAGCCATAAGCAAAACCAATTCCATTCGTAACCGGATTGGTGAAGGTTTGGCATTTTATTTGGTATAGGGTTTCAATAGTAGTCGAGGTCAACACTTCTTCGGGCGTCCCGTGCGCGTAAACTTCCCCGTCTTTCATCGCGTACACGTAGTCGCAGTATTGGGCGGCCATCTCCAAATCATGGAGTGCGGCCAAGACGCCGATGTTCAGCTGTTTGACGATCGATAAAATCTCAATCTGGTAACGGATATCCAGATGGTTGGTCGGTTCATCCAAAATCATGAATTTCGGCTGCTGCGCAATGGTTCTGGCCAGAATAACCCTTTGTTTCTCCCCGCCGGATAACGATAAATAGCCGCGATGCTTATATTCAAGTAAGTTGGTTCTGGCTAAGGCTGCCTCCACAATGGCAAAATCCTCTTGATTATCGGACTCCAGCAATTTCTTGTGCGGCGTTCTTCCCAGCATCACCATCTGCTGCACAGTCAAGTTAAAGCTGATCTCATTAAATTGTCCGACCACGCCCAAGTTTTGCGAAACCTTTTTTTTCCGAGCTTTTCAGCACATCTATGTCATCTAGAAATACGGCTCCTCTCTGCGGGGGCAGACTTTTATAAATGCTCTTAAGCAAAGTTGATTTCCCGCAGCCATTCGGGCCAATCAACCCGACAAACTGCTTGTTTTTCACGTAGACCGACACATCTTTTACAATTTCCTTTTTGCCGATTCGCACTCCCATTCCCTTGGCAGCCAGCTCCATTTTCTACCCCCCAAAATTGTAACCTCTCTTGACAATCATATAGATGAACAAAGGAGATCCGATAACCGAGGTAATGATTCCGATCGGCAGTTCGACGTTGTGGATGATCGTTCTGGACAGAATGTCCGCCCATATCATGAACAGCGCTCCCAGCAGCAGCGTCCCCGGCATCAATCTCTTATGATCGGTGCCGAAAATCCCTCTCGTAATGTGCGGGACAACCAAGCCGACAAATCCGATCATTCCCGAATAGGCAACCATCGTTCCTGTAACCAGCGCAACAACAATCATGTAGAATTTGCGGTACGCGCTCAAATTAATGCCCAGCGTAACTGCCGATTCGTCGCCCAGCAACATCGTATTCAAGATCCGATGTTGAAATAGAAACAGCGCCGCTCCAAGCAAAACGACAACGGCCATAATCGGTGTTCTATCCCAACTCGAAGAGGCCAGACTGCCCATCGACCAAAAGGTAACCGTCTTGATGCCTTCCGCATTGTTGGCAAAATAAATGATCAGACTGGAGAACGATCCGCATAACGCGCCGATGACAACACCGGATAAAACAAGCTTCACGGACGTTGCTTTGCCCCCGATGCTGGATAAAAGCAGGACGGCGATCGAGGTTAACATTGCTCCGGCAAAAGCGCCAAAAGCGACGCCCATCTGCACCAAATACGCACCACTGCCGAATCCCACCAATATGGCAAAGGTTGCGCCCAGCGATGCGCCGGAAGAAATCCCAAGGATGTAAGGGTCCGCGAGCGGGTTTTGTACCACTGCCTGCATAACCGTCCCGCACAGCGAAAGTCCAATGCCGATCAACAACGCATAGATCACCCGGGGCATCCTTACCTGCAAAATAATGTTTATAAAGGAGTCGTTTTGAACTTTGTCGAGCGACCCCAGCATACCATTGGTCAATGAGTGCAATACAATCTCCTTCGATTGCGCAAAGGGAATGTTCACTTGTCCAATGGACACCGAATACACGACAGATAACACAATCAAACCGATTAGAAGGAAAATAAACACATAGTAACGCTTGCCCGTGCCGAGGTTGTCCAGGTCGTCTTTACTCAAAATTTCACGCTCTTCCCTAAATCGCCGTTTTGTTTGATAATGATTATCATTATCAAGATGATAGTATAAGACGAGAGAAGTAAAAATGCAACAAAATAATGATTCGGAGATAGGTATGCGCGGACATACTAATAAACCGCCATAGCCCTTGGGCTGCATGGCGGCTTATTGGTCGTTCGGCATGGTTTCCCTTCGAGCATATGCTTTCGAAGTAAGTTTACTTCGGGAACTTTGTAGGAGGTGAGGCCATGGAAATAAAAGATGCAATTCTCATCATGATCGCTTTCTCAACCTTTGTCATTGCTCTTTTAACTTGCATCGCGAATAACTACAAGAGAAAGTAAAAACCCACCCCAAGGTTCCTAGGCCAAAACACCAGATCCGAAAAGCACATCCAAATCACGATCCCGATAGAACTCTTCGATGCGGTAAAGCGCCTTCCGGTCGGTCAAAATGTTGATCAGCAGCGCCTTGATTCTCAAGCCTGGCGTGAGCTTCACATCCTGGTGGTAGCCTCGTGCGTTTAGCTTGCCTACCCAGCCAAACCGATCGATGAGCCGTGCCCAAATCGGCGTCCCGCCCATCGTATAGTGACTCATATCCTTTAAATTAACTCGACTTCTCAAAAGTGCGCGGAAGATGAGTGAGATAATCGGAAATGATCAGACTGGACCTTCCCCCCATTCCATCAGCCCAGAAATTTCATCAAGCTCAAATCCATACTTGCTCCCGCAAACGTGACATACCATCTCCATGGATTGCCCCTCTTCGCAGGCTCGCCTCAAAGCGTCTTCCCCCAAAGCAAGCAGCATGGGATAAAACATCGGTTTGGAGCATCCGCAATAGGCTTGAAGCGGTTGCTCCCCGATCCATACGATGTCGGCGAATACGGAGGAAAGAAAAGCTTTAGAGCTCTCCGGGGTTCGAGGCTTCGAAGCCGCCCTTAATCGGGGCTGGCGATCGAGGATGCCCCGGATGTCGTTAAGCATAGGATATGGCGCGCCCGGAAGCAGTTGCGCCAAGATCCCTTGACTTCGCAGAATCTCATTCTTCTCGTTAAAGGAGATATGGATGTCAAGGCACGTCGGCGTCTGCTCGCTTTGTTGGAAGTAATGGGCTATATCGTCTACAATATTACTGTACGGCATGTCCGTAATCCCGGTAAACGCATGATGCATCCCGTCGTCTTTTACGACCTGCAAACATCCTTTGCCGCCGACCCACTGCGCAACTGTGAGTTCTTCCCATTGGCCGAGAGGCGCTTCCAATATACTCTCGCTGAGATAGCCGCGAATATTCCCGCAAGAATCGACGTCGGCGAATATTCTCCAATCGGGACGGCTCGCCTTTACTTTCATGCTGAGGCGCTGATTCCCTTTCAAGGTTCCCGTAAGCAAGCTGGCTGCCGTTACCGTTGTACCGAGCAGCGTTTTGAGAAGTCTGCTTTGGATTTCCGGTTTATCGCAGATGGTCTTAAGGAGGTCCGTATTCTCTACGAGGAAAACTCGAACCTTATGATCAAAGGCCAATCCCTTAACCAAATAATTTCCCGGTTGCAATCGATGCCACTCCCTTCGCATTCATGAAGCTTCTTCCGACCACTATAAATCCTGACGCTGCGTCAGGTTCAAGTGCCGTTTTCAAATTCAAGCCGCGGACAGGGGGAGGGTATATGAGAAATCAGGACTGGAAGATCGGTGAGTTAGCGAAACGAGTCGGCCTTACCGTTCGGGCGCTGCATCATTATGACCGGATCGGTTTATTTTCTCCTTCCCGGATCACGGAATCCGGGCACCGGCTGTATTCCGATGAGGATTTGCGCGTTCTTCAGCAAATTCTAACGCTAAAGCAACTGGGCCTTTCGCTTGAGGAAGTGAAGGGAATGATCGCCAATCCCGAATATAATCCGCTGGAAGTGCTGCAGATGCAATTGTCCAGGCTTGAACAACAAATCGATACGTTGACTGGTCTGAAGCTCCGAATCCAGCAAATATACGACCATCTGAATGTTGGATCGACTGCCACCAGCGAACAATTCATGACCGCGATGCGTTTGATGAACATGAGCCATAGCCGGCATTTTAACCCCGAGCAAGTTAAGCTGCTGCGAAACCGGTACTTATCCGCGGATCGCAATGAAACGATAAACGGCTTCGCGAAAGGACAACGATTACTGGATGAGTTTCGCGCGTCTCTCGGTCAGGGAAAGCAGCCGGAAGATCCCGATGTTCTCGCGCTAGCCCGGCGCTGGAAAGATGAAACCGAACGTTACCTTCCGATGGACGAGTCGTTCATCCGGTCGATTGAAGGTTATTATAGGGAGAATCCCGACGAGGGGCTTGTATATGGGATGGACGGCGAGCTTTATGCGTTCATCAAGAAGGCCGTCTCCCTCATTCATTAGCGAACCGGAAGGGGTCGAATCTTCCTGCGACAGCTCCCGCCGATTTCTTGTTGGCAAGCCGTTGAACGTGAACGTCAAAGGGGGCTGCGACAGTCTGCCCGCCGGCACCTGTCACAGCCCCCAAACCCGCGTCCGACGCAGGCTCTCGGCTCTTACTCTTCTCACCCCTTTTCTCCTAAGTTGAACTTGATGCGACTAAATTAATTAACGCGTTTGCCGAACCATGATTCCGTTGCCGTACGGGTCATAGAACATGAAGCAAGCCGCACCCATCCGCTCCTCGATAACGGTCACATCCGATGCGCCTTTTGCGGTCACGTGATCTCTTGCTGCCTCTACGTCCGGGGAATCGAGCAACAAGGCCGGGGCGACGCGCAGATCAAGCTGCAGCTTCTCGAAATGTACTTTTCCGGTCTGCGACAACCGGTTGTCGTCGACCAGCAGATCTGCGCCCTTATCCATAGCAATGCCGTTCAACCCTTGAACCAACGGATCCGGTCGAACGCCTTTTTGCAAAAATCCGGCATACCAGCTCTCCGTCTCGGCCGCTTGATCTCCATGCGCAATTACGCGACTGATCCTCGTGAGCAACGGGTGCGCATCGCCAACAGGCTCCTGCTCCTGCTCGTGCGAGATCGCCCAGCATACCATGTTCCCGCCCACCGCGAAATGCTTAGCTTCGTCATAACGGTGCAGTTCTCCGATATGCGAATAGCCCATGCCGGTGCAGAAGTCGTACGACGCGTCGATATCCCGGATCGCCTCGAACATGATCATCGGCGGGAATCCCCACATTTGGCTGTCGAGAATGATTCCGGTTCCGTCGAACGATACGCCCCAGTAGATGCCGCCTCCCGTTTTGTCCGGTCGGATCGGCTGTTCAAACAGGTCTGCATACCATTCGATGGCCGCCTTCAAATCAGGTACGGGTAGAAATACGGTGTGAATGATAGGTTTGATCGGGTGAGTCAAAGCTTGCACTTCCTCTCTATTAAGTTGACTTCAATACAAGGACACATCGAACCGCAAATCTCTATCCATCATCGCCAAATGAAATTAAATCCGCTCCAGCGCGGCCTCCAAGCAGCCAGCCGCTTCCTCCTCTGCCTCCATCGCAGCCTTGAGCCCTTCCACCATCCGTTCCCGGTTCGACGTGTTGCCGCCCATCCCGAACGGGAAGGCCGGATATAACTGAAGCATCGTCCGACTGATTCGTCCGTACAATCCGCTCGCCGTCGCCAGCAAAGACCGTGCCTCCTCGCGAATGCGCCCGTCCCGAGAGAGCTGCTCCAGATAACGACAGGCATGCTCGCGGGCTTCCGACAGCAGTGCCACCTGATAAGCGTGTCCATGGGGATTCAGACGGTTGTCCAGGACGGCGCTTTGCCATTCCCGATAGGCCGCCTGACCAAATGAAAAACCGGGTACGCGGGGCTCGTCCCCCCGAATTTGCTTCACGATGCCGGCGAGAACGGACCGGAGAGAAGTCGGCGCGCCCGTTCGCCTATCCAAAATAGCTGCAAACAACCCCGGACTTTCGGAGCTTCTGCCAAGACTCTCATATGTATAGCGATGCACGCCGGGGCGGTGGCTTCGACCGAACAGCACCCGTTCCGTATCGTCGTACCCATAGATCAGGTCGAACTCGTTGATCGTCAGATTCCATACGATGGCGGGCCGACCAGCCTTCACTGCGTGATGGATCAGCTGCAGCACGCCGACTTGCTGCTCAGGCAGGATTTGCTGTCGGCCCGGACGTCCGAAACATCGGGCACTCCACCCGACCCGTTCCGCGGCACCGTAGAAGGCGAAGCTCCAGTCAAACGTCGACAACCCCCGCCAGTCGCATCCGGAGGAAATGCCGATTCGAAACGCGTCGCCCGTCAGCCCCATAATCGTTGTAAGCGACCGCTCTGTATCGCCGCCGTACCGTAGCACTTCGAGAAGCGCCACAGACAGGAACGCATACGGGCGAGAAAAACAAGGCTGTTCAAGGACAATGCGATTCGGGCTGCCCTCACGTTGGCGACTATTGAGATAACGGTTCACTTCCATGCGAAAACGTTCCTCATTCAGCTTCGAACGGGAACGGGATATCAGATTATAGACGTTGCTTCGCGCAATGCCGAACGACGCCGCGGTTTCATCCGGCTGCAGTCCTTCATCCAATGCGTCCATGACGCGTTTCGCGTTGCCGCGCAAAGCGCGAGATGAGCGCTCATCCGCCTCACGGCGTGATTCTCGGTCGAGTATTTCCTGCAGCGGTTCGTCCGGATGGCTGGCCTGATACGGAACGGCTGCTTCGGGCAGATCGCCGTACGGCTTCGTCCGGCTCTCCGCGCCGCGAAGCATATTGATTGCCGTTCGACGAACGAGTCTCCTTAGCCAAGGACGAAAACGCTTCGGATCCCGAAGCCCGGAAAGTTTGGTCGCCATCCGCAGGAACGATTCCTGAACGGCGTCTTCGGCAAGATAGGCATCCCGCAAAATATCGCGGGCCCACAACTCCGCTTCCTGCCTGTAAGCCGCGATCAGTTGCGACAACGCGTCCCGGTCGCCTGCGGCTGCCCGCGTAATCCTATCCGAATGGTGCATGTTGTCTGACCTCGCCTCCAGCCAGTGTATTATCCTACACTCCTTTCTGCAGGGATATTGTAGACACGAATTCGTTCTTTTTCCATGTGATAGCCTTCCTCTTACGTTGATGAATTGGGAAGTTACTTCTAAGTACCTATAGCACTATTTTGCGATATAAGAACAAAAAAGTGCGTTCTTCCTTGCTGTCGCTTCATCTTGCATAATCAAAGTTTACCACATTTATAGGAATTGGAAGGCGATGGAAGATGAGAATATTAACAGTTGTATCCCACCCGAGAGTGAATTCTCTCACCTTTTCCGTTGCAGCCCAATTCACCCGGGGTCTTGCCGATGCGGGCCCAGCAACTGAACATCGCCATAGCCGGTTATTGCGGTATATCAAATAGCCGGGTGGAGCTATTGTATGATACCTTGGACTCAAGGCCGGATATCCAAGGAAAGCTGCTGTCGCAAGCTTACCGACTGGGACAGAATTATGAAAACGGGTTTTGAAAAGCTACTGTTCCCGCAACCGTTTTCCTTGTTTGAAAGCCGTTAAAAGAGAACGTCAAAGAGGCTGCGACAGTCTGCCCACCGGCACCTGTCACAGCCCCCAAACCCGCGTCCGACGATGTCTCTCCGCGATTACTCTCCGCCTGCAGCCATCGGATCCTCGCGATGCGAGATCCAATCGCTCCCGCTCCCGGCATAGAGCCTAACCCGGCTGAAGCCCGCCTCCCACAGCGACGGCGCGTTCGGATTAGCGTAGGATACCGAAGTCGCGCAGCGGACAAATCTCCCTTTTTTCGCCCCTACGCTTTGCGTTTGACCGGAATATAGATGTCCATCTCCAGCAATTCGTTGCGATCGCGCCAGCAGCGCTCGTCGTAGTACTCCAGTTCGGCGCCGCCGGAGTGCTCGTATCCGGAGTTGGGAAACCATTCGCCGAATATGACTCCCCAGGTGCTCTGAATCGACTCGGAGAACCGATCGGGAGTCACTCTCGGGGTCGTGAATACGGCATACGTCGTTTCGGGATAATGGCGTTTAATCGTCCCTTCCGGAGCTTCGGCGCCTTCTCTCGCCTCCACGCCGATAATATAGCTGAATTCGCCCGACTCCATGTCGAAGTCGTCGCAGATGCCGTACTCCGCGTTCGAGACGGCCAGCCCGTGCAGATTTTGTCCCATTTTTTCTTCCATGTAGCGGCCCCAGAACGCGGGGATGTCCCGGTGATTCTCGCCTTCGTGGGTTCTGGTGCGAAGCGAATAGCCGATTACGTCGAAGGCAGGCTTGGTTACGATACGATACTCCATGCGAATTCCTCCTAAATAAGGATTGAGCTTTCGTTCCCGCAGGTTGATCTTAGGGTACTCCGGGGGACGAAGACCTTTCTTGCGGTAGTCGCCGGGCGTCATTCCGTACAATTTGCGAAACGCGCGAATGAACGTCTCGGGAGTGCCGAACCCGCAGTCGATCGCGATGTCCAGCAGCCTGTCCCGAGAGTAGGCTACCCGTTGCGCCGATCGAACCAATCGCCGAACGCGAACGTATTCCATGACGGGGAGCCCCACGAGAGCGTGAAAGACCCTGTGAAAATGAAACTCCGAAAAGTGCGACAGCTGCGCCAAGCCGGAGAATCTCAATTCCTCTCCCAGTCGGTTTTCGATCTCATCCACCACGCGTTGAATCGCGTCCTCGTAGGCTGACACTCGGCGACCTCCTTTCTATGTCATTGTAGCCTCAAGCGAACGAATGTTCTTGATGTTTTTTGCTGTTTTCCCATCCCTAACGATGAGTCCGGCATAGACCAAGATTACCATAGGGATTGTGGAAAACAAAGGAAGAAACAGGGGAAAACCGATGTAGTCATGTGGAGGCGCCTGCGATCGTAAAATAGAAGGAACGGAGCTCGTTCGAAGAAACGATCGACGCGAGGGGGGATTGCGATGAAAATTACGTCGGGAGGCTACGAGGCCGTCTACCACGGCAGAGTCTTCGCTTACGGCATGAGTCCGATCGAAATTATCTTGTCGGAGGAGCATGATCCTCTGAAATTCGTGTTCTGCGTGGAACTCGATCCGGAAAGGGACGACTTCACGACCGATATTCGGCTCGTCCGCTACAACGAGGTGCGAATCGCCTGCGTCAACTTCCCCAGAGGCAAACCGACCGGCAATCGCGATATTATCCAGATCGGCGTTCTGAACAACCGCACTCTCTCTCTCCGTTACGAGGTTACGATTAATTACGAGGCGACGAATTGGTCGCTTGCGTTCGCCTTTTTCGCGGGAGAGGGGGTCGCGGAGCGTGAATAAAATCGAAATCCAGGACCCGAAGGTCGCCAGCAAAATTATCGCCGCCAACTCGGAAAGCGAGAAGCGCAAAGCCGAGCTCGGCTTCTTGGGCAAATTTTTCGGATCGGGAGACAATGTCCGCCTGTATATCGTGGGCACGGTCTCGCTCGCCGTTCTTCTGATCGCGCTGGTCTACACGCTGACGCCCGAAAAATACCGTTCTCCCGATTTCGGGTTAAAAGAAATGTGGACGCTCGTCGTCCTGCCCGTAGAATCGACGATTATCGGCTATTTGATCGGGTCGCGTTCGAAGGAGGGCGGGGGATAGCCGGGCAGAAGAAAAGCCATCCCCGAGTCCGTCTTGCGGACTTAAGGATGGCGACCGAACGTCGCTGCCCGGAATAGAATTCTATTCCGCTTGGGGCGCTATATTTGAATATACGGATTGGCCGTCGCTATCGCGCAGCTCCGTTCCGCCAATTCCGAGAGGGTCACCAGGCCAAAGCCGTCGACGCCGGATTTGATCTTATCGTTCAAGGGAGCCATCCATTTCCCCGGCAAAGCTCGCGCCCCGAGGATCGTCCCCAGGATCGAGCCGACCGTGGCTCCGTTGCAGTCCGTATCGAAGGCTGCGGTCACCGCCATGCCGATCGATCGTTGGAAATCCGATTCGCCGTACAGCAGCGCCATCGCCACGATCATGGCGTTCGAATTCGCGTGGCACCAATGATGCACATTATTTTCGTCATACTTGGCGTGGATCCGCTCCATCGCTTCTTCCCATCCGATTCCTTCCCGTTTCCAACCGAGCACCGCGGCGACATCCTCCGCCAATCGGGAACGCGACGGAATTTCCGCCAAACCCGCTTGAATGATCCGTTCGATATCGTCCGTTACCGCCGCGGCGGCCAGCATGGCCGCGACCCACATTTCTCCGTAAATTCCGTTCTTCACGTGCGAGATCGAGGCGTCCCGCCAAGCCATCTCGGCCGCTTTCTCCGGGTTTCCCGGATTCGCGTATCCGAACATGTCCGCCCGGATTTGCGCGCCGATCCATTCCCGATAGACGTTGCGGTATGCGGCGGAGCGCGGGGGCTCGATTCGATTCACCAAATTTTTGTACGCGATCCGTTCCGCCGTGCACACATGAAGAATCGGCAAGTTCATGAGCCACGAGTCCGCTACGTCCTTCGGCTCGAAATCGAACCCGCACTTCTCCAGAATCGTCAGTCCGATGATCGTATAGTTCATATCGTCGTCTTCGACCATATGCTCCACGTTATTAATCCAGTTAATGCAGCTGCTGCCGTACACTTGTCCTCGATTGACGATCCCGTATTTGTCGATAAGCTCGTCCGAAACGTCCGAAGACAGGTAAGACTGCAAAGGATAATTCCCCGTGTCCTTCATAAATCCTTGAAGCCGATCGCGCTTCCAGCCTTCCACCGGCTGGCCGAGCAAGCATCCGGCCGAACGCCCGAGCCAAGCGCCGTACAGCTTGTCGTACAATTCCTCCCGGGATGGCGCCTTCGTTAACGGGAAGCGGCTGCCCGGCCTCTCCGATCGGATACCTTCCAGATCGGAAGGCTCCGCGTAAGGATACCCGGCCCTTCTCGGCAGCCGCGGCGTGGAGTCGAGCCACTGGCCCGCCCGTTCCTCCCGCCCGGGATCCGCCGGATCCAGCGCCTGAATTTCGGCAACCTCGGCATCCAATCCTTCCGTCTCGTACCCCTCGTCATAGGCTTGCGTAAGTTCGATGCGCAAATCGTCCGCATATTCCAGCCAGGCATGTTTATGCAATGCCATATTTCCCAGCCTCCAATATCGTTTTCGTTAATCGTACCTCCTTTGGGCTTGGTTTTCTTCTTGATTTCCCGGGGATCCTTCTTAATAACGGCTATTATTCCATACTTACGATTCCCGGGACTGGTGCCGTTCGCGATAAAGGGACGGGGGCAAGCCGACAAGCTGTTGAAACGAACGATAGAAGGAAGCCGAACTCTGAAACCCGCAAGCCCAATAAATCTCGGTCACCGACCGATCCCCGGTCGCAAGCAGACGTTTCGCTTGCTGGATGCGCACGAAAGTCAAGTATTCCAAAAAACGCTTTCCCGTATATTGCTTGAATAAGTGGCGGGTACGCGAGGGGCTTAAAGAGAGAAGATCGGCTACGGTGCCGAGATCGATAGGCTCCTTGTAGTTTTGCTCCAAGTAATCCAACGCCGGCTTGATTTGCCTAAACCCTTTCAATCTGTTTCCCAAGCTCTCCCGCGAATAGTTCCTCTCTTCCAGACGATGCAACCGAACGCAAATCTCGAGCATCCAGGACCGCAGCATGGCGCCGTAACCGGCCCGCCTTGCCGTGTATTCCTCGAATATCCGATTAAAAAAGCGATGCAGATCGGGAAATTCGGCCGCTTCGAATGCCAATGCTGCTCCTGCCGAACGCTCAACAGATCCATCGGAAAAATATGCAAAGGGATGGACGCTTCAAAGCTGAACCTATCTTGCATATTCGCAGACCCCGCTTCCATCGTTTTCTGTGATAAAGTTCGAACAAGATCAGTATATAGCATTTTTTGGCCCGAAAAAAAACGCATGCCGCGCATTTCGGCCGCCTCCAAATAAAAAGGAATCCCGCCCGCTTGGCCGTAACCCCGAACTAGGCCAACGCATACGATATTCCATGCACAAAACACGGAGGTCGTTAGAATGAGCTCGTTAAAACAGGTTCAGCAGCAACAGCTGAAACCGATCTATCAATGCGATTCCGAGGTTCATCGGACTTTGCGTTCGGTAAGAGACCACTTGCATCAGCTGTGCACGCGCCATTGCGATCGATTGGTCGTCGTCGAGACGATGGACGGAGAAGTCTTCGAAGGACATATCCGTCACTGCCATAACGGTATTCTGTATTTGACCTTGTCCAATGAAGGTTGCTCCCGCGCCTTCTTCCCGGGTGCGGTCAACCCTTATTCCAGCTTCGTGCTTCCCCTGGTGCTGTTTAATCTCCTGACGATTTCGCTGCTGTAAAAACTTCTATCACGAACAGGAAAGGTGAGATTCTCTTGGCCTTTACGCCTCCCTTTGGACCGCAAGGCGGACTGCAGGCTCCGACCGCCCCGCCTCCGCAGACGGTTCCGCCTCAGCCGCTCGCCACGACGTTTGCGATCGATCCGGGCGCCATCTCCGGATGCTTGTTCCGCATGACTTATATTTGGCCGCGGGGCGGGCCCGGCTTCTGGTTTTTTCCGACGTTCGTCGGACGAACGTCCGTCTCCGGTTTTCGCTGGAACGGATTTTCCTGGATGTTCTCCGGCTTCGACCTTCGAAGAATCGAATCCTTCACTTGTTTTTAGGCCGTTCCATTCCCTGGAGCGTCCTATAACGTTCGGCAGAGGAAATCTCCCCCTTGTCAAGCCGGGAACCGCCGCGGATGATTATGCGGAGTTCCCGGCTTTTCCCAGCTCGTCGAACCGGCCGCGCCCGAGCTATTTTTCAACCGCCCTCGGAGCGAGCGCGCGGCCAGGTTCCTGGAACAAGTCCTCTAGCAGAAGAGGCCCTTATTTCCGCGCCGTCGGGCGGGAACAAGGGCCTCTTCCTTTACTCCGCCGCCATCGCTTCGGCCTTCGTTCTCTGAACGGTACCGAACGGATGGTGCGGCGGTGCATAGATCGTATAGACCTTCAGCGGTTCGTTTCCGGTGTTGATCACATTGTGCCATGTCCCCGCAGGCACCATAATGGCGTAACCTTCGAAAACCGGGTGCTCGTAATCCAGTTTGTTTTTGGCGCTGCCCATCTTCACGATCCCTTGCCCCTCTTCGATTCGAATGAACTGGTCGGTCTTCGGATGCACCTCCAGACCGATGTCGTCCCCCGGTTCGATGCTCATCAAAGCGACTTGAAGATGGTCTCCCGTCCATAGGATCGTCCGGTAAGTTTGATTTTGCTCGGCAGCCTTCTCGATGTTAATCGCCAGCGGCGCCTTTCCGTAGTCTTTTAGAACGATCATGTTTTCAGAACGCGCCATTCCCGCATACGCGACCGGGTAGCGGCGGACGGCGGGATATCCGAACGCATAGCCGGGGTAATAATAAGCAGCGTAAGCGCCGGAATAATAAGGCGGCGGGTAAGCGCCGTGAGCATAATCCATTGGGTTTTTCCCTCCATAGGTTGATCCTTCATCATATGCCCATGTTCGGGAAATGCGCATCTTTCGCGATAGCGTCGAGAACAAACGATCATAATCAACCGTTGCCGCCCGCTATGGGCACAATTACGTTCCTTTTTTATCAATCGCGTAGGATTGGACAAACTGTTAAAGAAATATTTAACGAGTTCAAAATGCAGGAGGGGATCGTATGGGCAGATTAGTTCATTTCGAGATTCACGTAAACGACATGGAGCGTGCCAAGCAGTTTTATGGCGAAGTATTCGGCTGGACATTCGAGGATTGGAGCGTTTATGCCGGCATGCCCTATTGGGGCGCCGTGACGGGCCCTGCGGACGAGCCGGGCGTCAATGGAGCCCTGATGCAGCGCCGAGGCGCGGCCCCCGAGCCAGGCCAGCCCGTGAGCGGCTACGCCTGTACGATGGGCGTGGAAAATTACGAAGCGACCGAAGCGAAAATCCTTAGCCTGGGAGGACAGATCGCCTTGCCGAAGTACGCGCTGCCCGGCATGGCTTGGCAAGGTTACTACGTCGATCCGGAGGGCAACGTCTTCGGCATTCATCAACCGGACAAGAACGCCAAGTAACCGATCTACGCTCAACGCTCGTTATACAAGCCTAAGCCCGACCATAGACGGTCGGGCTTATTTGTTGACGGCTCCGTGCAAGAGGCGATACCCGGATGGATTTCGGAGTTCAATAGCGAGAAAGGCGGCCGCCCGAGTCGGCTCAGCGGTGCCGTCGTATCGCCGTAATCATTCGCGGTACGTATCGAGCAGCTTCCTGGCCGGAATCGGCTTGGAGAAGTAGTAGCCCTGTGCCGTATCGCACCCCAAGAGCCGCAGCATCTCCACTTGTTCGATGGCTTCCATGCCTTCCGCAACCACCTGAATTTGCATGGCGTGCGCCATCGTAATGATCGCTTTGACTAGATTCTCGCTCTTCTTGTGTTCCATCATCCGAAGAACAAACGAACGGTCGATCTTCAGCTTGTCGATGCTGACCTGGCTCAGTTGGCTAAGCGAGCTGTAGCCGGTGCCGAAATCGTCGATGCTGACCTGCACGCCGTGCGGCTTCAGCTTCTGCAGAACCTGCTCCAACCGGGCCGAGTCCGCGGCGCAGCTCTCGGTGATTTCCAGCTCGAGCAATTCGGCCGGCATGCCGGACCGCTCCAAGGCGCGAATAACCCTGTCGGCGAACGCGTCCTCCTGGAACTGGCATATGGCGACATTGACCGATACGGTCATCGGCCGCAGTCCTTGCCTCTGCCAAGCTACGTTCTGGCGGCAAGCCTCCTGCAGAACCCACTCGCCGATCGGAATCATCAGGCTGCTGGTTTCCGCGGTAGGAATAAAATAAGCCGGCGGCAATAAGCCTTTGTGCGGGTGGTTCATGCGAATGAGCGCTTCCGTGCCGCGGATGCCGCCGGAACGAAGATCGATTTGCGGCTGGTAATGAAGCTCGAACCAACCGTGCTCCAAAGCTTTGTGCAGCTCGTCGATGATCGTAAGCCGGTTGATCGACACATGCTCCATCCGCGGATCGAACATTACCGCGCAATTGCGCTGAAGCTTCGCGCGGTGCAAAGCGATATCCGCCGATTTGAGCAGCTTCTGGGGGGTTGTCCCGTGCTCCGGAAAATAGGCGATTCCGATACTGCAAGTGGAATGGATCGGAATGTCCATCGGGAGGAACGGAACCCGGAACCGCGCCAATATGCGCTCGCTCCAGCGAATCAAATCATCCGGGCTTTCCACGTCGAGCAGAACGAGCATAAACTCGTCGCCGCCCGTGCGGATGACGATTCGGCGATCGCCCGCGTCCTCGCGCAGACGCTGGGCTATTTCCTGCAGCAGCAGGTCTCCGAGTTGATGTCCGAAGGAATCGTTGACATGCTTGAAATCGTCGAAGTCGATAAACATCAGGCCGACGGAATGCCCCTCCGCTTCGCATTGCTGCATCAGCCGAAGCGCATGATGATCGAACCAGCGGCGGTTCGGCAAGCCGGTCATCTCATCGTGATAGACTAAATGCTTGATCTCGCGCTCATACTGCTTCCGCTCGGTGATGTCGCGAATGATCGCCAGAATAGCCAATTCGCCTTCATACGGTATGGCGGTGCCGGTCACTTCCACATCGAGAAGCTCGTTCTTCGAATTGCGAATTCGGATTTCCGCGGGCGGGGATTGGTTCCCTCCCTGGAGCATATGCGCGATTCGCTGCTTCAAGGCATCCCGATATTCCGGAAGCACAAATTCGAAGATCGACTGTCCGATCGCCTGATCCCGCGTTCCCTCCAGCATGATAAGCCCCTTGTCGTTAACGAACCGGATTCGGGTATCCTGCGTGTAGATAATAACGGGATCAAACGAAAGATCCGTCAGCCGCGCATAACGAGAAGCCAACTCCTCAAGCTGCTGCAAATCCTCCATCATACACCTCCGCGGCCAGCCGGCTTTTCTAGGCAATTACAAAGTTGTCGTTCCGGAGCATTCGTAACCATCCGGAATAATCTTGTCGTTAAAACATCATTCGACACGAAATCGACAAATTCCTTTACAGCTCGACACCTGGCTAAACAATCGCGGAGGAACAGCCTCCTCCCGAAAATCATAAAAAGCCAAAGAAGGCCGAAGCTGCCGAATCTAGAGAACAAGGAGACACCTTGTCTCATTCGCGCAACTTCCGGCGTCCTATGGCTTCTATCGCAAGCGATCGTCCTCTACTGGTCGAGCTCGGGACTCGCTCTCGACCTCCGCGTTAACCGCCCGGAAGCCGAGCTAATGCCGAAGCCGCATGATCTTGGCCCGCTTATCGCGTATACTCGAATTCGATTCCTTCGTATTCTTCCGCGGCGTCCCGGAAAATCTCCACGATCGCGGAATAACGCGTCTCGTTCCCGGTGTCGGCGAACCATCTGATCCGCAGCGGCGTCTGCAAATATCCGGTGATACAATCCCACAGCGCGTCCAAGTTGCTGCCATACCACTCGGGCAATCCAAGCTTCGCCTTCAACCACTCGTGAACGTCCGTGTGAAGATCCGCCTCCGACTGTCTTAGTTCCACGATTGTGCTCATTCCGGGACGCTGCCCTCCTTCGTAATATCCGTAAACGACTTATAGTGATCGGTTGTCATATAAATCAAGCCGTCATTCGAATAGAGAATGCGGTCCGCACCGCGCGCTCCTTGCTCGTAGTTAATGTCCGCCTCGAACCAGATCCGGCTCTCGGCTTTGGGCAGCAGTCCCTCCCGATTGCCGAAGCGATCTCCGCCGATGCTTTTGCCGGGGGCAACCATGTGCAGATTTCCCTGGGAGGGAACCCAACCGAGCGCTTCCGCTTCCTTCTTGGTTATGAAGTTGTCCGGCAGCTCATGATTCCGACGGATGTAGTCCGACACTTCCTTGAACCCGGTCGGCAAAGCCGGATACTTCTCCCCGATCTCCGAATCGATCGACGGCGAAGAAGGTGCGTCGAGAAGGTTCCCGCAGCCCCCCGCTATCACGGCCAGAATGACCAGCGCAACGGTCAGCCAGTGGCGTCTTCTTCTGCCGATTCGTCGTCTGAATGTTCGAAACATCGCCTGTCCTCGCTTCCGTTCGATGTGCATCTTGTCATTCCCTTACTCATGCTTTGCGTTTATGATTATTTCGAAAGCGCTGTCCGACTCCCGAATCGTTAACTTAAGCGAAAGCGAGGGGTACGGAGCATCAAGGTAGAATTAATTATGAGGATTAGGAGGATTGAGATGTACTTCTACTTGATTATCGCGGCGACGCTGGTTATCGACATCGCGACCAAGGTCGCGATTCGGATGCAGCTGGAGTTTGGAGAAACGACGGAGATTCCGGGCATCGGATTTCGGCTGATCCATCTCGTCAACACGGGCTCTACCGGAAACCTCTTTCACGGGTGGGGAAGAGCTCTTGCCGTTCTGGTTCTCGCGCTCGCGGCCGTCGCGATCTACATGAGGGAAAAAGGGAAACTCCGCGGAACGTTCGTGCAAGTCTGCGTGGCCCTTATTATCGGCGGAGCGCTCGGTAACGCCATCGATCGGATTTTATACAATCAAGTGACGGATTTCCTCTATTTCTCCGAGATGGCGACGATGAATTTCGCGGATATCTGGGTATTCTCGGGAGTCTTGCTGCTGATCGTTCAACAGATCGTTCGCGCGTTCCGCGATTAGGGAAGATAGGCTCCTTCCACCGCGACGGCCAGCCCTTGCGAACCTTCCGAGTATTTGACGCTCACTTCGCGCCCCTCCTGAAATTTGGGGATATGCACCGTATAAATAGCCGTTCTGACGACCGCGCGCTTGATTTCTCCTTCCCGCGTTCGAACGTCCAATTCGAGAACGACGACCGGCTCGTTGCCGAGAATGGCGTTGGTCGGCTGAATGGAACGAACGACGGCCTGCGCGGGGATTCCTTCCGCCAGCGTTTTCTTGGCTTGCGCGCGTTCCTCGCGGTCGGTTTGCTTCAATCCCCTCCGGAGGATCGGAAGCGTAATCAACAAGAAACTCAGAACGGAAAACGCGGCCAGGCCTCCAATGATCCATCCTTGACTCGTCTTAATCCCCTCCTTTTTCCAGGGCGTGCATCTTTCCCCCCGATTCTATCACAGAATGACAGGCTTCAGAATAGGAGCGGAGACCGGGGCGCCAATACCCGGATCCGAGATCGGTCGACCCCCGTCAGTCTTGACAATTTACGCTGCAATCATCTATGATTCTCCTGATCAAAAGCGGGAAATAATGTCGTTCGAATAGGAGTGACCCGGCTGTGGCGAAGATTCAAAAGCAGTTAATGCACGAATTGGTGTCACAAGAGATTCAAAAATTTATCGAAGAGAAAGAGCTGCGGGAAGGAGACAAGCTGCCTTCCGTCGAGAAAATGACGAAAATGTTCGGCGTCGGTCGTTCTTCGCTGCGCGAAGCGCTCCGGCATCTGGAGACGATCGAAATCGTTAACGTCGTCAACGGCAAAGGGATTTTCGTCCGCGACGTCGACACTTACCGCTTCGCAGGCAAAATCAAAGTGGAAAACGAAAAACGTTTCCTGCTGTCGATTCTGGACGTGCGTCGGGCGCTCGAAGGCAAGGCGGTGGAGCTGGCGGCCAAGCGCATCAACCCGACTCAAACCGCGGAGCTGGAGGAAATTTTGCGCGAATACGACAAACGGAGAGAAGCCGGCCTCGATACATCGAAAATCGATTTAGCGTTTCACCGCAGCGTCATGCGGGCGGCATCCAACCCGATTCTGTTCAGCGTGCTGGAGTCGATCTCCGGCATGTACGAGAAGTTTTTCAACGAACCGCTCGGCGACAAGCGGCTGTTCGACGAAACGTATCCTTATCATCGCTCGATGTTCGAGGGCATTGCCGCTCGCGATCCTAAGCGGGCGCTGGGCGAGTTCGACAAGATGATGAACCGGATCGAGGAAATCATCAAAACCTATTAACGGGTTCGGTCTCGTATCGCCCGTCCTCCGGCGGGGTTTAAGAAATCGAGAAGTTTTTGTTGACACGATAAAGCGCTTTCTTTACACTTATACCTATCAGACAGGATGACTGTCCGATTGCTATGGATTGAGGTCGATATGTCAAAGAGGAGGCCAAAAGAGATGGCGGTAAAGAGAAAAGCTAAAGTTTTGTCCGGTACGGTTGCGGGGGTCATGCTGTTAAGCGTCTTGGCCGGCTGCGGCGGCGATAAAGCCAATACTGCCGGAAACGGCGGAGCAAGCGGCGAAGGCGGCAAGGAAAAACAAGTCAAGCTGCGGATGATCGAAAGCCTGACGAGTCCGGATCGCACGACTTACTTGAAGGAAATGCTTGCCAGATTCGAATCTGCAAACCCGAACATCAAGGTCGAGCTGGTCTCGCCCCCGTTCGATCAGGCCGATAACAAGATCAAGACGATGCTGGCCGCCAAGCAGGACCTCGATGTGCTCGAAGTGCGGGATTTGACGGTATCCGAGTTCTCCAACAACGGCTATTTAGAACCGCTGAACGATTACGTGACCGATTGGGGCGATTACGCCACGATCACCGATGTATCCAAGTCGGTCGGTTCGCTGAACGACAAGCTGTACTTTATTCCTAACGGAATGTATCAACGTCAGCTGTTCTACCGAGCCGATTGGTTCGAGGAAGCCGGGCTCGCCGCGCCTACGAATTATGAAGAGCTGCTTGAAAGCGCGATCAAGCTGACCGATCCGAACAAAAACCGCTACGGCTTCTCGTTCCGGGGAGGCTCGGGGGCCAACGGCGTTCCTGACGCCATCATCCAGAATTACAACTTCGACAATATCGATCATGAGGATTCGAACTTCTTGAAGGACGGCAAGACGATGTTCTCCACGCCGGAAGCCAAGCAGGCCGTGGAGCTTTACATCAAGCTGTTCAAGGAAGGCTCGCCGAAGGATTCGATTAACTGGGGATTCTCCGAGCAGGTTCAAGCCTTCACGTCCGGCGTAACCGCCATGATTTTGCAGGATCCGGACGTCATCCCTTCGCTGAAGGAGAAAATGGACATCAGCACGGTCGGCACCGCTCCAATGCCTAAGGGGCCGGGCGGCAAGTCGTTCGTGTTCGCCGGAGGAGCAGGCTGGGGCATCACCAGTTACTCCGCAAATAAAGAAGCGGCCTTCAAGCTGATTCAGTTCCTGTCCAGTCCGCAGGAGAGTACCGATTTCGCGAAATCGACCGGACTCGTTCCGATTCACACCAGCGCGAAAGAAGACCCGTTCTTCCAGGATGCGATGTACAAGTCGCTGCTTGAGATGTCAAGCAAGCCGGAAGAATACGTCAACCTGAAAGCGAACACGAAATATCCGGGCACCGGAAAATGGGGGCAAGTCGCCATGGAGACCGGCCAGGCAATGCTGCTCGGCAGCGCGTCCATTGAAGACACTTTGAAGAAGTGGGACGAGTTCTGGGCGAACGAAAGAACGAACTATAAGAGCAAATAGGTCCCCGTAGACGGGCAGTGGGCGGCGGAAGCCGCCCATCGTTTACCTTTTGCGATTTACGATCAAGGTGGTGAACCTGATGAACGGTCGGCTGTCTTTCCTGTCGAGGCGGCTGGCGGCTTCGCGCAACTCGTCTCGCAAATTCATCGCGCTAAGCCTGCTGCCGGCTCTCCTGTTGGTGCTGACTTTTACGTATTATCCGTTCGGACGCGGAATCGTGATGGCTTTCCAAAACTATCAGCTGTTCGACTTGACGGATGTTCATTTTATCGGCTTTGACAACTTCAAAGGCATCTTCAGCGATCCCAAGTTCCTCGGAGCGCTCACCAACAGCGCCTACTGGGTATTCGTGTCGCTAATCCTGCAATTCGCGATCGGACTGACGGTCGCGCTCATGCTGAACAAGAAGTTTCGCGGACGCGGTCTGTTCCAGGGATTCGTCTTCTACCCGTGGGCGCTGTCCGGATTTCTGATCGGCCTGATCTGGAAATGGCTGTTTAATTCGCAGATCGGCGTCATTAACGATCTGCTGCTGCGCGTCGGCCTCATCGACGAGCGGATCGGCTTTCTGTCGGATCCGAATTGGGCGATGTTCTCCGTCATCGTGGCCAACGTCTGGTACGGCATCGCCTTCTTCGCCATTATGCTGCTGGCTGCGCTGCAATCGGTTCCTTCCGAGCTTTACGAAGCAGGCAGCATGGACGGAGCAGGCGGAGTGCGCAAGCTGTTCAATATTACTCTTCCCTACATTATGCCGACGGTTCTCACGACAACGCTGCTGAGAGCGATCTGGATTTTCAACGATCCGGCTATTATTTACGGTTTGACGAACGGCGGACCGGCAGGCAAGACGCACATCCTGTCCTCGCTCATGCTCGACCGCATCATGTACGGCGGCGACTACGGCGCGGCTTCCGCGATCGGCATTGTCATGATCGGTATGCTGCTGCTGTATACGATCTTCTATTTAACGGTTACGAAAGCCGGGAAACTGGGGGATTTCTAGCATGAAACGATACGCGATGAGCGGACTCAAATCGATTTCTCTAGGCGTTTATTTGGTTCTGATGGTCTTCCCTCTTTTGTGGGTCGCCATAACGTCGCTAAAACCGCAGAAGGAAATTTTCACGTACCCTATTCGCTATTGGCCCGATTCTCTGACTTGGCAAAACTATGCCGACATCATTCGGGTTTCCAAATTCCAGATTTACATCGCCAACAGCTTGGTCGTCGCGCTGACGGCGGCCCTGATCGTCGCCGTTATCTCCGTGCTTAGCGCCTACGTCATGGCCAGGTTTACATTCCGGGGACACAGCCAGATCATGTTAGGCTTTTTCCTGACTCAGATGCTCCCCGGCTTTGTTTCGCTGGGACCGCTGTATATGTTGATGACAAAAATGGACTTGATCAACACGCGTTTTTCGCTCATTTTAATGTACACCGTCGGGTTGATCCCGTTTTCGACCATATTGCTGAAGGGGTTTTTCGAGCGTATTCCGAAAAGCTTGGAGGAAGCGGCCATGATCGACGGCTGCTCGCGGCTGACGGCGCTCATTCGCGTCATTTTGCCGGTGATGATGAACGGGATTACCGCCACGTTTATTTTCGCCTTCGTTCAAAACTGGAACGAATTGTTCATGGCCGTCATGTTTATCGATAATGAAGCGCTGAAGACGCTGCCCGTGGCGATGAACTCGTTCGTCATGAAATTCGACATCGATTGGGGCGCCATGTCGGCGGGGACGATGATGTCCGTCATTCCTACCGTCGTGCTGTTCGCGATCGCGCAGCGGTTCATCGTCGAAGGGCTGACGCAGGGCGCCGTCAAGGGATAACTTCACTTGCAGCCGGGCAAGCTCTGACGCTGATGCCAAGAGCCGATCCGTTCTAGAAAGAGGTTGCGTACTATGCATAAGATCACCCATCGCGAAAATCTCCATACGTCGGTCGCGCACGATCCGTACGACGGCAGACATCATGGAGCGATTCATATTCCGATTTACCAGACGAGCCTGTTTTCCTTCGAGAGCTACGAACGATTCATGCAGGCGCACGGCGACGAGCATCAACAGCATGTCTACTCTCGAGGCAACAATCCGACCGTTCGCTACCTCGAGGATAAGCTGGCGGAGCTGGAAGGCGCGGAAATGTCCAAGTGCTTCGCATCCGGCATGGCGGCGATCTCGGCCACGATTCTGTCGACCCTGCAAGCGGGCGACCATGTCGTCTGCGTCGATCAAGCTTACGGCCCGACACGGCACTTCTTGGAGTATGTGTCCCGGTTCCAGATCGCGACGACCTTCGTAGACGGCCGGTCGCCGGAGGCGATCGCAGCCGCGATCCGGCCGAATACGAAGCTGCTGTATCTGGAGAGTCCTTCTACGATGCTGTTCCAGCTGCAGGATTTGGCCGCTTGCGCCGAGCTTGCGCGCAGTCGCGGCATCGTCACCGCCATTGACGGCACTTGGGCGACCCCGGTATTCCAACGGCCGTTGGAGCTGGGAATCGATCTGGTCATTCACTCGATTACCAAATATATTTCCGGGCAGAGCGACAGCTTGGGAGGCGTCGTCAGCGGCTCGAAGGAGCTGGTCGGCCGAATCGCCTCAGGAGAGTATATGCTGCTCGGGGGCGTTATGACGGCTCATACGGCCGCCCAGGTGGAGCGCTGCTTGCGTACGCTGCCGCTGCGGCTTGAACGCCATGAGCGCAGCGGGCTTAAGGTCGCCGAGCATCTGAGCCGGCAGCCGTATGTGCTGCGCATCAACCATCCCGGACTGGCGTCTCATCCGCAACACGAACTGGCCAAACGGCAGATGGAGGGCTCAAGCGGCCTATTCTCCTTCGAATCCGCCGAGTCTCCCGAGACAATGCGAGCTTGGGCCGATCGTTTGCGCTACTTTAAAATCGGCGTCAGCTGGGGCGGCTTCGAATCGCTGGTAACCGCCAATCCGGCTCCGGCCGGTTATGGAGCCCCGGGTGCGCGTACTCTGGTGCGACTCCACGTCGGCCTGGAAAGCCCGGACGATCTAATCCGCGACCTGGACGAAGCTTGGGAGCGAACGTCGGCCGAAGCGGCGGGGCAGTCCGGGCAGTGACCGAAGGGGAGTGGCGCGGCGGGCTCATCCGCTTCGACACTCCCCTTTATATGCGCGCGATAGTATCGCGGGGCGGGCTTATTCGACTCTCCACACCCCCTCCGCACGCGATAGTACCGCATGGGAGACTGTCGATTAACAGGTAACTGGGGAAAGAATCTGCTCTCCTTCGAGAGGGATATTCCATATATTGGTTAGTTGCAGGCTTGGTTAGCGCTCGTTCGACGATTTTTGGGGGATCATGGGAGGT
>JAEZZE010000071.1 GCA_023418755.1 Bacillota bacterium | reverse complement strand
GGCGGGCTGGGAATCGATCATTTACATGGCCGCGCTCACCGCCATCGATACGGAGCAGTTTGAAGCGGCACGGATAGACGGCGCCAATCGGTTGCGGCAGCTGTGGCACATTACGCTGCCGGGGCTTATGCCGACCATTGTCATTATGCTGATTCTGCGGATCGGATACATGCTGGAAATCGGGTACGAAAAAATAATCCTGTTGTACAGCCCGGCGATCTACGAAACGGCGGATGTGATCTCGACCTTCGTATACCGCAAGGGCTTGCTTGAATCGGATTGGAGCTTCAGCTCCGCGGTGGGCCTGTTTAACTCGGCGGTCAATCTGATGTTGCTGGTGCTGGCTAACGCCGTTATTCGTCGAGCGGGCAGGGGAAGTCTATGGTAAGGAGCCTCTTGGAGTATGAGAATATCTGATCGGCTGTTCGGCATGTTTGTTTATACGGTGCTGGCCGTCGTTGTCATCTTCACGCTTTATCCGATGCTGTATGTGGCTTTCGCCTCTGTAAGCGACGGAGATAAACTGCTTTCATTCCGGGGGCTGCTATGGCGGCCCCTCGGTTTTACCGTGGAAGCCTATAAACGGGCTGCGGCCAATCCGTCCATCTGGTTGGGGTATGCCAATACGTTGAAGTTGGTGGCGGGTGGGGTTGCGCTGAATCTTTCCATGACAATACTGGGGGCTTACATTCTGTCCAGGCGAAATGTGTTATGGAGTTCGCCGCTCATGTTCGCCGTGGTGTTTACGATGTTTTTCCAATCGGGGTTGATTCCCTTTTACCTGGTCGTTAAGGACACCGGAATGATGAATACGCTAGGGTCTCTGCTCTTGCCGTTTTCCATAAAAACATTCCACCTGATCATTATGCGCACGGCGTTTCTATCCTTGCCGAGAAGCATTGAGGAATCGGCGCAAATCGACGGAGCGGGCCATTGGACGATGATGGTGAAAATCGTCGTGCCCTTGTCCATGCCGGTCATCGCCGTCATGATTCTGTACACGGCGGTAGACAAATGGAACATGTGGTTCTATGCGTCGATATTTATTCAGGATCGTTCCCTGTACCCGTTGCAGTTGGTTCTGCGTGAGATATTGATCCAAAATCTCACCGATAACCTGTCATCGGGAGCTGGGGTGGGTGAAGCGCGCAAGCTTGGCGAAACCATTAAATACGCCACGATCATGATTGCCACGGTTCCGGTGCTGCTCGGCTATCCGTTCCTGCAAAAGTATTTCGTGAAAGGGGTAATGGTTGGCGCAATCAAAGGTTAAAGCTTACGTGGCTTGCTCGGCGGCGTAATTTTTATGATCCTCCCCCCAGTCGGCCAGCAGTTGCAGTACTGGAATCAGACGCTGCCCTGAGGTTGAAAAGGAGTATTCCACCCGCGGAGGCATTTCGTTGTAGGTTTTACGGACAATGATCTTGTCTTCTTCTAACTCTTTCAGTTGCTGGGTAAGCACTTTTTGCGTAATCCGGGGCAGCCGCCGGCGAAAATCGTTGAAGCGAAGCGTCTTGGCGGGCGAGAGATAGATGTACCATAGAATCAACGACTTCCATTTCCCGCTGATTAGCGCAAGCGATATCTCGGTGTGGCATTCATAGGGAACATTCCGGTAATAAATCATATGACGATCTCCTTTGTCGGGGACATGCCGATGGATTTGGATGTTGGAGTACAACCATTATAATATATCAAATGAATGCAAGGGTGATAAGGATGAGAAATCGCAGCACGCATGTCGATCTATTCAGTCCGTTCAAGCTGAAAGGTCTGGACATTAAAAACCGCATCGTCATGCCTCCCATGTGCCAATACTCGGCAACGGGCAAGGACGGGATTGCAACGGAGTGGCATTATCAGCACTATATCAGCCGGGCGGTTGGGGGAGCGGGCCTGATTATCGTTGAGATGACGGACGTGGAGCCTGATGGACGCATTACGGACTCTTGTTTGGGCTTGTGGTCAGACGATCATATTCCCGCATTGGCGCGGATCGTGGAAGCTTGTCATCGCTACGGGGCAAAAGCGGGGATTCAAATCGGCCATGCGGGCCGCAAAGCGGAGGATGCCGCCGTTCCGGTCGCGCCGTCTGCTGTTCCATTCGACAAAAACTCGAAAATGCCAAAAGAATTGACGACGGATGAAACGAAGCGAATGGTCGAGAAATTCCGGATGGCCGTGAGGCGTGCCGTAAAAGCCGGATTCGACACGATCGAGCTTCACGGCGCTCACGGATACTTGATCCATCAGTTCCACTCGCCGCTTACGAATCGAAGAATCGACGAGTACGGTCAAGAGCTGACCAGGTTCGGCACGGAAGCGATTCAAGCGGCCAAAAGCGAGATGCCGGCGGACATGCCTTTATTGATGCGAATATCCGCAATCGAATATGTGGAAGGCGGATACGGACTGCAAGAAAGCGTGGCGTTCTCTGAGCGTTATCAACATGCCGGCGTCGATATGTTCCATGTCAGTACCGGGGGAGAAGGCCAGATCGTGGCTTTCGGCAGACCCGGCACGCATGTCGCCTATCAAGTGCCTCTAGCAAGAGAAATCAAGCATGCACTGAATATTCCGGTTATTGCGGTCGGAAGACTGGATCATCCGCCATTGGCGAATGCTGTCATCTGCAACGAAGACGCGGATCTGGTGGCGGTCGGAAGAGGCATGCTGAAAAATCCTTATTGGAGCCTTGAGGCGGCTTCCGTACTAAAAAAAGAAACCGTCGTACCGAAGCCATATGTTTCCGTGTTCCTTACCGACTACGATTACCGCAAGTCCAATTGACGCCGTATCCGACACTCAAATTAGCGGCAAGAAAGAGCGGCAGCATCAGAAGCTGGAATTTGAACGTAGCCCAAAAGTGCGGGTTAATGTGCTTGCTCTGATAGGAAAAAATAATATTGATGCAAGTCAGGCCGGCAAACATGAGCGCAAAGCCGATCAAATATAACATCACATTCACCCCGGGATAATTGTAGCAGGATTAATGTTTCCTCGATCCAACAATTTTATCCCGGGGCATTTTTTCTTCGTTCATCCTCAACGATGATCCTCTTTAATCAGCAGGCTTGCTTTGATAATGATCGACGATTTGCTGGATCGTCATTCCTTTGTCCTTCATCGATCTGATTTCCTCTAGCCGTTCGAGGGCATGCAACCGGGGATAACGTCTCACAAGGCCCATGTCAAGCTGGTTGAAGGGCAGAATCCCTATTTCCGTGTAGTATTTCAAGGTGCTGTATCGCATACCTGAAAGTTGAACCAACTCGCTTACGGTGACCAACTCCGCCTGCATGATGACTTCCAAGCTTCTTCTTCTCGACATAGCGCTCCTCCGTCAGCCCAAGCCTATATCCATCTCTTCCATTGTTTTGCGTATAAGGCGGATTGAGTCCCACTCATCCCCCTTTTCTTCATGAAGACGCTGCACACATTTCTTCAATTCGATTTGTTCGTATTCGGAAAAGTAACTTTTTAGTAGCTTGCTCATTTCTAACATCATCGTCATTAATGCAGTTTGCTGGGTGACTGGTCCGTTCTCGAGCAGCTCGGCTCGTATGCGCTGAATGATCCGATCCTTGTTAATAGTCGAAGGCACGTACCTGGTAGCTTGAAACAGAAGCATTTTCCGGTATTTCTCCTCCATCAAATACCCGCTGAGAACAAGCGGATTCACGACAGCCTGAAACAGCTGAGAAGAGTCCTTCCCCCACGAATACAGCGACTGAATCCATTCTTTCATCGTATTACTCGACTGCTTCAGTTTCTGAACCATCATTAAAGCGGCTTCGTCCCCATCATACTGATTTTGGATGACCACTAGCTTTCCTTTATCACCAACTCGGATAACTTCCTCGGACAGCAATTCGATGAGGATGGCGCACACCACGTATGTCTGCAAGTAGCTGCGCATCGGTCTTCTCAACTTATGGGTTTCAGAATCGGACGCCAGCAAGACGAATTCCTGTGCAAGCGTAAATGAATCTTTCATCGAAGATCCCTCCATTGGCTTGGTTTGGTATCTCAACTCGTTACTTATTACTTATTACTTACTACTTACTATACACAATTACGGTGAGTATGGCTACATTGAATATGAAAAATATGGCCGGATTTTGCGCTTGAACGGCTTCGAAAGTTGGTGCTATTTTTGGAAGATGATCCGTCACCGTTAATATGGACGAACAACAAGAAATGCGCTAATTGTTCCGTTGCGAGGAGAAGCGGCTTTTCACTTTACAGATTGTCATGGTCATACGAGGATCGTAGATCTGACGCCCGGTCGTGCGATGATCGGGGGATTTCATATGCATCTGGAGGTTCGGGTTGGCGCATCGGATTTTGAATATGCTCTGATCCATTACGTGCCGGCGGCATTCAAGCCGGAACGGTCCGACATTGCCTATGAAGAAATACAGATTCATCCGTTAAGCGCTTTGACGGAATTGCATTTCGAACCGAATGGGATGCTGCTGCAATGGCTTGGAGAATTGCAAAAATCAGCTTCATTGCCGAATGGATGGGCTCAGCTGGAGAAAAAAACGAAGTTTTATCAGATCATCAACTATTTGCTGGCTTCGACTCGCAGGAGCGATCAACGCATCCCGCAGTCAGAGCCGGAGCGAATGGTTGGGTTTATTCGCCAACATTACATGGAACCATTGACGCTGACGCAATTGGCTGAAATGAGCGGATACCGGCCCAAATACTTCTCCAGATTATTTCAACGCTTCACGGGAACAAGCCCTATGCATTATTTGATCCAGACACGGATGGATATCGCCTATGACATGCTCTCAAGCGGTTTCTACACCGTGCGTGAAGCGGCTGAACATGTAGGCTACAGCGATCCGTATTATTTCAGCCGGTTGTTTAAAGCGCGAAAAAATATTTCCTCCGGCTTGCTGAGAGAAAAAAACAAGTAGAATTCGTCCATCTCGAGGGAGAAAATCTGCCGGGAGGATTCCGTGACACGGCCCGCTTCGTCTGTGGCAGGTGTCGGTTTCCTCCCGTGCAGGTGCTTGTTATTCGATCAATTCAAACCGTTCCTTGTTTTCCGCCGCCCACTCCGAGAAGGAGATCAATTCAACCCCGTATTGCCTTGTTTCCTGAATATCAAAGCCGTAGCCGGGCACGCTTTCCAGCCATTCCATAAAATAAAGCGTCCCCTCCAGCATGCCTCGCTTCCGAGTTTCCTCTGCGCTTACGGATTCGAAAATTACTTTTTTGTTCAGCACGCGGCTCAGCGCCCGCGCGATTTCCGTCATGGACAGCTCGTCGCTGGCAATATTGATGTCCTGGCCATGAAACTTCGGCGGGTTTTCGAAAGCGGCGCGGGCGAATCTGGCCGTATCCTCCCCGGAATTCATCTTTAACGGGGTAGATCCCTTAAGTGTGCCGAACAACACCCCGTTCTTCAGTTCCGGCGCCATAAACGCCGCGAGAGGCGATAAAAAATTTTCCATAAACCAACAGGGGTGCAAAATCGTCCAATATCGGAAGCCGCCCTGGCGGATTAGTTCCTCGATGGCATATTTGTTCTCCCAGGTTTGCGTCAAATACTTGTATTTATCCCACCTTGGAAACAGATTGCTGCCGGCGACGGAGGTGTGGACGACTTGCCCGACGCCGGCTTTTCTTGCTGCCTGCACCATGTTTGCGGCGTTGCGCGGCTCGACCGTCTGATCGTAAGGGTCGGCGTACTGCACCGAAAAAATCGCCGATACATGTTCCATCGCCGGTTCCAGCGACGCTGGATCGGCCATATCCCCACGGATTAACTCCGCACCGAGGGCCGCGATCGCCTTGGCCGAGGCAGACTCCGGGCTGCGGGTCAGAACCCGCACGTGATGACCGTGCTTCAGCAATTCGCGTGCGACACGGCCGCCTTGCGTGCCTGTGCCACCTATGACCAAAATTGTCCTTGATTCGTCGATTGCCATGCGATATCTCTCCTTCTGGATGAACGAATGCCCCTATTATATTACCGTAGTAAATATAAGTAAATATCGTGGTAAATATAATTTTGCATCGGCCGATAAGAACGACAAAAAACGCGCCCCCTTGAGCGGCGCGTCAGGCATTCCACAGGCACTCCAATTACAACTTTATTCTCTGTTCACGACCAGCAATATTTCAAACCGTTTGCGGGTTTCTTCCAGCACGTCGAAGCTGCCGCCCTCGACGGCCCACTTCAAAATAACTCCATTGGCAAGGTTGCACATCGATTCCAGCAAATCTTCGGCGCTTGCCGGATTGCGGATTTGCCCCTCATCTTTGGCCCGTTGAATCAGCGTCGGAATAATATCGCTCAGCAGCGGCGATTTGCTCTTATCCAGCGGAAGGATCTGATTGCGCAAATGAACCCTGTAATTTTCCTTTGTCATTTCCACGCCCAATCGAACCATATGCTTCACATAAATCCCCATCGTTTTCATGACTTGATCGGCAATATCGGTCACGGTGAGGATGTTCAACAAATCGTCGTTAGAAACGATATTGTCAATCGAGAAAACCTCGGAAATCAACTCGTCCTTGGATTTGAAATGGTAGTAGAACGCGGTTTTGGTCACATTGATTTCCTGGCAAATCTGATTGATCGTGACCTGCTCGAAGCCGTATTGATTAAACAAGTTGATGCTTGTGGACAAAATGGCTTCTTTGGTTGCGCCTCTCACACTCATCAGTTGCACCCAACTCCTTTGCCTTTATTATAAATCATTTAACGGAGAAACACTAATGTATTACCTGGGTAATGTTTTTATTTATTTTGGTATTTACTTCATTTGTTCTCGGTAATATCATGATTTCTAGAATCGCAAATCGTTATGAGCTCATGCGAGAGGATGTCGGCGTATTCTAAAACCGAGTAATATGATTTGAACACTAAGTTTAATAACAAACGACAGGTGGAGGAACCGAAGATGAAAAGATTGATTTGGCTTGCTCTTGCACTTACACTGGCGCTTGCCGTCGCCGCTTGCGGCAATAGCGGCAATTTGTCCGAAGACAGCAACAAATCCGGCACATCCAGCCCAGCAAGCGCGAATGCCGAACCCGAGACACTTACTGTCGGCCTCGTCAACGGTATTCCGAAAATTAGCGTGATGGATGAGAAGGGGAATTGGCAAGGATACGATTATGAAACGCTGGTCAAAATCGACGAAACCTTGCCGCAGTATGTGTTCAAATACGAACCGATCACCGATTTCCAAGCTGCCTTCGTCGGGCTTGATACCAAAGCCTTCGATATGCTGTCCATCCACGCCAGTTGGACGGAAGAACGCGCGCAAAAATACCTCCTGGGCGAGGCCAGCCATCACGAGAACACAGGTTACACGCTCAAGGTCAAGAAGGGTTCAGGGATTGTCGTCAGCAGCGAAGAGGATCTGGGCGGCCTGAAAATTGCGCTCGCGCCCGGCGTTTCCCTGACCAGTCACGTGGAAAAGTACAACGAAACGCATCCGGACAATCCGATCGATATCGTCTGGGATTCCGGAACGGTCGAACAGCAGCTCGCCAATCTGCAGAGCGGAGCGGTTGATGGGCTGTTCGGAGAAAAGCTGAACGACAAAGCTCTGCTCGAAGCCTATGGACAAGACGCTTTCGATGTAACCGGCGACAATTTGTTTTACGATCCCGCCAAGAAAAACGGCACTTATCTGTTATACAACTATGGCAGTGAATCTCTGCAGCAAGAAGTGGATGCTGCGATCAACAAGCTGCTGGAGGACGGAACGCTCAGCAAGCTATCTCAGGAGATTTTAGGCATCGACGTCACGGTCAAGCCGCTATGAACGACGATTTTTTCTCCTTGGAACGAATGATCGACTATTTTCCCAAAATCCTATCCAAGTTTCCGGTTTCGCTGTACATCGTCGCGGCTTCGACCGCATTGGCGCTTGTCTTGGGAACCGTGCTTGCGGTCATTCGGCTTAAAAAGCTGCCCGTGCTGCATCAATTGGCCGGCATTTATATTTCATTTTTCAGAGGGACGCCGATTCTGATTCAAATCTTTCTCGTTTATTACGGCATTCCTCTGCTTTCGAACGCCCTGTTCGGCAGCAACCTCGTATCTGGCTGGAACAAGCTGATCTTTGTGTTTCTGGCGTACGGCATTAACGAGAGCGCCTATCTGGCGGAACATATTCTCGCGGCCATTCTGTCCGTTCCCCGCGGCCAGACGGAAGCCGGCAGCATGGTCGGGCTGACCGGCTTGCAAACCTTTCGCCGGATTGTGCTGCCGCAAGCCTTTCGGGTTCTGTTGCCGGGGCTCGGCGCGATGGTCGTCGGGATGCTGCCGGCAACCGCGCTCGCCTATTTGCTTGGCATTATCGATATGATGGGCATGGTCACCGTCATCAGCTACAGCTCGTACCATTCGCTGGAAGGTTATGCGGACGCCGCGATCATTTTTGTCGCTGCCAGCGTTGTGCTGGAGAAATGCATCTCCTTGTTGATCCGGAAAATGAACTATGGGAGGAACCCGGCGGAGGGACCGACATGAATATCAAACCGGAATTTATTGTCGCCGCCTTCAAAAGCGCCCTCTCTTATATTCACGTCACCCTGCTGCTGACGCTGGCGGTTGTCGCGATCGGCCTCGTGTTCGGAGTTCTTATCGCCGCCCTGCGGACTTACCGCGTTCCGGTCGTTTCGCACGCGGCCGACGCTTTTGTCGTCGCTTTCAAGGCGATCCCGATCAACCTGATTCTGGTCGTATCGAGCATCCTGTTTGTCACGCATTTCGACAGCGTTGCAAAATTTCTGCATTTGACCGTGACCGTGCGGGATGTAAGCCGTGTTTATGTCGGCATTTTTGCTCTCTCTTTGCCCGCGATTGCCCATATGAGCGAATATATACGCGGTTCGCTAATGTCGGTCGATAAAGGTCAATACGAAGCCGGCTATACCGTCGGATTAACTTTTTTCCAGACTTTCCGGCGTATCGTGTTTCCGCAGATGATGCTAGTGTTCGTGCCTTCCCTGACGGGAATCGTCATTGCGCTGATGAAGTCGACGTCCCTTGTGATTCTGATCGGTGTCGTCGATGTGCTGAACGGCGCGTTAAAATACGCCAACCTCTACTTCAGCTACTTTGAAGCGTATTTAGCCGCCGCCCTCGTGTATTGGGGAATGAGTGCCGGCATCGAGTTACTGGGCAAAGCGTTGGAAAAGAAGATCGGAAAGTACAGGAGTGAAGCCGCGTGATCAGCATTGCCAATCTGCATAAATCGTTCGGGAAAAATAAGATTCTGAGTGGCGTGGACGTTCATGTCGATGAAGGCGAGGTTGTCGTCATTCTCGGCGCCAGCGGCTCGGGCAAAACGACGCTGCTGAGATGCGTCTGTTTTCTGGAAAACGCGGAAGAAGGCACGCTAACGATTGGAAATCAAACCGTCGCGTTCGGCAAAGCGAAAAAGCGGGATATTCAGGCGCTTCGCAAAAAAACGGCTTTCGTTTTTCAGAACCACAACCTGTTCATCAATAAAACCGCCCTGGAGAACGTGACCGAGGGCTTGATCGTCGGGAGAAAGATGCCGAAAGCGGAAGCGGCGGCCATCGCCCGGAACGCGCTGGCCAAAGTGGGCCTGTCCAACCGGAATGACTATTATCCGTCCCAGCTTTCGGGCGGACAGCAGCAGCGCGTCGGCATCGCCCGGGCGGTGGCGCTGAACCCGGAAGTGATTCTGTTCGACGAGCCGACATCGGCTTTGGATCCGGAATTGATCGGCGAGACGCTCGCGCTGATCAAGAAGATTGCCAAAGAAGGCATTACGATGATCATCGTCACGCATGAAATCTCGTTTGCCCGCGATGTCGCTTCCAAAGTCATTTATATGGACGGCGGTATCATTGTGGAGCAGGGCACGCCGGACGAAGTGCTCGTTCGCCCCAAGGAAGAACGAACACGGCAGTTTTTGCGCAGAATTTTGGAGCCGATAGAATTCAACATTTGAGGTGTTGCCGAATGAGAGACCACACGCATGCCAACGGAAAATCCTTTGCAACCGCCGAGCGGGCGGAAACGTCCGATTTGCTTGCGGCGGTTGAACAAGCGCACCGGTACATGGAGCGGTTTCGCGTGTCCGACTCCGACGGCTGCTACTGGATCGACTCGTCCGCCGATACTGATCCCGACCTGGGATTTGAGAACGGCGCCGCGGGTCTTGCCTATTTTTATTTGATGCGGTACAAATCCACCCGGAACGGCGACGATTTGCGAATCGCGCAGCAAGGCTTCCGTTATATTGGCCGGCACTGGCGGAGCCAATTGCGAATAGGAAACCCGACAGCGAAAAGTTACGAGTTGAATGTCAATTCGGGAGTGGGCAGCACCGCCGTTGCGCTGTTGGCTTATTATGAAGAAACGCAAGACTCCGACGCCCAGATCGCCTTGCGGGAAATCGCCGGGCATTTGGCCTTGTCCGCCGAACGGAAGGAAGACGATGTGAGTTGGACCGGGCTGCCCTATTTCGCTCTGGGCGATTCCGGGATCGCCCTCCTGCTGCTAAGGATCTCCGTTGCGCTGAACGAAGCGCAATGGCGATCGCTGGCCGTTGCCGCCGCCAAAACCATCGTAAAGAATCAGACCCCCAGCGCAAGGGGCGGAAAAGCGTGGGCGATCAAGCCTCCCAATTATCCGCACAGCTTTCCCAATTTCGTCATCGGCACTTCCGGCATCGGATACGCGATGGCGGTATTTCACGCGCATACCGGGGACGAGGATTTCCTCGCTTCCGCCCGGTCGGCGGCGGACTATCTGAACGCGATATCCGTGCCGCTGAAGGAGGGGGCGCTTGTGCCGCTGACGGACGATCCGTCAGACAATACTTTTTATTTGGGCGCCTGCCACGGAGCGGGAGGAACCTCCAAACTGTTTTATCAGCTCTATCGCCTGACGGGGGATGCCGGATACAAGCGCGCGGTCGAGGACATGAGCAAGGGCATTCTCGGTCTCGGCGCCCCGGAAACGCAATCTTCCGGCTACTGGAACAACACTTGCGTCTGCTGCGGCACGGCTGCGATTTTGCAGTTCCAGCTTGCGCTATTCGCTGCGTTCGGCGACCGGCATTATCTCGAAGCGGCGAGCCGCTGCGCCAAAGTGCTGCTCGGGGAAGCCGAAGAAGCAGGCAACGGCGCGATTGCCTGGCCCCTTGCGGAAACCCGGCTGGAGCCGGACAACATTACGTTGAACAAAGGGTATATGCACGGCTCCGCGGGCATCGCCTCCGCGCTGCTTCAACTGTACCAGACGCTGGACGGAACGTTCCGCTGGCGTCGTTTGCTGGACGACCCTTATCCGCAGCGGAACGGGGAACAACCTTTCGGAGGTGCGTATCATGCGTTTGCTCATTAAAAACGCCAATGTGTTTGACGGCAAACATGCCGAGTTGCGGCAAAACGCCAGCATCGTCATCGAGGACAAGCTGATCAAAGAGATTGTCGGCGGAACCCTGCCGGAAGACCGCTTCGCGGCGGTATACGATGCGGGGAACCAAACCGTTATCCCTGGACTGACCGATGCGCACGTGCACTTGTCCATCACCGGTCCTTCGCTGTCGGACGGCTGGCGGATTGACGAGAAAGCGGTCCGCTCCGTCCGGTTTGCGAAGGAAATGCTGCTGCGCGGTTTCACAACCGTGCGCGACGCGGGCGGCATCACCTACGGTCTGAAGAAAAACATCGATAACGGTTTTCTCGAAGGCCCCAGAATTCTGCCCTCCAATGCCATGATCTCGCAGACCAGCGGGCACGGAGACATTCGCGCAAGCCATGCGGAAGAGAGAATCATGGACGGCATCTATGCCTCCGCCGATCTGAATAGCAAAATATCGGTCATTGCCGACGGCGCGGACGAGGTGCTCCGGGCGGTTAGGGAGCAGCTTTTTCTCGGAGCCTCCCAGATCAAGCTCATGGCGGGAGGCGGCTTCAGTTCCGCTTACGATCCGATTCCGACCGTGCAGTTTACCCTGGAGGAAATGAAAGCCGCCGTCGCCGCCGCCGCCGATTACGGCACCTATGTGATGGCCCATCTGTAACCCCGCAGTCCATGCGACGCGCGGCCGAAGCGGGCGTTAAATGCTTCGAGCACGCTACGCTGCTTGACGAAGAAACCGCCAAAATGGTCGCCGACAAAGGGATTTGGCTCACGCCGGGTCCTCAGCTCGGTCGGGAATATCCGATGGCAGGGCTTCCGAAAGCCGTTGTCAAGCTGTTCGAAGATTTTCGTCAAGGCGAACGACGTTCGACCGAATTAATCGACAAGTACAACCTGCCTATTCTGTACGGAACCGACACCTTCGGCGACATCGGCAAAGCCGCGGCCATTCAGCTTGACGATTTCCGCTTATACAAGGCGCGGTTCGGCAGCTTCCGCGGCCTCGTGGCGGCAACGGGCAACGCGCATGAAATGCTGAAGCTGTCTTCTTTTCTGAACCCGTATCCGGAAGGCAAAATCGGGGTCTTGGAGGAAGGAGCGTTCGCCGATTTGCTTATCGTTCGAGGAAATCCGGTCGAGGATCTGGCCATCCTGGCGGATACCGACAATATTCGTTTTATCATGAAGGACGCGGCCGTTTACAAAAATACGCTCTGAACAGAACGTCCTTGTAGCATGTCGACGTTTTCCGTATCCTTCTGATTCTTGCCTATCCCTTCCGTCCCTTGCCGTGCCCTGCGAATGGCCTTATGACCAGATTTGCAAGGCGCTCGCAGAGGACGCCGATCTCCAGCACGCGTTCGTCGTCGCCCCGCCGTCCGGTAAGCTGCAGGCCGATCGGCATGCCTTCCGGGGAGAAGCCGGCGGGCAGCGACAAGGCCGGCAAGCCCCATAGATGCCAGCGGGGTGAATTCCCCGTTGGCTGGACCGCCTGGCTTTCCGGCCGGGATCGGACCTGCGGTGACCGGACAGGTAGGGGAGACGAGCGCGTCGATTCCTTCGAACAGCTTGTCTACCGCGGGGCGATGCTCGTCCCGCCAGCTCAGGCACGCGGCATATTCGGCCTCCGTAATGGAGCGGCCCAGCTCGAAGCTGCGCCTTAGCCCGTCGCTGTAACCCTCCGCCCAATCCGCGAGCATTTCAGCGTGCGTCCGGTAAGCCTCGTAATGCAAAATCGTCCATGTTTTCTCCTTGACGTCCCGAATCGGCAGCCCCGTGTTTAGCCGTTTGACGCGAAATCCGGCGTTCTCCATCGTGCGAACGGCGTTTGCCGCCGCGTCCCGAATTTCCGGCTCGGCCGTCGCTTCCATATAGTCGGTCGCCACTCCGATCGTCGGCTTCCTCGGAGTCCTCGGCGTCGGCCGAGCCGCATTCAACCCAGCCCGTTCGTCCAGCGCGGCAAACAGCAGCGCGGCATCTTCGCAAGTGCGGGCCAGCACGCCGGCATGATCCAGCGACGGCGCCAGCGGCGTAATGCCGTCCAGGCCGAGGCGGCCCGCGGTCGGCTTGAATCCGGCGACGCCGCAGAAGCTGGCCGGCACCCGGACGGAGCCCGCCGAGTCGGTGCCGATCGATCCGAGCGCGAAGCCGGCGGCGATCCCCGCCGCGGAGCCGGAGCTGGAGCCGCCGGGAAGACGGTCGGGGCGAAGCGGATTGCGCGTCCAGCCCAAGGTCGGGTGAGGTCGGCCGTAGGCGAACTCGTAAAGGTGCGCCTTGCCGACGACGACCGCGCCCGCCTCGAGCAGCTTGGCGATGACAGCCGCATGCGCGTCGGGGACATATGCCGGAAAGCGTCCCGAGCCGTTCGTCAACGGAGCTCCCGCATACGCGATCAGAGAAATTATCCTGTACGCGGGCCCGGAATTAAAAATCGCTCGAACGCGATTATTGGCGTGTCAAGGTATGGAGCAATCATGAAGAAGAGTTGGAGTTCAGCAGGCCGACTTTCTTCGAATCCGGTCTTTTGAGCATTTCGGATTGGCAGGCGCAATGGATCGAACCGGAGAAGGATGTAGACATCGACACCTATAAACCGGCTCCCTATATTCGAAAGGAGTTCACGGTGAAGAAGGGACTCGTATGTGCGCGAGCCTGCTTCACGGTCAAAGGATTGTATAGCTTCTATTTGAACGGAGCAGAGGGGACGGATCATCTGTTCACGCCTGGATTTACCTCTTATTATAAACGGTTGCAGTATCAAGTGTACGATGTGGGCCAAGTGCCAGCCGAGATTGGAGGTGGCCTCCATCCCGATGCGCAATTCTTGTGCTTGTTTCTTCGAAGCTGTATCCAACATTTTTTGAATGAGGGTGTCAGCCCCGGATTGGTCTTTGGGTACAGCTAAGGAAGCAAGGGAAGTACCGGCCCCATCAATGAATTGTACATGATGGGACTTCAAGCTCACGTCTATTCCAATCGGCATTGGTGACATAGAATCACCTCCCGTTGTAGAGAAAATCATTCAGACCCGGGTACCCGTGGAAACCACCGACTGGACATTCATCATCAAGATTATACGTTCCATATGCAGCCAACTTTATGTCTATAATTATCATCCAACAGCATGTCCGGTTTCTCATGGATTGCTAATGTGCGCAGTGACTGAAGAAGATCTGATTAAACAATTTATAGCCTCCATTCGAATTGCGTGTTGATGGAAGGGGATTAAGTCGACTATCGTTTGAGATCAGACGCTCTTAATAAAAGGTAAACTTAACGTAAACCTATTGCTGAGGCCCGCTTAAAGGAGCGGGCTTTTTTATAGCGAAGAGTAAATCCGCCGCTTTTTCCATTTAATTCGAGTCTGGTTCCCTTCAGGGACCTTCCCTCAGCCCCGGTGCTGCTGCATTACGCGACAAAATAGGGTATAGTGATACAGAACAAGCCGATCGTGCCGAGGGTCCGACCCGCGCGGCGCGGCAGGTTGGATTGAACAGACAATATGGAAGGAGACCGATCGACGCTTATGAGCCATCAAACGACGGATATTATTCAACGCTCCCTGGACAGCCTGCTGGAGGAAAATACCTTTATACCCGATCTGCAGGCAGAAGCGCGTCAGAAGGCTTTCCGTTCCCTGACTGCGATCTTGTCCACGCCCAACCATATTTACAAATCATTTTTGCGAATCGTGCTCGATAACGGCGAAGTCAAGCGTATTCCCGCCTATCGGGTTCAGCACAACGATACGCTCGGTCCGTATAAGGGGGGCATACGCTTTCATGAAACGGTCAATGAAGACGAGGTCGTTAATCTGGCGGCCCTGATGACTCTGAAAAACGCGCTGCATGAAGTTCCGTTCGGAGGCGGCAAGGGCGGGGTGGCGATTCAGCCGCGGGACTATTCCTCCCGCGAACTGTACCAGGTGTGCAAAAAGTATGTCCAGTACTTCAGCGAAATTCTCGGTCCGGACAAGGATATCCCCGCGCCGGACGTCGGCACCGGCCAGCGGGAAATGGACTGGATGATGAGCGAATACAAAAGCATTCATCCCGGCCAACCTTATCTTGGCAGCTTTACCGGCAAAAGCGTCTTTAACGGAGGCTCGCTCGGCAGACGAGAAGCTACGGGCAAAGGAGTCTACTACACGCTGCGCTATATGCTTCATGACTGCGCCGGACGCGAGGAATTGCCGGAGTCGCCATTCGCTGCCGCCGTGAAGGCCTGTCGCAATCGGCCGCTGAGACTCGCCGTTCAGGGGTTCGGGAATGTCGGCTCGGTTGCGGCCTTGGAAGCCTATCGGGACGAGGCTCTCTCCAACCGGATCGTGGCGGTCAGCGATCGCAACGTGACGTTGTATCATGCCGATGGTCTTCCCGTTCCCGAACTGATCGCTTTTGCGGCAGGCAATAATGGGGATTTGCCGCTGTCGCCGGAGCAGTTGGCGGCGGCCGGGATAACGGCCGACATCTACGGTCGGGATCATATTCTGCGGCTCGATGTCGACGTGCTGGTGCTCGCCGCGCTGGAAAACCAGATTCGGGAAGACAATGTCGACCAGGTTCAAGCGGGCATCATTGTTGAAGGGGCCAACGCCCCCATTACCGGGGAAGCGGACGAACGGCTAGCAAGCCGCGGTACCGTCGTCATCCCGGATATTTTGGCGAATGCCGGCGGAGTCATCGTCTCTTATTTCGAATGGCTGCAAGGACGCGAGACGCTGTATTACAGCGAAAGCGAAGTATTTGCGAGACTTCGGGATAAAATGGGGGCAACGATGGAATCGGTCTACCCGGCCTTTTTTACAAGCGGACGACCGCTGCGCCAAGTGTGTTACGGCCATGCCGTGATGAAGCTGTCGAACAGTCTCTATTTGCAGGGTAAGTTATATTAGCCTGAAGCAATAAATGGACAATTCTCTGAGACGGGGAATGTCCCAACGACACCCCTTCGAGCGGATTCGAAGGGGTGTCGCTGTGTTCAAGACTGGTTCGGCAGCATTCTCATGCCGGCGTGATTCAGATGGATGCGAACGTAGACCTGATCGAGAGAGCGTTCGTTCAGGATCGGCCGCTCTTCGCTTTTATATTGGGACCAGCGCTTGGTATGTCGTTTAAAGAGAAGGTAATTGAGATTGTAAATATCGATTTGGCGCCGGATGCCGGCGCGGTAGGTGCCGATAATTTCTTCCTTCACTTTCTCCGAAGCCGCGTTAACGATTTCGTCCCAAGAAATATCGCCTAAAACTTCGGTTACGTTTCCGTTCATTCCGACATGAAGACGGTATTTCGGCAATCCGTCGACAAAGGAGATAGACCACTTGATTTTCGGATTTTCTAGAGACAGGACCGCGGCGACTTCGCCGTTCTTCTCGACGGCGAGCGGGGAACGGTAGGTTCTCCTTTCTGTCCAGCGAAGACCTGTCAGTTGCTCGTTGCCGACCGGACCGCTATATTTCCCTTCCGATAAAATAAAAGCTCCATCGACGAATTGCTTGGGATCGTTTTTTTCGTTCTTTCTCCATGTGCGCGAATCGATCGCCAAGGCAGGCAGCACGACCGTACCGGTCGGCTCCGTTAATTTCGACATGAAGGAAATGTAGCGCATCGGAACGATGAACGATTTCAGTTCATGCACTTCCACCGGTTCATGGGATATCGTGTTCAACGCGGATACGTTAAAGAAGGGATGGGTAACCATCAATTTTTCGATGGACCCTTTCGCTCCGTATATCCACGGCGTATGGCGGAATTCCTGATAGCGGCCGATCAGATCGTCTCGCATCAAAGCTTGGGCGCGCAGCGCGTTTTCGCTGACGATAATCGTAGTGACGTGGCTCCACATCGTCCTCTGCTGAGCCGTATCGTACAGCTTGTTAATGGCAAGGTCCAACGTTCTGCCTTTCGCTTTTCCGACCCAGATTTGCGCGGCCTTGTCCGACTTCCCGGTTTCCATTTTGGCAACCGACGAGAAATCGAGCATTTGGGCGTATACGACGTATTGCCGCTCTTCGACATCAATGCCGATCGCCGTGACGTAATCAATGTTTTCGATTTCTTTGATATCCCAGCAGCCGCTGAGCATGAGGAGAAGCGGCAGGGCGCATAACGGTCTTAGAAGAGGATGGCCCATCTCATTCGTTGCCTCTTTCCTGACGGATATCGTCTACCGTGTGAAGGAATCCCGGTCTATGTTTGATGGAGGTCCATGGCTTGGCCAATAGCCCGGGAACCAGCTCTTTCCAGCTAAGCGGAGATATGGGGGCAAGATAGGGGATGCCATAGGACTCCAGAACGGACAAGTACGCCAGAAGGCATAAGACGCTGGCAAAAAAACCGAACATCCCCAGAAAAGCGGACATCAACAGGATGAATAAGCGGACGATGCTGACCGTGCCGCTTAACGACTGATTGACGAGCGTGAAGGTCGCTACCGCGGTTGTCGCGGACGCGACCAGCATGGTCGGGGAAGTCAGCCCCGCCCGTATGGCCGCGTCCCCGATGATCAGCCCTCCCAGCACGGCGATCGTCTGTCCGACGGCCTTGGGCAACCGAATCCCCGCCTCCCTGAACAATTCGAACATGGTGAGCATAAGCAGCATCTCCAAGGGGGTCGAGAACGGAAGCCCGGACCGGGAAGTGGTGACGGTAGCCAGAAGCGGCAAGGGCAACTGATCCATATGATAGGACGTCAGCGCGACCCAGAGGCCGGGCAATAACGTGGCGATCAACAGCCCCGCCAATCGGAGAATCCGTTCGAAGGCGACGAAATGGTAAGGCAAATACGTGTCCTCTGGCGTTTTCAGCAGCTCCGTCAAATTGCAAGGGGCGATCAGCGCCATCGGAGAGCCGTCCACCAGTACGATAAAACGTCCTCTTAACAGGCATTGGACGGCAAAATCCGGCCTGCCGATATAATCGACAAGCGGAAAGAAGGAAGCGGAGGAATCGGACATTCCTTCTTCCAGCTGCCCGCTGGACGTTAACGCGTCGACATGAATTTTGTTCAAGCGTCGTCTGGCCTCCCGGATTAGATCCGGATGGATAATATCCGCCATGTACAGCAACGAGACTTCGGTTTTGCTTCGGGTTCCGATGCTCATCCGCTCATGATGCAAGGCGCTTGTCCGCAGACGTTTGCGGATCAGGGCGACATTCGTGGCGATTTCCTCCGTGAATCCGTCGCGAGCGCCTTTCACGGATACTTCCGTA
>JAEZZE010000026.1 GCA_023418755.1 Bacillota bacterium | reverse complement strand
ATAACGGCCAAATACGATACGAGCAGTCTGGTGCGAATGCGGGGACTTTGAAGCCTGTCCCTCCAGAGGCCTAACCATTTCGCGCTCATCGGCATCCCTCTCATGGTGTGCGAGTAAAAGAGACGTTTTTCGAAAGCCGTTCCCTCTGAGAAGAACTCTCGGCTTCATGCCACATCATTGTCCGAGGAATAATGTAAACGCTTACTAATTTACATTACATCTATTATAGGCGCTTTCCTCTCTATCGGCATTATATAATTTTACGAAAAAACAGTACGATCTTCCAGCCCTCCGGCCGGCTTCCCCCTTGTGGGAAAGGAGAATCGCCGATAGAGTAAAATTGTCTTATTTCTCGTAATTTCGTGTAATGAAAACGCATTCAGATTCTTTTTATAATGACCGTAAGACAGCAAAGCCTCACAGAACCGAGAGCGGAAGCCGTCTTCCTACAACACGAAAGCAAAGGGGCAATCGCGATGAAAAAATGGTTAGGATCAATGCTCTCCGTCATGATGCTTGGTGCCGTCATCGGCTGCGGAAGCGGAGGAAGCGGAGGGAGCGCACCGTCCGGCGGGAGCTCGGCACCGGGCGAGAACCCGTCCTCCCCGGAACAACCCAAGGTCAAGCTGACGATCGCTCACCTGATGGTAGAAGAAGGCGCAAGAGTGTGGGTCGCGGATATGATCTCGAGCTTCAACGCCAAGTATCCGAACGTCGAGGTCGAAGAAATCGCGGCCAATACGGATAAGTACAACACGATGCTGAAGACGAAAATCGCCAGCGACGACGCTCCGGACATCATGCTTCTCGTGAATCTGAACGACGCGAACCGAGACTATCTGGACGGAGGCTTCGTCATGGATCTGACGGATCAGCCGTTCATGCAGAACGTCAATTCCATCGACCGCCAGTATATCGACGGCAAGCTGTACGCGCTCCCGTTCGACATGAACGCCAACGGAGTTATTTACAACAAGGACGTATTCGAGAAATCCGGTATTACGGAAGTACCTCGGACATACTCGCAATACAAAGACGCGCTGGAAAAAATGAAACAGGCCGGGTTCGCCGGCATCTCGCTCGGCTTTAAGGAAAATTACTACGTCACAGGCGACGCGGGCTCCGACTGGCGGGCGGGCGCTCTGTCCGTCAACCCGGACTGGATCGAGGACCTGCAGTCCCGCAAGCTGAAGTTCCAGGACGATCCGCTCATGAAGGGCATTCTGGAACGGATCGCCGAGCGCTTCGCCTATTCCCAGCAAGATCCGTTCGGCACCGACGCTGCAACCGCGCTCTCTCTTATCGCCACCGGCAAAGCGGGCATGCTGCAGCACGGTTCGTTCATGGTCGACGCCATCAAGAAAATCAATCCCGATGTCCGGCTCGGCTTCTTCCCGTTCCCTTGGTCGGAGAACAAAGAGGATAACAATCTTCCGTTGGGTACCGGAATCGGCGGATTGGCCGTCTACAAGGATTCGCCCAACAAAGAATGGGCGCTCAAATTCCTCGAAGAGGTCGCAACCAAGGAAATGGGCGAGTCGCTGCAGATCAACAAGGGCGGTCTGTCCCTCATTAAAGACGTCCCGCTGCCGCAAGACCCGACCTTCCAGGAAATCATCGGCTACCGCGACAACGGAGAAGTGTTCGACTACACCGGTATCCGCACCAACTTCACGACCGAATTCAACAACGCGCTGGCCACGAAGGTCGTCGAGTATTTGATGGATTCCAAGCATGACGTCTCGGCCGCGCTCAAGAAGCTGGACGCCGAATTCGACCGGATCGCCAAAACGAACGGCTAACCGGCCATTCAACAAGACCGATCAACGCAGAACGGCCCGATCGACGATTCGTCGGTCGGAGCCGTTCCCCCAGAAGTGGAGGTTTCCCGCATGAAGCTCAGCAGCCTGAAGCGCTCGGCCGTCACCTTGTCCTTCCTGCTTCCGATAACGCTGTTTTTTTCGTTTGCCATGCTCGTCCCTTTTATTATGGGAATTCAAGTTTCCTTCACCGATTGGAACGGGCTTTCCCGCACCATGAATTATATCGGTCTGGATAACTTCAAGAACATCTTCATCAGTCCCGACGTGCTGATTCCGCTTAAAAATACGGTGCTGTACGGCTTGATGTACGTCGTTGCCAACAACGTGCTGGCGCTCACGCTGGCGCTGGCGCTCAACCGCCAATTCCGGGGACGCAACGCTTCCAGGCTGATTTTCTTCATTCCCAACGCGCTAAGCCCGGTGCTGACCGCCTTCGTCTTTTCCTTTATTTACAAGGATCTGTTCAGCGAGCTATTTGGCATTCAAAGCTTATTCAGCAGCACGAGCACCGCACTGATCGGCATCGTTCTCCTGGCCGTCTGGCATAACGTCGGAATCAGTATGCTCATTTATCTGGCCGCTCTCAGCGGAGTTCCGAAAGATCTGTACGAAGCCGCCACCGTAGACGGGGCCGGCGCATGGCAACGGTTCGCGAACGTGACGATTCCGATGATCGTGCCCGCATTTACCGTCTGCATCACGCTTTCGCTCACGAGCGGATTGCGCGAGTTCGCCTTTCCCCTCGTCGCCACGGGCGGCGGCCCCGTCCGGTCGACGGAGACGTTGGCCATTTACATCTACAACTACTTGTTCGCTTACAACAAAGCCGGCTACGGACAAGCGCTCGCCTTCGTCTTCATGGCCTTCCTGCTCATCGTCGGCTTGACGGTATCCCGTCTGCTCAGAAGGAAGGAGATTGAAGCGTAATGCGGCTGCCGTTCTACAAACAATGGTCGGTGAACCTGCTTGTTCTCGCCCTGGCGATCGTATTTCTTATCCCATTCTATCTATCGGTCGTCACTTCTTTCAAATCGCTGTTGGAAATCGCCGAGTCCGTGCTCTCGCTTCCTAAGAGCCTGATGTTCGACAACTACGCCAAGGCGATCGAGACGATCAAGCTGGGACGCTCGTTCGTCAATAGCGCGATCATTACTGCCGCTTCCACCGTGCTGATTCTGTTGTCCAGCTCGATGGGCGCTTACGTCATCGCGCGCAACTACGCGAAACGCGGCTACCGGCTGCTCGAAGCGCTGCTGCTCGCCGCGCTTATGGTCCCTTTTCAGATCATTATGATTCCGGTGTACAAGCTTCTCAAAACGACGGATCTGCTGAACTCGCTGACGGGCGCCGTGCTCATTCTCGTCGGAACGAGCATTCCCTATTGCACGTTCCTGCTCATCGGCTTCATCAAATCGGTGCCGAGAGAGCTGGAGGAGTCCGCCATCATCGACGGCTGCGGACCTTACCGCACCTTCTGGCAGATCGTGTTCCCTCTGCTCAAGCCGATCACCTCGTGCTTGTCCGTTCTGTACGTGCTATGGATGTGGAACGACTTCAACGTGTCGCTGATCGTTCTGCAGAAGGACGTCGTCAAGACGTTGACCGTACAGCAGTTTTATTTCTTCGGAGAAAATTCGACCGAATACGGTCTTGCTTTCGCCGCGGCTTGCCTCTCGATGCTGCCGATCGTCACCGTCTTTCTCGGGGCGCAGAAATACATTATCGAAGGCTTGACCGCCGGAGCATTAAAAGGATAACCGCAAGGAGGACCATCCAATGGCCAAGAGATACGCATTCGTAAGCGGAGCCGACCGGGGGCTCGGACTGGAGCTGAGCCGGCTGCTGCTGGAGCAAGGGTATCACGTATTCGCGGGCAAGTTTCTCGAGGACTGGCACGAGCTGGACGAGTTAAAGAGCGGCTATCCGGAACGTCTGATCCCGATCCCCCTGGACGTAGGAGACGACGAAAGCGTCCTTGCGGCGGCCGCCGAAGTGGCGAGCCGCACCGATTCCTTGGAGCTTATTATCAACAATGCCGCGATATTGGGCGGCGACCGCAACCATTCCGTTCTCGACGAAGAGCTGGACGTCGACGACATGCTTCGCACGTTTAATGTGACGGCGCTCGGCGCCCTTCGGGTGACGAACGCGCTGATCGGCGCCGTTCTTAGCGGCTCCGGCAAGCTGATCGTTAACATCTCGTCCGAGGCGGGCAGCATCGGCCAGAGCTGGAGAACGAATTATTACGGCTATTGCATGGCCAAGACGGCGCTCAACATGCATTCCACCATGACGTACAATTACGTAAAGGAGTTGGGCGGTCACGTGCTTAACCTGCATCCGGGCTGGATTCAAGGACGGCTCGGAGGGACGCTCAACACGGCCGCGGACCTGACGCCCGCCTATTCCGCCGAGCAACTTATGGCGATCATCGGCCGTTACCGGACATATCAGACGAATCAACCGGCGTTTCTCGATTATTTGGGCAGAAAGCTGGCTTGGTAAGCGATAAAAGGTTGTTCAAAAAAGTCCAATATTGATCGGACTTTTCGAACACGTATGATAAGAGAGGGGAAATCGGAGTGGACAAAAAATACGCGGTCGTCACCGGGGCCGATCGGGGGCTTGGGCTGGAGTTGGCCAAAGGGCTCGTTCGCAGCGGCTTTACCGTGTTCGCCGGCCAATATTTGCTGGGCTGGCATGAACTGGAGGGGGCGGAGAAAGAGTATCCGGGGCGACTGATTCCCCTTATGCTCGACGTAGGCTCGAGCTCCAGCGTCAAGCGCGCCGCGAAGACGATCGCGGAGACGACGGACCGAATCGACCTGCTGCTCAACAATGCCGCGGTGGTCGATCCCGCTAACGCCGGCAAAACGATCGCCGACCCGCTCGACTTCGGGTCGATGCTCCAAACCTACAACGTGACCGCTCTCGGGGCGCTAAGAGCGGCTCACGCCTTCATGCCGCCGCTCTTGAACGGCTCCGGCAAGCTGATCGTCAACATTTCTTCGGAGGCCGGAAGTCTGAGCCAGAGCTGGCGCAGCAGCGGATATGCCTACTGCATGGGCAAGGCCGCCTTGAATATGCACTCGACCATTACGTATAACAAGATTCGCGACTTGGGCGGACACGTCCTGAACCTTCATCCCGGCTGGGTGCAGGGGAGGCTCGGCGGTAAGCTGAATACGGAGGCCGATCTGACGCCGGAATTTTCCGCCTCGCAGCTTCTTCCGATCATTTTGCGCTACCGAACCTATCAGACGAACAAGCCCGCATACTTGAACTGGCTTGGACAGGACCTGTCCTACTAAACAGAAAAGGTTGGTGAAGCTTCCGTGACTTCGCTAGGAAAAGCTCTCGTGCTGGGGGATTACACGAATTTTAAATACCATCAGTTGCCGAACATGGATCTCCCGGTGACCGACTTGCTCAAAGACCGCCTGCAGGCGGTGTGCACCGAGGATTACGATCAGCTCCGCTCCGAAAATATCGGGCAATACGACCTCGTCATCTCCTATACGGACTGTTGGAGGCGCGAGCTGTCACGGGAGCAGGTGCAAGGGCTGCTCGGCTACGTTCGGGCGGGCGGAGGGCTGCTCGCCATCCACAGCGGCATCTCGCTTCAGACGAGCGAGGAGTTGCGGCGGATGCTCGGAGCGAAGCTGAACGGCCACCCTCCTTACGGAATATTGAACATCCGGCCGACGGGCGCGGATCACCCGATCGTACGCGGCATCGAGCCGTTCACCGTCACCGACGAGCCGTATCAGTTCGATTTCGAGAGCGATTTCGACTCGACCATCCTGCTGGAATACGACTATGACGGCAAAGTCTGGCCCGCCGCATGGACTCATCCGTTCGGAGAAGGCCAGGTCGTCTATCTGATGAACGGGCATGACGGAAGTCCGTTCTTCCATCCGACGTTCCGGGAGATCATCCTGCGTTCCGCCCTTCTGCTCTCCGGACGCAGGCAGGAGCTTCGATAATTCGAACCGGCATTTCCTGAAATAAGCGGCCACGCGGCAAAAGCGCAGGTTCCGGGGTCCTACCCTCGGAACCTGCGCTTTCTTCATCCCCTGCGACTCATTTCGCTGCCGACAACCCCCTTCGATTCCGCCACCTCAGCCAGGCAAACACGGCCCGCGATCCTTCATCCAGAAACATGGCCGCGTAAACCCCGATCAGCCCCCACTCCAGCCGGATCGCGAACAGCCAAGCGCCGCCCGCGCCGAGCAGCCACATCGATGCGATTCCGAAGTACGTCACCTTCCGGTTGTCGCCTACCGCGTACAGCGACTGCGCGAATCCCATCGTTTGCATCTTGAGCGGTTGAAGCAGCAAGTACAGCGCGAAAATCGGCATCGTCATAGCCGCAATGTCGGCGTCGTCCGTATACATGCCGATGAGGTCCTCGCGGAAAACCCAGAACAGAAAGCAGACGGCGTTCATGACGCCCCATCCGATCCAGACCGCATGGTAAGCCAATCGATGCGCTTCCCATTCCCGCCCCGCTCCGTACTCCTGCCCGATCCGAATTTGCACGGCCAGTCCCAGAGCCGATCCGAGCATGGTCGGAAAGCCTTGAATGGAATTCATGTACGTATAAGCCGCTAGAGGGACGACTCCGATCGAGGAAATTATCGAGAGAACGACGGTCTGCACGTAGGCGAACGAACCGTTGCTCATCGTAATGGGCCAGCCGGTTCCGGCCACTTCCCTCAACGCGGCCAACGTCTCCGAGAACCGGCTCCTCAAGCGCCAGAAGCCGGGAAACAGCCGCTGCAGGAGCCATAGCGAACAGGCGACCGCCAGCGATCGGCTGATCAGCGTGGACAGCGCGACGCCCGCCGTCTCCAGCCTCGGAAATCCGAACGCCCCGAAGATCAGCACGTAATTCAGAGCTAGATGCGCCGCGTTCATCAAAAGCGCGACGTACATCGGACTTCTCGTATCGCCCGTACTGCGAATGGAGGCGGCAGCCGATGTACTGATCGCCACCAGCAGCGTTCCGGAGCCGACCATGCCCAAGTAAACGCGCGCATCCGGTATGACTTCGGGCGGGGTCTGCATCCATTGCAGAATCAGATCCTTGCCGGCGTATAGGCCGAGGCCAAGGACGAATCCGATGATCAGGTTCAGCCGGACGGCAAGCGCGGCGATGCGGCGGGCCGATTCCCTTCTTCCGGCGCCCCAGTGTACGGCCATCACGATGCTTGCTCCCGCGTTGACGAACAGAAACAGCATATTGAAGGCATGCAGCACTTGATTGGAGACGCCCACGGCCGCGGCGGCACGATCCGAGACGGCGCTGATCATCAGCGTGTCCGCCGCGCCTATCGCATATTGAAGCAGAAGCTCCAACGCGATCGGCCATGCGAGCGCCCAGAGGGGCACGTCCTCGTTCTCGCTCCGTTTACGCTCGCGAATCATCGTTTACTGTATGTCATAACGCTTCCCTGACATCCCCTCTCCTGAATAGTAGGCTCGCTATTCATTATAGGGGCATCGGGAAGCGCTTCCATTAGACGAAGTTACGATTGATGATAAGATCTTACGGACATCGGAACGACAGGATCAAGCGGTACGAGCAATACGCCGAGGCGATTCGGGCGCTATAGCCCGAACCGCCTCTTGTCTATTCCGCCGGAGTAACGCGGACGGGAGTCCCGAATCGCTTGGCCGATTTGGCGCGGGCCCGTGCGATCTCGACGGTCCGGTCCCGCGAAGGGGCCCGGGTGACGAGCGAGTCGAGCAGCTTCTGAGCGGCTTCGCCGACCTCCCGAACCGCAAGGCGGAAAGCCTCTTCGTTCGCTTTGGAAGGCTCGTTGAAGCCGGACAGCTTCCTCACGAATTGGAGCGCGGCCGCCTGTACCTCGTCGGACGTAGCCGGAGGGTCGAAGTTAAACAGCGTCTTAATGTTTCTGCACATCGCTTCTCACCTTCCCTTTTTCTTTTTCTTCTGCGCGGCTTCCGCGTTCTCTTGCGCTTTGAACTTCGCGATCTCCCCGATCAGCTCGAGCGGAAGCGGCTCGTCCATCGGAAATTTGACCGCGGACTTCGACACCTCGTACGGGGCCAGCCCTTCCTTGAACGCTTCGAATGCGGTAAACGGAGGCGGCGTCGAGATGGAGTAATGGTTTTTGTATGCCGAGTAATAGATGACCATGCCATGGAGCTTAAACGCGGGCAGCTGATAGCTGATTACCTCTTCGGCACCCGGGATCGCTTGCACGATCGTCTTCCGGATTCTCTCCAAACCGGCTTGAACTTCCTCGGGAAACGCGCCTATATACTCTTCCACGCTTTGAATCTTGTTGCCGTTCGACATGTCCGGATCACCTCGTCGTAGAAAATGGAAAGCCACGGTCCAATATCCCCATTATTAACCAATAATCGGCTCCGCGCAACGAGGAGTCGCGCCGGAGCCGATTATGGGCTGCAACATTATGGGTTTAACGCGTCCAGAATCGCTTGAACGCCGTAAGAATGGCCAAGCGGACCGTAGCCGAGAGCGAGTTGGCCGTCGATATCGTAGACATGGTCGTTCCCGACGGCCGTAAGCTTCGACCAAACCCCGCTCTGCCTCCACTCGTCCGACAGGGCCGGGAGCGACGGGTCCGACACGTTGAATTGGCCGAGGAACAGGTAGTCCGGGTCCAGTTGGCTTAAGCCTTCCAGCGAGATCTGGGCGCCGTCGGCCATCTCCGCGGAGTCCGGGGCCTTCAGTCCAAGACCCTCGTAATACGTCGGCAAATAGCTCGTTCCCTGCAGCCAGCTTTCTTTGGCCCGGATCTGGAGGAAAGCTACCGTGCCTTGTATGCCGGACAGCTTTTCCTTCGCCTCTTGCAGCTTGGAGCGGAAGCCGGCGATGTAGCTCGCGGCGATTTCCTCCTGACCGAGAATGTTGCCGAACTCGGTCACGACGGAGGGCCAGTCCCCCCACACGTCCGTCTTCTGCTCGTCCAATACGACGGTCGTGGCGATTTTCGTCAGGGAATCGACGATGTCCTTGTTGACGGCGTTGCCCGCGATAATGACATCGGGAGCGTAAGCCAACAACGCCTCCAGATTAACGGCCGTATTCTCTCCGACGATCGCCAGCTCTTCCAGACGCTCGGTGTACGGCTTATAGGTTTCCGTATACAGAACGGACTGCTTCTCGGTGAACGGAAGCGCGAGAGCGACCGATTTCAAGTCGAACAGCAGAATCGAATCGGTGTAGCCCCAATGAACGACCGCGACTTTCCGCGGCTGTTTCTCGATCTCGATATCCCCGTTGGCGGCATGGATCGTGCGGGGATAAGCGGCTTCGGGCGCCGGCTCTTCGCTCGGGTTTGCGCTCGGGCTGGATTCGCTCCCGTTCCGCGCGGGAGAAGACGAAGGCTCCTGCCGGCTTTGCGAGCCGGAATTCGAACAAGCGCCGAGCAGAAGCGCCAGAATTAGCGTCAGCGCCGTCCATGTCCATGTAGATCTGCGGTTAATCATCTCCAGCATCCTTTCCGATCCTGCGGGCTATATATGATAACGATTCTCATTATCGAATATAACCTTACCACCTCGTTTCCATGTTGAAAATGGAGAGTTTCCCGAATTTACGATGGATGATTTCGCTTCCGGCGCATGCCGACTTGGCCGGGCGGCAATCCCTTGTGCTTCTTGAACAGCCTGCTGAAATAGTAGGCGTCCGAGTAACCCACGCTCTTGGCCACCGCGCCTACCGAAAACTGTCCCGTGACCAGCATCTCGTTCGCCCGGTTCATCCGGTACCGGATCAAGTAACCGATCGGTCCGATTCCCGCGTATTTGCGGAACAACGAAGAGAAATACTTCGCCTTGATCCGATAGCGCTCCGCCAGCATGTCCAGAGTAAGCGGCTCCGCGTGATGCTCCCGGATATACCGCATCGCTTCGTCGATCAAGGAAAAGCTTTCCTTGTTCCGGCCGACCCTCTCGGACAGGAGGATGCGGTTGACCAACCGATAGAACAGCGCCTTTTTCTCCAGCAGCCCCATGCTGTCCGGAGATGCGGAGGCTTGGAGCAGACGATCCAGCACTTGCAGAAGCTCCGGGTCGGGAACGGCGTTCAGCAGCGATATCGCGACGATTCCTCGCGCGTCCTCCCGGTCGGAAGGCTCCGGCAAGTAATGGACCAATCCGTATTCGAAGCCCTCCGCCCCCGGATAGATTTCCAGCTTCTGACCCAATCCGCCCAGCAGCACACTTCCCGGTTCGAGTCCGTAGCGATCCGTTCCGCCGAATACGAATTCGGCGCTCCCCCGCAGCGCGATGACGACGGCGCACCGGGTCGTCGGCCTGGCGACATGTCCGCTGTAGATCAAATCCGGCTGCAACTCCGTACGGAAAACTCCGTATACGTTCAGCGGAATTTTCGCGAAATCCCGCGCCAGTCCTTCGTACGAACCGTCCATGCCGCTCTTCCCCCCTTCCCGGCAACTTGAATTCTTGCCGCATCTTAAAGATTTACCTCAACCATAGAATGCGCCGTCTCCGGATTGTCGGTGATCATGCCGTCGATCTCGAACTTGAGCACTTCTTTCATATCCCGTCTGGAGTTGACCGTCCAAACCCACACTTCGCGCCCGGCGGCGTGGGCCCGCTTCACGAACGGCTTGGTCAGCATAACCTGCTCGATCGTATAGAAATCGACGTCCTGGGCGGAGAGATCGCCGAACGCGAAGTACAGAATTCTCCCGATCTTGATCTCGGGCGCGAGCTCCCGGACCCGCCTAAGCGTATCGCCGTCGAACGACTGGATGCGCACCTCTTGGTCGCTCCCGGATTCCCTCACCAGCCGCACGACCTCGTCCGCCAGCTCCTCGCCCCGCCCGTACGGCTTAAGGTCGAGCAGCAGCTTGATGCGGCCCTGCGCCTCGGCCAGCACGTCGGCCAGCGCAGGGATGCGAATCGGCTTGCCGTCCTCGTCTTCGCCTATGGATAAACGGAGAAGCTCCGCGTAGGTGAGCTCGTCGACGCGTTTCCGCTCGCCGGCTACGCGCCTGAGATCGGAATCGTGGTTCAACACCGCGACGCCGTCCCGGGTCAGTTGGACATCGATTTCCGCGATTTGAATGCCCTTGTCGATGGCCGAGACGACGGCGGGCAGCGAGTTCTCCGGCGCGTTCGGCGTATCGCCGCGGTGCGCCGCGATGAGCACGCTCCACTTCGCGTAAACGAGGCTATCGTTCGCCCGCAAGCCGATGAAGACCGACAGCGCGACATAGGCAACGGCGACCGATACAAGGATCAAGCGCTTGCGGCGGAGCCCTTTCCACCAGACCCAGATTCGGCTTTCAAGCCGGCCCAGCCTGCTGGGACGGATGGCCTTCAGCCGGTCGTTCCCCTTGGCGTCTCCCTTGGCCGGGCCGAAGCCGTAATAGAGCCGAGTCAGCAAAAAAACGTTGATCGGCAACAGCAAATGAGCCAACAGATAAGTCAGCACGGTGGACAACGTCAAGGAGTAGTGCTGAGAGAAAAGCGCGAGAACGTCCATATTCAGCCAGGCGGGAATGAAGCCGATGGCGGATACCGCAGCGGAGGTCGCCGCGAGCGTAGCGGCGTTCATCAGAAGCAATGAACCGAACAGCCGCAGCCAACGCCCTTGCGTCAGGGCGTGGCTTCTGCGAATGGCCTGTCCGAGCTTCAGATCCTCTATCACGATCAAGTGAAGCACGAATATCCACCGGAGCACCGTATAGAGCACGACCGCAAGGAGCAGCGCGTAGGCGGCGGCCATCGTATAAGAAGCGTCCAGCACGTAATGATTCAGGAAGATCGGTACGTTAAACAGCGCATAAAACGAAGCCGAGAGAGGCGAATCGATGAACGGGATCAGAAGGAGCAGCAACAGCATGAGCTGGAACGCGCCGAAGCCGAGCAGCCTGGGCGTCTTCTTCAGGGCGATCAGCAGCGCGTCCGCGATCGCGATCTGTTTGCCTACGTAGCGCTGCTGGACAAGAACGATCAGCACGAACAGTTCGATCAGCAGCGCGAAGGAAGCGACGAGCCCGATAAGCAGCAAGCCGGTCAAGCCTTCGTAGCTCCATCCGATCCGGTAAACCTCGCCGTTAAGCAAGGAGCCGGACCCGACGACTCTAAGAACGCGGTTGAACACGAACGTAATAATCGGAATCACGACGGCGCTCGTCGCGAGCATATATCCCATTTCAAATAAAAGCAGCTTGCCGGAAAACGCGCGAAAATCGCGCAAACTTCTGATAATCAGTCCGAGCATGGCGAATCATCCCAATTCAAGTTGTCTATACTTATTATAAACGATTATAAAATAGACCGAATCCCCGCTCAAAGCAAGGAATCGGTCTATTCCGCCGGAATCGCCCCGAACTATTTCGCGAACAGCTGCTTTTTCAGCTCCCGGTTGCGTTCGATGAAAACTTCGTTGTGCGAGGATACCATCCCCCAAGCATACGCGTCCGGGGTAATGAATTGCTTCGCCCTGTTCACGGCGTTGGCCGCATCCTGGAACGCGCCGGCGATCAGGTGCAGCTTGCCTTCGTGCCCGAGGATGTCCCCCGCCGCGAACACCCCCGGCACGGAAGTCTCGCTCATCGGCGTACCCGCGACCTCCCATTCGTTCTTCATCTCGATTTGGACTTGGCTGTTCGAAAGCAAGTCTTTATCCCTCTCGTATCCATGGTTGATGATGACTTCGTCCACCGCCAGCTCGACCTGCGCTCCGTCGTCTTTATTGCGCAGCAGCACCCGCTCGATCGCTTCCTGGTCCGAAGAGGCCATCAGCTTCTCGATCTCGGTATTCAGGAGACAGACGACCGAGCTCGCGAACAGTTTGGATACCTCGGCCTCGTGCCCCTTCAGCGTTTCGTTGCGGTAGGTCAAATACACCTTCTTGGCGAACGGTTCCAGCTCGTTGGCCCAGTCGACCGCCGAGTTGCCGCCGCCTGAAATCAGCACCGTCTTGTCCTTGAAGCGCGACAAGGATTTGACCGTATAGTGCAGATTCGCAACCTCGTACCGTTCTGCGCCTTCCAGGTTCAGCTTGGTCGGCTTCAAGATGCCGCCGCCTACCGCCAGGATGATCGTTCTGGAATAATGCTCCGCCCCGGAAGCCGTATGCAGGACGAAAATATCGTCCTCCCCTTTGGCGATGGAGGTCACCTTCTCCCCCAGTACGACTTCCGGATCGAACGTCCGGCCTTGCGCGATCAGCTGCTCGATCAGCTTCTCTCCGGTAATCGGCGTGACGCCGCCGACGTCCCAGATCATTTTCTCCGGATAGACGTTAACCTTGCCGCCCAAGAAAGTCTGAAACTCGATAATTTTCGTCCTCATTCCGCGCAAACCGCTATAGAAAGCGGAGAATAGTCCGGCCGGACCTCCTCCGATAATCGTCATGTCATAAACATCCTTGGCGCACATGCGTATCCTCTCCTTCATTCTCCGGTCGACTGCTTCGGACTCATTGTATCATAATAGACTGAGAATGAAAATCATTATTATAGAGTCGGATCGCAGGCGAACCTGCAGAGGCGCAACGTCTTTAGCGGTGATCGGCGTAGACGTTCGGCTTGCTGCGGCCGCGGATGAACGCGAGCTCTTCCGGCGTCAGTTCCGGCGCTAGGGACGCGGCGATATTTTGCAGCAACTGCTCCCGCGAGCTCGCTCCCGGAATGGCGACGGCCACCGCCGGATGCGCGAGGGCGTACCGAATCGCCAGCTGGGTGAGGCTTCGATCGGAAGTCTCCAGTTCCCTCAATCGCTCGCGAAGATCCTTGAGTTCTTCAAGCTCGTAGTCCGGCAAGCCTCGAGAGGGCACCCGGTTCGCCGCAAGCGCCCCTCTGGCTAGCGGACCTCTGGCGATAACGCCGATCTGCCGCTCCCGAAGAAGCGGAAAAACCGTCTCCTCCGCCCGTCTATCCACGATGCTGTAGGCGCTCATTACGCTGACGACGGAAGATCGCGCGGCATATTCCCGGATGACGTTGGGTCGAATCGAGGAGATGCCGTACTCCCGGATCGTCCCTTCCCGCTTCAACTGCTCGAAGGCTTCGATCGTGTCGTCTATCGGGTCGTCAATCGTACCGCCGTGGAGCTGATACAGATCGATGTAGTCCGTGCCCAGTCTTCTTAAACTTTCTTTGACCGCGGACAGAATGTACTCCCGGGAAGGGTCCCACGTCCAGCCTTCCCGCCCGGGAACGCGCCGGTTGCCGACCTTCGTGGCCAGCACGATCCCGTCCCGTCTTCCGCGAATCGCCTTGCCGACAATCTCCTCGTTGCGGCCGTCGTCGTACAAGTCCGCCGTATCCAGGAAATTGACGCCGCGTTCCATCGCTTCGTGGATTAACCCGATCGCCTTCGCTTCCTCCGTTCCCAAAGACATGCAACCCAGGCCGATTTCGCCGACGAGCAGATCGGATGCGCCCAAGCGGTTCATTCTCATCATATGCTCATTCCTTTCCGGAGCGGACAGCGTTTCTCCTTGCCTTATTATAAACGACTTCCGGTCAAATTGACCGACCGGCAAAGGAAACGTTGTGTTACGATAGCTACATAAGATTGCGCGAATGGAGTCGAATACAGGTATGGATTCCCAGCTGACAACGTACATTACCCTGGTGAGCGTATCGGGAATATTCAACGTGTTCCTCTGCCTCTACGTCCTGCTCCGAAGACATGAAATTCCGGGAGCCCGGACCTTCATTCTGTACACGGCCGCCTTGTCCGTATATAGCTTCGCTTACGCATTCAGCCTGGCGAGCGATACTCTGTGGGAGGTCAAGCTGTGGACGGTGATCGAGTATATGGGCATGCCGTTCTCGGCGCCTTTGGGACTGATGATCATCCTAAGTTACCTCGGAAGGAAAGTTTCCCGTCCTCAAGCCGCGGCCCTGTTCGTCATCCCCTCCGTTACGCTGATTATGGTCGCCACGAACGACCTTCACCACCTGTTTTATAAAGTGATCCGCCTCAAAGAAGGCCTGTCTCTCCCCTACCTGGAAATTGAAATCGGAGAATGGTATATCGTCCACGGAATTTATACTTCCAGCTGCCTGCTCGCCGCGACCGCGCTGCTGCTTAGCCGCTGGCGTCAGACTCGAAGATCCTACCGGCCACAGCTCGCCACGCTGATCTGCGGGCAGTTTATTCCGATGGTTACGGCTTTCCTCTATCTCGTCGGCCTCACCCCCGCGGGCATCGACCCCGTTCCGATGGTGATGTGCATCACTTCCGGTTTATATATTTGGGCGATTCTGTCCGCGAGAATGCTGACCGTCATCCCTATCGCCAAGGAGACGATCTTCGACAGCATGAGGGAAGGGGTTATCGTCCTGGATTCGGCGGGACGGCTAAGCGACTACAACCGGGAGATCGGACGGATGATTCCTTCCCTTCGGCCGGGGATGATCGGGACGACGTTGGACGAGGTATGGCGCGAGCTGACGGGGGCGGCGTACCCGTTCGTTCGCCAGCCGGACGGAAGGGCGGAGGAGCTGGTCTGGACGACGGACGGGGCGGAGCAATTCTATCAGGTCCGATATTCCGCGCTTCGTCACCGAAACGGCGAGACCGCGGGCGGCCTGTTGATGTTCATCAACGTGACGGAGCTGAAGCGGCTGCAGCAGGAGCTGGAGCACCAGGCTTTCTATGACGGGTTGACGCAAATTCTTAACCGCTCCCGGTTTATCGCCCGCAGCCGCCGATTGCTCGAGGATTGCCGCAAGAACGGCAGCCCGTTCTCAGTCGTTCTGTTCGATGTCGACTATTTCAAGCGGGTAAACGACCGTTACGGGCACGAAACGGGGGATCATCTGCTCGTGCACGTCGTCAACGTGGGCAAACGGCATCTCTCCCCCGACATGCTGTTCGCGCGTTACGGGGGAGAAGAGTTCGTCATCGCGCTGCCGGACGCCGACCTGGACGACGGTTGCGCGATAGCGGAACAGCTTAGGAGAGCGCTGGAATCCGAGCCGCTTGCCGCCGCTCAAGGCGAGATCGCCGTCACGTCCAGCTTCGGCGTGGCTCAAGCCGGCGCCGGAGCGGAAGACTCGCTGGACGCGCTGCTGCGTCAAGCCGACGAAGCGTTGTACGTATCCAAGCGCGACGGCCGCAACCGCGTGAGCGCCTATCGCGGGGCTTTAGCGCCGCGCCCCTAAGACGCAGGCTTCCGCTCCGTCAGCAGCCGCGCCAGCAGCTCCAATTGGCCTTCGATCGAAATCGGATCGAAAAAGGAAATATCGGCCCGGCTCAGCACGTGGGCCCGGCCATGAGCAACGGCGGGCAAGCTTCTCCATACCGGATGATCCTGCACGTACCGTATGCCTTCGCCTTCGTCGGCGACGAACAGAAAATCCGCGCTGCCGGCGTAAACCGGAAGTTGTTCGAGCGGCAAGCCCTGCAATATCTGCAGGCCGCTATTGATCGCCTGCCGCTGCACGGACTCCGGAACTCCCAGACGCAATCCCCGGTAAATCGGCCAACCCCCTCGGCCGTAGTTGTCCCCGAACACGGAAAATCGTCGGCCCCGGCTATCGAATCTGACAATGGCGGCCGTAGAAGCACGGTTAACGGCTCCCGCCAATCTCTGCCGGACTTCCGCGGCCCGGCGCTCGAATCGCGATTCCAGTTCGTCCGCCGCCCGCGGGCGATTGATCAATTGGCCGATCAGCCTGACGTCTTCGAAGATGCTGCGACCTCCCTCGTAAGGCAGGAGAAGGGTCGGCGCAATCTTGGACATGGCCGGGTAGTCCGCCAGATTGGCGTCGTTCATGAGAATAAGGTCCGGCTCCAGCTTCGTTACGGCCTCTACGGACGGCTCGCAGCCGATGTCGACGATCCCTTCCTCCATCTCCTTCAGGAACGTGCTTCCGCCCCACCAAGTCAAGTTGGCGGCCACGGGCTTTACCCCCGCCGAAAGCAGAACGTTGGCATAATAAAGCGCTACGATCCGCATGCCTTTGCGGGCATGGCGCACGTATTGCTTCGGAGATTGCCCGACCATCTGCTTGAATCTTCGGCTAAAGTAGTAGACGTCCCTGAAGCCGGAGCTCTGGGCGATTTGCTGCAGGCTGTCGTTGGAGGTCATCAACTGTTTCTTGGCGTGATTAAGCTTCAATTCCGTAATGTAATCTACCGGGCTTTTGCCGGTCAGCTGTTTGAACAGGTGAGAGTATTGACGGGCGCCGATGCTGGCCTGGCGCGCCAAAGCTTCCACGCTGACGTCGGAGACGTCCAGCCGATGCAAGCCGTCGATCGATCGCCGAACCGCTTCTCGGGACTGAAGCGGACCTCCGGTAGACGTGCCCCCTCGGCACAACTCGTACAGCAGCTCTTGAAACCGGATATGCTGCTTGAAATGCGCAAGCTCCTCCGTCTCCCCCTTGTGACGGTAAAGCTCGTCCAATCGCCCCGCAATGCGGCCGAAAGGCTGCGCGTCGAGTTCCTCGTATGGAAAGAGGAGTGGCGCGGCTTCGTTCTCTTCGTTCGACGGGCTTCCCTCGACCGAAACGGCCCGGAAGATCAGCCACGTCAGCTTCAGCTCGGAGCCTTCGTCCGCCGACACGTCGAACAACGTATCGGGCGGCAGGAGAAAGCAGCTCCCCTTGACTAGCCGGCGCCTTCTGCCGTCGATGACGGCGCTGCCGGCGCCTTGCCTAACCGCGACGAATACATGCTCCGGCGCGTGCAGCCTGTTCGCCTTGGCGGTTGCTTCGCAACGAATGTCGACGATGTCGGACAGAGTAAACAGAGAGGTTCGGAAGGGCAGAGACAAACGGCTCATTCGGGCGCGCTCCTTTTTGTTGATAATGATTATCAATGAGTCGGATGTCTCTATTCTATCGACTCCTCCCTGTACTCGCAACAAGGGGCTATCCCCTAAGTGCAAAGAATCGTAACAAACGATGATCGATGGAATGATGCAAAAAGCATCTATCTCCTTCCATGTGCTATACGATCCTGAAATTTGAATGGTCAACCCGTCAAAGGGTAATTTCAGGACCGTATGAGGCAATCTCCAGGAGATAGACGCTTCTTCTTTTTCATCGATCATCTTATACGCCCGCGCTTATGAGACAACCCCGATGAGTTAAAGGTTACGGAGAAGGATTGCGCGGCAGCAAATCCGCGATTAAGTCCATCTGGGCGGAAATGGAGATCGGGTCGAAGTAGTAATATTGCTTGACGTCCAACTCGATGACGCGATTATCCTTCACGGCCTTAAGCCCCTTCCATACGGCGCTGTCCTTGATGACATCGAGCGCGACCCCCTCCGTGGACACGAACAGATAGTCGGCGTCCCCCGCGTATTCGGGCAGCTTCTCGAGCGGCAGCTCCTGAAGGATTTGTTTGCCGTTGTCGATGACGTCCTCCTTGATCTTGGCCGGGTACCGCAGCTTCAACCCCCTGTAGATCGGCCATCCTCCGCGGCCGTAGTTGTCGCCGAACACGGTGAACTCTCCTCCGTTGCCGTCGATGCGTATAATGGCTGCCTTGGCGTCGCCTGCCACTACGCCTTCCAACTTGACGCGAGCGGCCTCCGCTTTCTTCTCGAACTCCTCCAGGAGCCGGGCCGCTTCGTCCGGCCTGTCCAACAGCTTGGCAATTTCTTCGGTCTCTTGATAGACGGTGCGGCTGCCGTCGTACGGGATCAGCACCGAAGGCGCGATTTTGGCAAACTGCTCGTAGTCTTCCGCGTTATTGCTGTTCATGATAATCAAATCCGGCTCCAGCGCGACCACCGCCTCCAGCGACGGCGGACCTCCGACGTCGGCGAGCCCCGCTTCCTGATCCGCAAGGAACGGGCTGCCGCCCCACCAGGTCAGATTGGCTCCGACCGGTTTCTCCCCGAGCGCGAAAAGGATATGGTGATAATATAAGGCGACGATGCGCTTCGGATGCGTGGGGATTTCGACGTCGCCGTTGACCGTGCGGACGATTCGCGTCTCATCGCCGCCCGCGGAAGCGGACGCCGAAGGCGACGGGGATGGCGTCGAGGACGGAGAAGCGGCGGGAGATTTCGAGGGACCGGAGGAACCGCCGCTCCCGGCGGAATTTCCGTTCCCGCATGCGTTGAGCAGCATGGCGGCAACAAACAGCAGCAAAACGGCGATGGCTGTCGGCTTGCGAATAGCTTGCATAGTTCAGACTCCCTTGTCTAGTGATAATGATTCTCATCATATTATAAGGAGGCGGCCGGAGGTCAACAATGGAGGATTCGGATCAAATCAAGCCGACTTTTTGCCGAAACGCGAAATTCATGCAAAAGCTCCCGCGAAAAAGAAAACCGGAAGAGCCCCTTCCGGAATGTTCGACTCTATGAAACCTCGGATTCGGACGCACGTATTATTTTTCTAAATGAGACTTGCCTTAACCGAATAGTCAGACTCCAAAGGGGAGTAGCTGTACAATAAAAGTCGTCAATACGAGAGCGTCCGCTCTCCGGCTTTATTGGCATTGCCGTAACGGTGCTGTTAGCGAGACCTTTGTCCATCGAGGCGAAGGTCTCTTCGCGTTCTTTGGGAAGAATACGTGGCAGGCTCATCTCACTTCTTCGTTCAAGGGGGACTGGACAAATGGATTTCGGATTGCTGCTGGAGTATGGATGGGTGTTGCTCGTATTAATCGCGCTGGAGGGGCTGCTGGCCGCGGACAATGCGCTCGTGCTGGCCATTATGGTCAAACATTTGCCCGAGAACGAGCGGAAAAAGGCGCTCTTCTACGGTCTGGCCGGGGCATTCGTGTTTCGCTTCGCTTCTCTGTTCGCGATTTCGTTCCTGGTGGATGTGTGGCAGGTGCAGGCAATCGGAGCCATGTATCTTCTATTCATTGCGGCGAACCATATTTTCCGTAAGGTCATCGTGAAAAAGGGAGAAAAAGAAGCTTCGGAAAAAACGGAAAAGAAGGCGTCCGGTTTCTGGATGACGGTGCTCAAGGTCGAAGTGGCGGATATCGCCTTCGCCATCGATTCGATTCTGGCGGCGGTCGCCCTGGCCGTCGCGTTGCCGACGACGTCCTTGCCGAGAATCGGCGGAATGGACGGCGGACATTTTATCGTGATTTTCCTGGGCGGCTTCCTCGGACTGCTAATCATGCGATTCGCCGCCAATTTGTTCGTCAAGCTGCTGGAAAGCCGGCCGTCGCTGGAAATCGCCGCCTTCGTCATCGTCGGATGGGTCGGCGTCAAGCTGGCGGTTCATACGCTCGCCCATCCGTCTCTGCACGTCATTCCTCACGAGTTCGCGGAATCGACGGGCTGGAAGCTGACCTTTTACGCCGTGCTGCTGATTATCGCCCTGAGCGGCTGGTTCCTGTCCGGCAAGAAGAACAAGGACAAGGAGTCCGCCAGCGCGGCCTGAGGCCTCGGGCCGGCGGCGCGAACGACTTCCGCGAAGCAGGTTGCCGGCTCTCCGATCCGGCCGGCAGCCGCTAGCTTCCGGATTTAGGACCTGGTCTTCAAATGCCGCATCGGCCGCTCCCTCGATCCCGCTCCCGACTGATCGTTCATTCCGCATCTTCTCCGCGCTTCTTCGATTTTCGCGGCATCCTGTAGGACGTGCCGAGCTGTCTGGCAAACCGTTCGAGCCCCTCCGCGAGCCCCTCGGCCATTCGCGCGTCTTCCTTGTCTATGCCGTCCTCCCACCACCAATTATGATAAGCCAACGGAGCGCCTTTCCGGTGCTTGACCGGATCGAACCGGGCGACGATCCGGTCGCCGTAAACGACGGGCAGCACGTAATACCCGTACTTCCGCTCGGCCGCAGGCTTGTACACTTCCCAGCGGTATTCGAATTCGAACAGCTCGCGAATCAAATGCCTGTCCCACATGAGGTTGTCCAGCGGAGCGAGCACGCTTGCCCGCTCGTTCGGACGATCGTCCGCGATCGCCCGCTCCAGGATGGGCATGTCCTCGTTGCGCATGTAAAGCGCATGCTGCATCCCTTCCACCTCGACGGGGACGATTCGGCCTTCCCGGACAAGCGTCGCGAACGCCTCGCTCCGCTCCCGGCTTTTTAATCCGCGAATGCCGATCCAGGCGTCGCTCGGCCTGTTCCACATTAGCCCGACGCTGCCGATGCGCCTCAGCACGAACCACGCATAATAAGCTTCGTCCGTCTCGAACGGATCCCCGGCAGCCGTGTAACGTTCCGGAATCAGACGCTCCGCCAGGTCGTAATACTTGCGGGTATGCGATTTATGGTGAATGCCGAGCCGTCCGGCGTGATACATGGCTTCCAGCGCGGCGCGGGACAGCCTGGTCGGCCCCCATGCCCAGTCCACCTTCTCGTCGTCGTCCAAATCGCCGGAGCATAAAGGACCTCTTCCCTCGATTTCGTTCCTCACGCGTTCGGCGACCGCCTCATTGTTCCTGCACCATGCTCCGTAATGTTCCCGCAAGCGCGATAAATACGGCCAGTCTTCGACGGGCAGAATCGACATGCACTTGTCCCAGTAATCGACCAGCCGGCGCTCCTCGTACAGAAGCTCCGAGAGCATCGCGGGCTCGAAGTCCTCGACTTTGGAGCGAAGCACCAGCTCCGGATTGATGCCAACGACGTTGAGGGGATCGTACTGAATGCAACCGACGCGCTTAATGTACGCAAGAATGCCTTCCTTGCCCCGAAACTCGAATTCTCCGCTCAGTCCGTGGTACAGCAGCAAAAACTTTCTCGCCTGATGCTTGGATACCGAGATCGCAATTCCCTCCGCATTTGCCTTCAATTCGGTTCGCTCCCGTCTCTGCCCTTGTTGCCGGGCTTCGCGTTTGGCGCCATTCCGGCCCGTCCCGAAATGATCGCTCTTTCAACTATTCTAATTCATACAATAATTCTCCTTTTTTGTAAATTTCCCGAGGGGGCGGGCTTCGGAACTCTCTGTCGACGCGAGCGCGAACGGAACGCCAAAGCCCTATTGCATTGTCGGGCAGCCCTTGCTACACTGGCAATAGATTTCGGGGAGGTGTCGGACTTGACCCATTCCATCCGTTTAAGATAATGCAAGAATGAACCCGCAGCTCGGCCGTTTTTTTTCGGGAAGACGGCATGGGTTTATTTGCGTTTCATTTCGGCATGCTTGATCAACGAAGGGATGGTTCTCTGTGTCGACCCATTGGAAAAAAACTTTCGCGATTCTGTTCACCGGACAGATCTTCTCTATTTTGACGAGCTCGATGGTGCAGTTCTCGATCATCTGGCATTTGACCGCAACGACGCAATCGGCCGTCGTATTGACCCTGGCCGGATTGATCGGATTTCTGCCGCAAGCTCTCCTCGGCCCTTTCATCGGCGTGTGGCTGGACAGATGGAACCGCAAGATCACGATGATCGCGGCCGACGGCTCGATTGCCTTGTTCAGCCTCGTTCTGGGCTTGTACTATTATTTCGGAGATCCCAGCCTTGAATTCGTCTATTTGATTTTGCTGGTGCGCTCCGTCGCTTCCGCATTTCATGCTCCCGCCCTGCAGGCGGCCATACCGCTGCTAGCTCCCGAGGACCAGCTCACGCGGGTCGCAGGCTGGCATCAGATGGTGTTCTCGGTCTCGACCGTCATCGGTCCGGCGCTCGGAATCGCCGTCTATACGGCGACATCCCTCGGTCTCGTTCTGTTCCTGGATGTTGCGGGCGCGCTCATCGCGAACGTCATGCTGTTGCTCATTCCCATTCGTCAACCCAAGCCCGCCCTGCAGCAGGCTCCGCATTTTCTTAACGAGTTCAAGCTGGGCTGGAAGGCTTTCGTGCAAGTGCGGCCCGTCGTCATCGTTACCGTCGCCACCGCGGTCTTCAGCATCGCGTTCATGCCGCTGGCTACGCTGTTTCCGTTCATGACGCTGTCCTACTTCGAACGAGGCGGGTACAGCGCAAGCCTCGTCGAAGCGGTGTTCAGCGTCGGGATGATTCTCGGCGGTTTGTTGCTGGCGGTTGCGGCTTCCAAGTGGAAGGATATTACGTATATTTGCTTGAGCCTGATCGTTATCGGCTTCGCCTGCTTGGTCAGCGGCCTGATCGGACCCGGCGCCTTCGCCGTCTTCGCGATTCTATCGTTTGTCATGGGGGCGGCTTCCCCGTTCTTTAACGGTCCGTATATGGCGATGATCCAAAAATCGTACGCGCCGGAAATGCTCGGAAGAGTCATCTCGCTCGTTACCAGCGTCATGCTGCTCGCTTCCCCGGTCGGCTTGCTGCTGGCCGGTCCGCTCGTCGATAAGTACGGCATTCAAACGTGGTTTTTCTGGGCTGGGGCAGCAACCGTGCTGACCGGCGCTCTGCTCATGGCCGGCTTCAGAAAACTGCAGGTCGCCGATCCCGCTTCCCAAGCGTAAATCCGCGACTGTTCCGAAGGGGCTGTCCCCTAAGTAAAAGAGTCGTACTAAAAATTATCGATGGATGAATGGTCATGGGCATCTATCTCCTTCCGATGCCATACGAAATGGGAAATGGTAAACCCGTTGCAATGTAAATTTCAGGACCGTATGAGGCAGTCTCCGGAGATAGATGCCCGCTTTTTTCATCGATAATCTTGTACGTCCCTACTTATGGGACAGCTCCCTTATCTCCCGCGTCCCTCCTGCAGCTTTTTCCACACCGTCTTGTTGCTGTACTGCTTCGCCGAGCTGATGTCGGGACCGAACCAATCCGGCGCCTGGAAATTCGTCGCGGCCTCCTCCGACCCGAACTCGATCTCCAGCACCCTGAGCTCGAGTTGATCGTACGTATCGATCTCGACGGTCGTGCCGGCCCAATCGGCCGTCATTCTGACCTTCGTCAACGGGATCGCCCCGGATGCCCGAATAAGCTGCTCGTACAGGCTTGCCGAGATGGAGTATTCGATCTCCTCGCGCACGAGGCCGTTGCCCTTCTTGAACGTATGGGTGAATTCCAGCTCTCCGGAGGCCAGATCCTTGATCTTCCGGACTCTCAGCTCCTGGGTGTCGTCCATGGCGAGATAGGTTTGCTCGATTCTCTGCTCCTTAATCGGGACAATTACTCCCTCCCGCACCCATGAATCGGGAAACTCCGTCAGAAGAAACTTTCTCTCGATCTCCATTGCCATCTATGCCAGCCTCCATTGCGATTTTCGTCATGCTCGCTCGCGATAAAACAACTATACCCGTTCTCTCGGGCAAGGAAAAGCGATTGTTCATGACCGTAATTTGAACCCCGCCGTTCAACCGGCAGACCTCGCCCCTGAACGATGGGCAGCGAAGGCGGGTGATCTACCCTTTCGGCCAACGGTAAGGCGCCGCATGCCGAAGCATCGCATGAAAGAGCGACGCCCACTGGTCCAGCGATAACGAGGCTATGGCCTGCTCCCGAACTACCTTCGCGTTTTTGAAAGCCGTACTCAACTGAGCCGGAGTAAAAATCCCCTTAAACGCCTCCGCCGCCGCTACCCTCGGTTCGCTTAAAGCGTATGCCGCGAATGCGATGAATCTCTTTCCCTCTTTAACGGATATCCGCGGACAAGGTCTGCGGGCAATCCGTACGATCGCCGCATCGACTCGCGGAGGCGGGGCAAAATGCGTTCGAGGCACCGCCGTTCTCATTTCGAAATCGAAATTCATCCTCCACATCAACAGACGCGGGTCCAACGTTGAGGTTTGCGTGAACCTTCGGGCCGCCCCATGCTCCAAAATAAAGGCACCTCTTTGAAAAGCTCTTCCCTCGCTCCCCAGCAGCTTGTCAAGGATGGCCGTCGTGATGGCAAACGGAATGTTCGCCACTACGGTAAACGGCCCGGCAGGCAGCCGCACCTCCCTGATATCGCCTTGGATCACCGTGATTCGGGGATACGGCTTCGCTTTCGCGCGCAGGTCTCTGGCGAAATCCGCGTCTATTTCTACCGCCAATACTTTACCGGCTTTCTCGGCAGTCGGGAAGGTGAGAACTCCCTTGCCGGCGCCGATCTCAAGAACGGTATCGGTCGGCCGAAGGCCCGCCGCCTCGATAAGCCGTATGATCGTTTTCGGATTGTGCAGCAGATGCTGACCCGTGAAATTGGGGCCCGATTTGCATTTTCTTATCGCCCGATGCTTCTTATTGTGTCTGCGCATGGATAGATTCCTCCCTGGTGGTTGAATGACAAAAAAACCGCAGGCGCATGCCTGCGGCGGAACAACGGGATCAGGGAAGAGCTCTTGCGCGCATTCGAATAAACCATGATCCTTGAATCGACAAGGACGATAGTTGGCCGGATTCAATTGCACAGACGAATAAACGCCTCTTCTCGAGAACGCAAAAAAAGAGACAGACGCGCTGTCCCCTCATGATCCATCTATGCAGCTGGATATCCTAAAATGGGCAGTCCGATTCCGTTTTGCTCCGCACGCAGGCAGAGCCTCTGTTCACTATTTAATTAGTGGCACAAAGTGACAAAACGCAATCTGACGAAATAAATAACACCCATTGTAGGACAACCCTCCGTTCCTCGAATTGAAGCTATTGTAACACAGGATTCCCCCCGTTTACAATGTTTGGTTTTTTCGTTCGAGCATGCGTCCCGTCCGAGGGGCAACGGAATCGAACGTTTCGATTCCACGAAATCATGCAGCCAAGAACGACAAAGGAAAGTTTAAAAATGACTCGCTACGAAGCGCATGATCTTGGAGTATGCTAGGGGTGATTCCCGTTTTTACATTATTATCCATGGAATTTCTTTTTGCGATCATTTAGGTTGCCTCGGCTTATGGGACAGCCTCTTGAAATTTATTCAAACAACGCGGGGTAGATTTCCTTGGCCAATTGCTCCATTCCATCAATCGTATTGTAGCTGTATCCGAACAAATAGTTATAATCTACAATAAAAATTTGCTTATTCTTAATGGCTTTCATACTGGATAGCTTCGGATTGACATAGATTTCTTCTCTTACTTTGTCCAGATCCGTATCGTCCCATTTGGGTAAGATTAGAATATCCGGATCTTGAGCGATCAGCGTTTCGACGCTGACCTCTCCTTTTTCGTTCACAAATACATTATCCAACTTGATCATGCCGAAAGCGTCGTTGAAAAAGGACTCGTCGCTGGCCGGGTATACATACAATTCTTGCGGATCGTTAGTGTGCAAGTAGGCGAACGTTTTGTGATCTTTGATACTTTCCAATTTGGAAGAAATAGAAGCTTGCTTGTCCTTCAGCTCTTTGGTGAAGCGGTCTGCCTGCTCTTTAACGTCAAATATTTTTCCGATATTTTCGATATCTTTATATAT
>JAEZZE010000436.1 GCA_023418755.1 Bacillota bacterium | reverse complement strand
GTATAAGGCAGTCTCCAGGAGATAGATGCCCGCTTTTTCTCATCGGTCATCCGGTACGCCCCTTATGGGACAGCAGCCCCTTCCGTTTCCTATTTACGCCCCTTACGTAGATCCAGAGTGGTACCTTTAGCACACCACACGAGTTATTTAACTCCCGTATCCCGTAGCTCTGTCGCCGACATTTAAGCACGCCGTACGAGCTTATTTAACTCCTGTAGCTCCGACATCGACGAATAAGCACGCCTCACGAGCTTATTTCCTGCAGACTGCACGATTTCCGACATTTAAGCACGCCGCACGAGCTTATTTAACTCCCGTAGCTCCGACATCGACGAATAAGCACGCCTCACGAACTTATTCCCTGCAGACTGCACGATTTCCGACACTTAGGTACGCCGCACGAGCTTATATAACTCCCGTAGCTCAGAGATCGACGAATAAGCACGCCTCACGAGCTTATTCCCTGCAGACTGCACGATTACCGACATTTAAGCACGCCGCACGAGCTTATTTAACTCCGGTAACCCCAGCATCGACTAATAAGCACGCCACATGAACGTATGTAACTCCCGTAGCTCCGGCACCGACTAATAAGCGCGACACACGTGCCAAACTCCTGCAAACTGAACGATTTCCGACATATAAGCACGTCACCCGAACTTAATTTCAGCCCCCACAACCCCAAGCACAGAGACGCAAAAAAAAGTCTGTGTACCAAAATTGCGAGGCCTTAACAGGCAGAAAAAATGAAGGGTAGCCTCGGAGTTACTGAGACCGCCGTTTTTAACGTATCTTCCAAGCCATTAAGGATATTTTGCTCGAATTGCCAGACATCGTCTAACGATTCGTCTATCATTTCCTGATATACTGTTAGTTGTACCGGACAGGATCGAAATTATGGTTTGACCTTATTTGACCAGTCCCGATCGCAGCCGCTGACAGCCAGAGTTCAAAACATGGAGGGGATCGGTAGATGAAAAAAATAAAATTACTGCCTATTATGATAACAGCGGCATTGACGGCCGCCATTCTATTCGGCGGATGGACTGCCTACCGCCATTACGGCATCGTGAAACCGCTGGACAAGGTAGCGGTATCCGTTCCCGGCGTGGAAGCAGCCGACATCGATATGACAGGCTCTCTTGTCAAGATCAGCGTCGAGCTTGATCCAGGCGCCAACCTGGGCGATGTGTACCGCAAGATCAAGCAGGACGGAGCGGGAGAGATCGGCAGCCGCCAATTGGAGCTTAAGGTGACGACGCCGGGCAGCGAGCTGCTGGACAAGGCTTGGAGCTATTCCTTGTTCGACGTCGCCGAATCGATGGAAAACCGCAAGTATTCCGGAATCCGGGAAGCGATGGCGAAGCTGTCGGAGCAATTCCCGGGCGTGGCGGCGGAGACGGATATCGACGAGAATAACGTTTATATTTCCTTGAGGGACGGAGACGCGGCGAAATTCGTCGTGCTTCCGCGTCAACCTGCGACATTGGGGGTGTGGCCGAATGCGTAAAATCGGAAGCTACGGAAAAGAGATGGCGATCGGGGCTCTTATCGTCACGCTTATCTTTTTAGTATACGTCGGACTGCCTCCCGCGATCCTGGCGATGGGGCTGATCCTGTTCGGCGGGATCTACTTGTTCAGCCGTTCCCGTGGGATGGCGATGGGCGCGGCCGGAGGCAAAAAGACGATCGCCCGCAAGCCGGAGTTTCTTACCTTCGACGATATCGGAGGGCAAGACCAGCCCAAGCGAGAACTGCAGGAAGCGCTGGATTTTCTCGTCCACAAAGACAAGATTCGGAAGCTGGGCATTCGCCCGCTGAAAGGCATCTTACTGACGGGGCCTCCGGGAACCGGCAAGACGCTGCTGGCGAAGGCGGCCGCGCAATATACGCATTCCGCGTTCATCGCCGCTTCCGGCAGCGAATTCGTGGAGATGTACGTCGGCGTCGGCGCCGGACGGATTCGCGACCTGTTCAAAGAAGCGCGGCAGCAGGCGGCGAAGCTGAAGCGCGACAGCGCCATTATTTTCATCGACGAGATCGACGGGATCGGCGGCAAGAGGGACGGAGGCCAGCATCGCGAGTACGACCAAACGCTGAACCAGCTGCTGACGGAGATGGACGGCGTCCAAGGCGACGAAACCGTTCGCGTCCTGCTGATCGCGGCGACCAACCGAAAGGAGCTGCTTGACTCGGCGTTGCTGCGCCCGGGCCGATTCGACCGCCACATCCAGGTCGATATGCCGGACAGGTCGGGCCGAGAGCACATTTTGAAGCTGCACGCCCGCAACAAACCGCTCGACGCGGACGCCTCGCTGTCCAAGGTGGCGGAAGAAACGTTCGGCTTCTCGGGAGCGCAGCTGGAGAGCGTCATGAACGAGGCAGCGATATACGCCATGCGGGACGAAGCGGATAGCATTACGATGTCGCATCTGACGCAGGCGATCGACAAGGTCATGATGGGCGAGCGGATGGACCGCGAGACGACGCGCGAAGAGCGCGAGCGCGTGGCGATTCACGAGCTGGGCCATGCGATCGTCGCCGAATCGGTGCGTCCGAACAGCGTGGCGCAAGTGTCTCTTACCCCTCGCGGGCAAGCGCTCGGCTATGTTCGCCACCATCCGCGCCAAGACAGTTATTTGTATACGAAGACGGTACTGGAGGAGCAAATTATGATCTCGCTGGGCGGAGCCGTCGCGGAAGAGATTTTCTACGGCGGTCGCAGCACCGGGTCCAAAGGAGATTTCGAGCAGGCGACGTCGATCGTCAGAACGATGATCGAATCGGGCATGTCCGAGCTTGGAATCGTTCATCCCGAAGCGCTGACCCGGGAGCAATGGTCGGCGGAGAACGCCGCCATTCTCGAAGGTCTGACGGACAAAACGAGAGGACTGCTCGGAGGGCGCAAGTCGTCCTTCAAGCTGCTGTTGAACCATCTGATCAGCGAAGAAACGCTGTCCGGCAAGCAGCTCCGGGACATTCTGTCCCAGGAGGCCGCTTGACGGGAGAAAAGGCTGCTTCGGCTTACGCCGTGCGGTCTTTTCGCGCATTTTCCCGCTTGCGGGCTTGCGGCCGCTTCGCGCGTACATAGACTGGGATTGACGGCGGCTCCAGTCCGCCGGCATCCATGTAAGGCATGCGGGCTTTTTTATTGTAATTTTAGGTCGAAACGACGCGAAGAGGAAGGAAATCGATTAAAAAGTGTGTTAGCATTGAACCGAGTGCGTTTATGAATCGTCTAACGGATTAGAGGTGGCAAGATTGGAGTCAGAGCGGAATTTCGATTTCCTTAAATATATGGTAGAGAGCGACGACAACAAGGGCTTGCTGAACGAATTGATGACCGCCTATGGGAAGGAAGTCTGGAATTACGCATACAGCATCACCCGCAAATGGGATCTCGCCGACGACATTACCCAAGAAGTATTCATTAAAGTCTTCCGAAATATGCACGCTTTTCGCCGGGACGCCTCGGTTAAAACCTGGCTGCTGACGATTACCCGCAATACCGCGATCGATTTTCAGAGATCCGCTTTTTTCCGCAAAGTAACGCTGTCGGATTTCGTGGAGGACTACGGGCAGCGCCATTCCGTGGAGCAGGACGTCATGGAAAAATCGGCCGTGAACGATATGTGGGCGATGGTGCTCGAGCTGCCGAAGAAATACAGGGAGGTCATTATTTTATACGCTCATCATCAGATGTCCTTGAAGGAGATCGCGCAAATATTGGACGTGACGGAGGGGACGGTAAAGTCGAGAATGTTCCACGCCCGTCAGAAACTAACCAAGATGAAGGAGGCGAACCGCAATGGATGACAAGGATTTATTCGAACAGCTAAGAAGCGGTCCGTTTTCCCGATCTGGGTTCGACGAGAATCTGAGAAGGAAAATCAACGACAATTTGGATAACCCGAGAAGGGGAGCCAAGCGGCCTTCCTTCCTCAGACTAAGCGTAATAGGCGCTTCGTTCCTCTTTATCGCGGCCGTTGTCGTCGCTATATGGGCGCGGGAGGGCTTTAACGACGTCAAGAAGGCCGAGGAATTGGCGATTCCGACGGAACAAGCCTCGAGCAGCGCCGCGGCGGACGAAGAGGACGAGAAGAACCGAATTCCGCATTCCGCGGTCGTCATCGGCCTTCGCAAGGACGAAGCGAACGCGCGCAGCAGCTATCGGACGATCGTGGTTGCACCCGAGAACGATCGGCTGAAGGAGATCGGCAGCGGAGAAGGAATCTGGATGCCTTACGGGCAGGACTTCTGGCAGATCGAAGCCGTAGACGATCCGCTCGGCAAAGGCGATCAGGAGCTGATCGCCCATTTGAAGGGCGTCAAGGCGAAGGAGATCGGGAAGCAGGCCGCGTCGAGCCTGAGAAGAACGGAGAAGCTGCTCTACGCGGGGGACCATTACGTTACGATTTTACAGACCACTAACGTCGATCCGGAAGGGAAATCGGCCGCTCGAAGCGAAGTCCTCGTCAACCTGCTGCCGACGCTTGCGCCGGCTAACCGGGCCGCGAATCCCGACGCTTTGGCCGCGGAGAACGTCTCGCTGAACGAGGCCCTTGGCGTCGATATTCCGTCCGGGCAAGTCGAACGGTGGGCCGTCGTCCGCGAAAACAACGCTTGGGTAGCGAAGCAGGCGGTCCGGGCTTCCGGTACTTTCAACGTCGAGCAGGTTCGGCAATGGCCGACCGTCGATGTCTCGCTGGAGGGCACGAACGTGGTCAAAGACAAGCCGTTGGCTCTGGACTGGGCGGACGTCCAACGACTCGCGCCCGATGCGGTCGACGCGTTCACCTCGCAGGACGGCGACGTTGCTCTGATCGTCTCCGACGATCGAATCCAGCTCGTGCCGTATCGGCTGCCGGAGTCGGAAAGAAGCCCGGTAACGGTCGAGATCGACGAGAACGAGTCGGTCGTCATGGTTCAGTGGGCGATTCAGGCGCAATACGTGGAGACTTGGAAAAAGTGGTTCGGAGAATGGTTCGCGGATTCGTCACGATAAAGGTGATATGATAAGATGAGAGTACCCGATAAAATGTTCCGCAATGTGAGATTTTTCAATGCGGAACGGGTGCGATCATCTTATTCTTATGTTAAGCGGGATTTTTTTCGCTGCAATATCGGGCTGGAGGGGACCGACACATGTTTAGGGTCATAGGCGTAATAGGCGCGGGAACGATGGGGCAGAGCATTGCGGAAATGCTCGCCGTGAAAGGCTTGGACGTCCATTTGGTGGAGAAAACGCAGGATAAGCTTCAACAGGCGAGGGAAATGTTGGAGGTCAGCCTGGATCGTCAGCTTGAGAGATGGGCGATTACGACGGCGGAGAAGAAGCTGACGCTCAGCCGAATACATATGGAAGCTTCGTTACACGACTTGGCCAAGTGCGATCTCGTCATCGAGACGATCAGCGAAGAGCTGGAGAGCAAAAAAGAAGTGATGCGGCAGCTCGACGACATATTGACTCCGGACGCGATCGTCGCGAGCAATACGTCCACGCTAAGCTTGACCGAACTGGCGGGCGCGAGCAAATATCCGGGACGGGTGATCGGCATGCACTTCGTCTATCCGGCGCTCCGAATCGACGTCGTGGAAATTATCCGCGGCTTGCAGACATCCGACGAGACGTTCGGGAAGACGAAGTCTTTCGTCGAGGACGTCCTGTCCAAAAAAGGCGTCATGGTGTACGAGTCGCCCGGCTATGTGACGACGAGACTGATCTGCTTGCTGA
>JAEZZE010000427.1 GCA_023418755.1 Bacillota bacterium | reverse complement strand
GCAGCGACCGGTACTGATCCGGCTCGCGGAAGGTCCGATTTTATTTGTCGGATTTACGGACAAGTGGGGGACCCCGGATGCCGAGTTTGTGAACGGTGTCGAAATCGTCGATCAGGCCGGTGTGCGGCGCAAGGGATATGGAATGTTCGCCGCGATCTCCGAGGATGAAGGACGGAGTTGGACGAACCATAAGCTGCTTACCCCTGGCGCCGAGTCCAGGAAGTATGACGGCGGCGGCAACACCGAATGGTTTACGGCCGATGCTTCCCACGCCGAGCCGGCGGGTTACATTCAAGCGATCCAGACGCCTGACGGTATGATTCATTTGATTTCCAGCAAGCTTCATTACAGATTCAACTATGGATGGCTCCGTACACCGACGATTAGTGTCTAAGTCGATTGTTGTTTCTGAGTGAAAGACAGTTGGCTGTCTGCAAGTGTTGTAGAGAATGGGAGTGGGAGAAACCGTGGAAGGTAAAAGACTGCACGGAGTGACGACGGCAATGGTTACTCCCTTTGATGAGCAGGGACAAGTCAGCCTGGAGAGAGTAGAACGGTTGACGGATTTTTTGATTGAAAAAGGCGTGCAATGCCTCTATCCTCTTGGAACGACGGGAGAGATGGTGCGGTTGTCCGCTGAGGAACGCAAGGCCGTAGCGGAGACGGTCGTAGCGCGCGCAGCTGGTCGAGCGACGGTTTATATACACACAGGAGCCGTGAAGCTTGAAGATGCGGTGGAGCTTTCACGCCATGCAGCGGAGATCGGAGCAGACGGCATTGGCGCCGTAACGCCGATTTTTCTCAGCGCGAACTCACAGGAGCAGGAATACTATTACTCTCAAATTATAACTAGCGTGCCCAAAGGATTTCCGGTGTACCTGTACAATATTCCGCAATGCTCGGCAAATGATCTGACTGCAGCTACAGCCGAATCGTTGGCGAATCAGTATGATAATGTAGTGGGCATCAAGTACAGCCTTCCCGATATGCTTCGCACAGGAGAGTATTTGACAGTCAGAGACGGTCATTTCTCGGTTGTTCAGGGAACGGACCGCCTTTTCCTGGCTTCTCTTGCCATGGGCTGCGACGGAGTCGTGTCCGGCGTGTCCTGCGTGTATCCTGAACCGTTCGTGGCCATTTACGAAGCTTATCGGAACGGCGATATCGCTAAGGCGAGAAAGTGGCAGCGCGTGGCTGTACAATACTGCGAGGTGCTGCGCAACGGCAGCAACATGGCCTATTTCAAGGCAGCATTGCGCTATCGCGGGATGGATACGGGACATATGCGCTTACCTCAGCTTGATCTGCCTTCCGATGAAGTGGCTGCTCTTGAGCAGAAGCTGAAAGCCCTTGACACTGAATTCATGGCCGCTTCGGTCAGCTGAACCGCTGCCAGCCATAAATGAATTGACGTATGACAGAAGGGGCGAGAATCCTTGGGAATTCTCGCTTCCTTCTTTTATCTTGGCCGCTCAGCCAAGAGGTTATGGTTGAAGAATATCTGTTAGATGAGGGAGGCCCTATGAAACGTCCACGTATCGCCGTTGTCGGCAGTTTGAATCAGGATCTTGTTGTCTCTGCTGAGCGAATGCCCTTGGCAGGCGAAACGCTGACAGGTAAATCAATACAATATTTTCAGGGGGGAAAAGGCGCCAATCAAGCAGTCGCCTGCGCCAGACTGGGCGCTCAAGTAGACCTGATCGGCGCCGTCGGCGACGATGCCTTTGGCCGCTTCATTGTGGATGGGCTGGAGAAGATCGGCGTCTCCACTTCCAACATCTCCAGTCATGCGAATACGCCGACCGGAGCAGCATCCATCGTGCATACCCCTCAGGATAACAGCATCATCGTAGTTCCAGGCGCCAATGCCAATCTGTCGGCTGAACGCGTAGAGAAATCTGCGGAGGCGATTCGTCAGGCGGATATCCTGCTGGTCCAGCTTGAAATTCCTCTGGATGGGGTGGAAGCCGCTCTTCGCATCGCTCGATCCGCCGGAGTTCGAACCATTCTCAATCCGGCTCCGGCCTGCAGTCTAACACCGGGAATCCTTGCATGTACGGACTATTTTACGCCTAACGAAACGGAGTTTATATTCTACTGCAATGCTCTGGGGCAGGATGCATCGTCGCTGGAAGCGGATTGGCAGAATGCTCTCGTCGAATGGAATCGACATTACGGACATACGGTAATCTTGACACGGGGCCGGGACGGCGCAACTTATCTTCAAGGCGGCAGATGCACGACGATTGCTGCCCCGATTGTAAAGCCCCTGGATACCACCGGTGCAGGGGATTGCTTGAACGGAGCCCTCGGCTTCGGCCTGGCCTCTGACTGGAGTCTGGAGCAGTCTCTTCGCTTTGCGGTTCGGGCCGCTTCCCTGTCCGTCACTAAATTCGGCGCACAAGCTGGCATGCCCGCCTTCGACGAAGTGGTAGACCTTTGACTGGAGAGTGATAGATATGAAAGACCAATGGACTGGAAAGGCATATGCCCTTTCGAGCGTTCAGTCCTACCAGGTTCATTCCGAATGGGAATGGAATTGGGAACCTCAGACTCGTTTTCTGATTGTTGAGAACGAGAATTCGAGGAATCATGAAGGATTGCAGCAAACCCTGGAGCTTTTGCAAGAAGAGATGATTGACCTGAAGATGAACAATCAGGGCGGTATGCCCATTCTCCAAGGAAATTTATTGGCGGCAGAGAAAGGAGATATCGTTCTAGAACTCGTTGCTGCTGAAGATGATGACAATTTAGAGGCCTACAGGATTGAAGCAGGAGGCTATGTCCACATTCAGTCGCCCAGTATTCGGGGGCTGTTGTATGGAATAAGAACGCTGATGGTGAAGACGCGGCAGAATAAATCGATTCTCTACGGGATAATCGTTGATTTTCCGGTCATGAAAGAGAGAGCGCTGCATATCGACATCGGGAGGAAATACTATTCCTGCAAATGGATAAAAGAAAAAATAAGGGAGATGTCCTACCTAAGGCTGAATACCTTGCAGCTCCATTTTTCGGAGAATGAAGGATTTACGTTTGTCAGCGAGCGACACCCTGAGGCGATGTCAGAGAAGCATTTATCCATGAAGGAAATTCTTGAAATTAAAGAGGAGGCAAGAAGGTATCATATAACGATAATTCCTTCTCTGGATTCACCGGGACATTTGGCGCATGCGCTCCGAACGCATCCGGAATGGATACTGAAAGACCGGGAAGGCCATGCAGCCAAGGGAGCTCTGGATATCACCAATCCGGACGCGCGGGCTTTTGTAACGGATTTGCTCGATGAATACGCCGAGTTATTTCATGACAGCCCGTATTTCCACATCGGGGGCGATGAGTTTATTGATTTTGAAACCTTCGGTACTTATCCTCAATTGGCCCAGTTTGCGCGGGATGAGCTGGGAATCCCCGATGGGGAAGGCATCGATGCTTATATCGCGTACATTAACGAAATCGCAGACAGGCTGGAGAAAAAAGGCTTTGTCGTGCGCGCCTGGAATGATGGTCTATATCGCTTGAATCAAGTTCAAAAGGTGAAGCTGAAGTCCTCCATCCAGATCACATACTGGACGAAATGGCATGCCAATATGGCTCCCGTCCAAACCTTGCTGGATCATGGGCATGAAGTAATAAACTATAATGATGGTTTCTTCTACTATGTCTTAGGGGAAAATGCGGGTTACAAGTATCCAGTTGCCGAGCATATATACGACCTGTGGCACCCCGGATTGTTCTCCAGAATCGATGTGCCAAAGCAGGAGTATTTGCGTCCGTATCCTCGGCAATTGGCAGGTTGCTCTTTCGCGATTTGGAGCGACACCCCATCGGCTCAAACGGAAGATGAGGTAAGCGAGGGGATACGCGACCCGTTGTTGGCCATGGCGGAATTGTCATGGCTGGGGAAAAAGCGGCATGAGAGCTTCAGTGATGTGAAAAGGGATTCCGTCTAACCGTTTTCATCACGCACAGCCATTTCGACCATATCGACAATATCGATCTGTTTCCCGATGCCCGAATCGTGATTGCCCAAGCGGAATACGAGCACGCTTTGCAGAACGGAAGCTTCTCCGTAAGGGAGAGGCTGCTTGAAGGCAAGGTCACGACGGTTCGCGAAGCGGAGCTGTTTTTCGATACGTTCAGATTCGAGGTCGTCGGCGGACACACCGTCGGCTCTTCCGTCGTTTATTTTCGCCATGGGGACACAAATTATGCGATTACCGGAGACGAATGCTATTCGGTCGAAAATTTGCAAGCCCTGAGGCCGATCGGTGTGTACAGCAATACGGAGGAAAACGAGGCGTTCCTGAAGAAAGCTTTTCAAATGGGCGTTGTTCCGCTACCTTATCATGATCAGCTGATCTTCCATACCTATCCTCAAGTATCGGAAAATATCGTTCGGATTATTTAGCCGGCTGGCGGCCGGGCTTTCGTTCCCTCGGACCGGCTAACGGCCGCTCATCTTCGGAGCATTCTGGCGAACGCTTTGCTATAAATCCAATGCCCGTAGTCGTTCGGATGGTTGATGTTGTTCAGCAGCAGGCTCTCGTGCGTCTTGCCGGCCGCCAGCTCTTCCGTCCATTCGGCATGCGCGTCGGCGACGCCGATGCCGTATTCTCGGCCGAGATTCCGGATCGCGTCGGCATATAGAGGCGTCTTGCCGCTCGCGTGCCGCCAATTCGGATTCGGCTCGCACGGCGTGACGAGCACGATGTCGCCGTCTCCGGCAGAACGGATCGCTTCGATCATGCCGCGAAGGTTTCGGTCGAATTGTTCCAGCGACGTCGTATGGCTCCCGTCGTCATGGACGTTCTGATCGTTCATGCCGTAGCCGATCGAGACGAGGTCCGGTCTCAGAGGCGCGACATCCGCGTCCACGCGGGCGGCTCCGCCATGCGTATCCTCGCCCCCGATCGACATGTTCGCGATGCGAAGACGGCCTTGGGGGTACAGCTTGCGCAGTTGGTCCGCAAAGCGTCCGAAATACGCAAGGCTTTCCTCGCTCGCCTCGCCGCCCGTGCTGATGCTGTCCCCGTAGACGACGTAGAGCGCTTCTTCGCCGGCCCGAAGCTTGCGCACGACCCGGTTCAGCAGGCCGGAGCGCTCGATGTCCGAGGCTTCCACGGACGGTTCTCCGGGACCCTCGTCGCTCTCGTAGTCGGCGTACACCGTATAGGCGGCATTGCTGTAGTCCGGATAGTCGTTATGGTTGAACGCCCGGACGCCGTGCATCGGATGCAGGCGCGCGTCGGCGATTCGGCCGCCCGGCGCGCGCCGGATCGTTCCCGTCTCGTAATCTACTATATAATCCTTGCCTTCCTCGAAGCGTTCCACTTCCGCCGCATCGTTCCTCCACCGGCTGCGCACGGACTTTACCGAACCGGCGACCGGCTTGTATCGCAGGGGCAGGGCGTCTTCTCCCGCGAATACGAAAGCTTCCCCGATTTGCTTATACGCCATCGATTCCTCGCTCCTTAGCCTTTTTTCCACTCCAGCACGATGCCCAGGAATGGCTCCGTCTTCTCCATGATGAGCCGCCAGGCTTCCTCTGCCTTATCCGCCGGAAACCGGTGGGAGATGAGCGGAGCCGTCCGCAGCCAGCCGTCGCGGATACCGGCAAGCGCGGCGTCCATCCGTTCTTTCGTCCACCCGGACGGGGTGTGCAGCGTGATCTCCTGCGGCCGAAGCTCCTGAATGTCCACCATGCCTTCCGTGCCGAGGAATCCGGCGGAGACGAGGTGGCTGTTCAGGCGCATGGCCGGCTTCAATTGCCGGAACGTGTCCATCGCGCCGACGGTATCGACGACGACGGCGATGTCGCGGCGATCGCCGATCCAATCGGCCAGGCCGTGCCGCTTAAGATGATAAGAGCGGATCGGGGAGGGGAGCAAGGCCAATCTGTCGTCATGCCGGCCCAGAACGGTCACATCCGCTCCTCGATGCGCCAGCGTCTGCGCGGCCCACTGGCCGACCAGACCGTCGCCGATAACGACCGCGACGTCTCCCGGCCGGACGTCCGGACGAATGCCGCAGTTGTACCCGACCTGCGTCAGCACCATCCCGCTGTACGCGATCGGATCCGCCCCTTCGGGAAGCTTCCAAACCTGGCTCGCATGGGTGACCGACGGATTGATGTGGCCCCCCGTGTCGAACTTCATGCCGTCTACCCGGCTGATGGAGGCGAATACCCGATCCCCGATCGCCAGACCCTTGACGCTTTCGCCAAGGCTTCTCACGATGCCGACCTTCTGATATCCGGCTACCTGAGGGAAAGGCAGCGCGTCCCCCGGTCGGGTAACTTGTTCGCCCGATATCCGTTCGCCGTACAGGAAGGACGACTCGGTGCCGTTGCTGATCCAGGAATATTCGAGCTCGATGACGACCTCCTCCGGGCCCGGCTCCGGCAGCCCGACTTCCATGAACCGGACTTTCCTGACGTCCGTAAATACGACGGCTTCTCCTCGCATGCTACTTCACCTCCGAAGCGGCTTCGAAATCGGTCGGCGGATAGGCGTATACCTTGATCGCCTCTTGTCTTTTCAACAGCTCTATCGTTTCTTGGTAGCGGTAAAAAGGAACATGGTGCGTTTGCAGGCATTCCGTATTCAAGCCCTTGTTCGCGACGAGATCGAGGAGCAGCGCCTGATCGGCTGCTTCGAAGCTGCGGTATTTGTACGATTCCAGCGTAATTCCCTTGAACCACAGATGGCCGCCGTAGCGGACCTCGCCCTTCAGCACGCCGAAGATGACCAAGTGCGAATCAACGCGTTCTAGCACATTCTGCACGGATGCCGCGGCCCCGACGCAATCGTAGCCGAGGTCGAAGCGCTCGTCCCCGAGCTCGCTCGCATGCTTGGCGACGCCGACGTCCAAACCGTTCACGAAGTCGATCCGCTCCCGCGTGATGTCGATGGCGACGACCCGGGACGCGCCCATCAGGCGGGCGGCTTGCATCGCAAGAATGCCGGCCGGACCCAGGCCCGAGACGAGCATGGATTTGCCGTTCAGATCGCCGAATTGAAGCAGGCCGATCAATACGCATTTCAACAGCTCGAACGAGACCGCTTGTTTCCATCCCACGTTATCCGGGAGCTTGATCAGCTCGTTCTCGCGGTAGTTCAAATATTCGGCGTAAGCGCCGTTGCCGATCAGATGCTCCAGGGCGGCGACGCGGTCGCCGACCTTCAGCGACGCGACTTCGGAGCCGACGGCGACTACGGTACCGGCCATTTCGTGTCCCGGGAAGCCGGGAGGAAGCGGATAGTCCGGCTGCTTGGACGCGTCGAACATATCCTTGCCGCCCATCATGCTCATGTCCCATCGCGGACAGGTGGAGACGATTTCGATGCGTACCGTTACTTGATCTTCCCGTGGCTGCTCCCGCGGAACGTCGACGATTGCGAATTCGTTTTCTCCGGTAATTTGCAGTGCTTTCAAGGATGATCGCCCGCCTTCCGATTTCGGTATTGTGCCTTTCCGGTTTAAGTGTACAATAGGGGGGAGAAAAAGTATTTGCACGTTATTGTCTTTATCTGTTCGATTCAGCTAGTTAATTTCAAGGGATAATCCTATGAAATTAGAATATTGATTTGATTACTATTGACATTGCGGAGGGGCGGCGGGATGAAGATCAGATTGTGCGGAGCCGGTACGTTGCTGCGGGGAGCGGAGAAGCCGGGCGGCGGCATGCATCCGTCCTGCCACGAGCTTCTGTATAT
>JAEZZE010000384.1 GCA_023418755.1 Bacillota bacterium | reverse complement strand
CCTCCCGGGTGAATCGCCCATAGCTCCGGCGGCTCCTCGTTCGCCCAAAACGACCGCACCGCATCGGGAATTTCGCTCGCGATCAGCGTCGGAATTTCGGGAGAGAGCCGCAGCCTGAACCCGTTGTCGCCGATCGTCCACTGCATGCGATCCGCGGTATTCGGAATGGACGAAGCCTTCGCTTCATGAATCGCCAGCAATCCCCGCCGTTCCTCCTCGGACGCTCCGATGACGCAAGCCGAAGCGCCGTCTCCGAAGAACGACGCGGCGAACAACTCCTCCCGGTCGAAAGAAGGCTGAATGTGCAGGCTGCACAACTCCACGGTTACGACGAGCACCCGCGCTTTCGGATCGCACCGGACGATATCCGCCGCCAGTCTCAGCGCGGTCAAGCCGGCGGCGCACCCGAGAAACGTCAGCGGCATCCGCTTCGCGTCTTCGCGCAGATCTAACCTCTCGGCCAGCACCGCGTCCAATCCGGGAAGAAACATTCCCGTGCAGCTTGCCGCCACGAGATGGGTAATGTCGCCGGGGCGGATCCGGCCGTCCGCCAGCGCCTTGCGGGCCGCTTCCTCCGCCAGCGGAACCGACTCCTTCCGGTAGAGAGCCATCCGCTCCGCGGTCCCGGGAATCCGGGTTTCCGGGGACGCGGGGATGTAACGGCAGCGTTCCGCCGGCTCCAGCAGTTCGGGTTCGCAGGTGTAGCGCGCGTCCACTCCGCAATGGGCGAAAATCCTCCGAACCCATCTCGCGTCCGCAGGCCGCTCCCGCAAAGCTTCTTTTAAACGCCGCGAAGCGTCCTCCTGCTCCAGGCGAAAGGGCGGAACGGCCGTGCCGATGCCCAACAGGGCGATATGCTCCATAACGCTAAGCCCCCTCATTTCAAAAATCGGACAAGAAGTCGTATTTTCAAGATATGTTTGGAGTAGGAATTGCATTCCAGTTCCGTCTGCCGCGCCGTTCCCGGTTTGTCGTTTCACTCGCTTTTAGTTTACATAAAATATTTTACGTAAACCGTGAAGAAGTATTTTATATCATCAAATATCATTGCGGCGAGATTGTTCCTCGTCGAATTCGCTCCTAACCGTTCCGAAACGGCAAAAAGGCAGTCCGAGTAACGGACTGCCTTCGTTGCGGAGGTTATTCTTCCAGCGTCGAGCGAATGAAGCCTTCGAGCGCCGTCGTGTCGGCGATGTGTCTATTGCATTCGTCGCCGTTCATGCACAGATAGTTGCCGACCGCCTTGTAGTAATCGGGAGAGCTATTCGCAGGCCTCTTCTTCGTCGTTGCGGAGAAGAACGCGAGCTCTCCGTACCTGCGGCAAATAAAGCAATAATTCTTCTTATTCGTCGGCGTATATCTTCCCTCGACGCCAACCGGCTTTCCATCCAACGAATAGACGACGAACAGCTTGTTCGCGGCGATATCCAGCCATCTCAAATAAGTGACGTAGCGGTAGTCGATCGCGGCCAGATCGGGCAGCTTCAGCTTCTTGATTTTCGGAAACAGCTTCTTGGCGATCTGATCCTTGGATATCCGCGGGAACTCGGTCAAGTACGGTTCGAGAGAACGGGCAAACCGAACGTGATCCTCCGCCGTGCGGATGTTGGAGATCTCTCCGAGCAACCCGAGCTGATCTGCGGTCGCTAGCGGGAACAGACCGGCGACCTCGGCTTCCGCGTTCGACTTGACGGATTCGACGACTTTGCGGTCGGAAGCGTTCCGGACCGCGTTCAGCACCGCTTTCGCATGATTATTAATGGCATTAAATTGATGGTTCGCAATAAAAGTTTCGCACATTTGGACTTCAGCCCCTTATTTGTTTTGTTTACAAATAGGCGCAAAGCCGAATGACGGAAACGAGATTAATCTTGCGATCGGGCGATAGGATGAATCAACATACGCCCCATGCAAAGTATCGCCTCCGTATCGGGCTTTGCATGAGTCCGGCTAGTCCGACAATCTTCGATTGCCAATCCCATCAGCCTCCTCTCGCGGGGTATGGGTTAAGTATAAAAGAATCCGCGTTCCTCTGCAATTGCCTTCCCCGTTCATATAGCCGGCTTGCATACCCGCATTGCCGGCAAGGAAATCTATAAAACATGAATACGGTATACCTAACGATGTTTTTCGTTGTCGCCTTGACGCTCGCTTTCGATTTTATCAACGGCTTCCATGACACCGCCAACGCGATTGCGACGATGGTGTCCTAGGCTTCGTCGAACCGCTCCCGAAGCCGGAAGCTTAGGGCGCTCAAGTCCGTCAGCTCCTCGTCGATCCGTCCGGCGGAATCCGCCTGATTGTCGACCATCGTCGTCAACTGCTTCAACGATGCCAGTCCTTGCTCGATAACGGTCGCGATTTCGTTCATACCGCCGGTGACGGAGCCGGATTCGTGCCGAATCCCGTCCATCGTCCGGTTCATGCCGGCGATGAAGTCGAGCAAGCGTTCAATGAGTCGCCGCATCTGCGAAAAGTCGGAGGCAAAAGCTTCGACGTGCTCGACGGATTGCCGGATGACCAGCTGTCCCCGTTCCGATTCCGCGTAGTTGACGTCGCTTTCCTCGCGAACGAAGCCCATCATGGTTTGAATCTCTTGCGCGGCGATCCGGCTTTGATCGGCCAGCTTGCGGATTTCGGAGGCAACCACCTCAAATCCTCTGCCGTGCTCTCCCGCCCTTGCCGCTTCGATGGAGGCGTTCAACGCGAGCAGCTCCGTCTGGTCGGCAACCTCCCGAATCATTCCGCTCATGCTCTGCGCCCGCGCCGCCGATTGCTTCAGCGAGCCGATCGCGGAGAGCGAGCCGGCCATCGCGCCAAGAAGGAGACGATTGTGCTCCTGCAGCTCTCGTACCTTAAGGCTGCCCTCCTCCAGCGCTTGTTCGGCATGAACCGCATGGCTCTTCAATTCGTCGGCCGATGCGAGAGCGCTCTGTATCGAACCGTTCATCTCCCGCAGATTCGTCTCCATCCGTTCGATCGCGGCAACTTGGCTGCCGAGTCCACTGGATACCTCCACGAAGGCCTGTCTCATTTCGTCGTTCGTGCGCAAGTTCTCCTCCGACTTGGCCGATACCGAGGCCGACGTGGAGCGAATGCTCCCGGACAGCTCGCGCACTTGGCCGAGAAGCTGCATCAGGCTGTCTTCTTTGCTTTTTTTCTCTTCCTCGAGCTGCATCGTGATCTTCCGTTTCGAACGAATCTGCAGCACCGTGGCGCCGGAAGTAAGCATGAGGAAAATCGCGTGGACCGCAAGCATGAGAAGCGGATAATCGTCCGTTCCGAACACCAGCTCCGGCGTAAAAAAATACCCGGTCAAATGCTGCGCGGCGAACAAACAGGTCATCCCGTAAATCAGACGTTCGTTCTCGTAATATGCAGCCGCGGCAACGACCATGAAAATCGAGAAATGGAATTCCGTGCCGCCTCCGCTGCCGCTGATGATCGAAAAACTGGACAACGTCAAGGTTAGCGTTATAAACCTCGGCAACAAGCGATGCCGCCTGTCTTTCAAATAGCCGTAAAGGCATATCCCCCATGCGAGGACAGGCATAAAAAATAGGACGTACTGTCCCGCGACGATCGCCGTCGTCTCCTCGTAAAGACCGCCATGTCCCGAATCGTGCCGGAACGGGTCGAACAACCGGGTTGCCGCGAAGACGATCACGCTCAGCAGCACGGCCGCTCCCGAGATTTGCAGCATCAACAGGTTTTTCTTGTCGAGCATGTTCCGGTTGCATCCTTCCTGGCTTGAAAATATTCCAATTCGAAGATACACCAGAACTCCCCTCGTTCACAGAGACGAAAGTGCCAGCATCAGGAAGATTTCAATGAAAAGAAGGGGGAATATTACCTATTTCAGGCAATCTTTCGCAAAAAAAGGGCCGTCCGCAAGCCCTTTTTACGGAACGGCCCCTACGACTTCCTTGACGTAACGACTGCGGATCAGCAGGAAGTAGAGCGCCTGAATCGCCATGAACGTGCCGAGCACCGACATCGAAGTCGACATCAACGAATATCCGAACATGTTCTGCAGCGAAGTGAGCGCGACCGCTCCGTGCACGAAGGCGACGACGATCGGCACGAAGAACAGAATCATCAGCTGCTTCGTGACGATCCCGGACAACTCCCGGTCGGTCAAGCCGAGCTTGGCGATCGACTTGAACTTCGCTTTATCGTCCGGCAAGTCCGCATACAGGCGGAAGTACAGGAAGCTTCCGGAGGCGACGAAAAATACCGCTCCGATAAACAAGCCGATGAACAGCACGACTCCGTAACCCTGGTTTATCAAGTGCAGCGAGTAGGCGAGGGATAGAAATTGGCTGCGGCCTTCCTTCAGCTTCTCCTCGAGGATTGCGCCGGCTTCCTTCGTCTTCTTCCAATCGGCGACATCGAACGCATAGAAACGCCGGACGGACGGGTGCTCCAGCTGATCGTACCGCTCGTCCGCCATGATATAATAATCGGCCGGGATCGGTAGCATGAAAGATGACCGGGTCTCAATCGGGTCGAGCTCGATCGCTCCCTCCGCAAGAACGGCCTTTTCCGGAGCGCGTTTTTCTTCGTTGGCGAGCTTGTTCGTCTTATAAATCATTACCGACTCGTCCGGTCGGAGCTCTACGGGTTTCTCTCCGGCCGCCTCCGCTACGGCATTGAATTCGGAAGCTTTCACGACGACGACGCCCTTCTCCGAATCCGCCCTCTTTTGCGACGACATCGACACCTGAAGCTTCCGGTATTCGATGTGCTGGTCCCGCAGCGTCCGCTCGATCGTCTCCAGCTCCGCTTTTTCTTGTTCGGCATCGATTTGGACGAGCTCGAGCGAACCTGGTTCTTCGTGCAGCCTGACCGGATAATATTCGAATGCAAACGGATTTTCTTCCATGAGCGCGTTCGTCATCATGGTCCGGAAGCCGACCAAGGAGCCGATCGCCGAGAACGCCACCGTTGACAAGATCGCCACCATGAAGAAAGTCCGCGCATTGTCCTTCATCCGGTAGGCCAGATCGGACAGGAACAGCAAATTCGTTTTGCGCCAGAAGAACGAACGGTTTCCCCGGCACTTGCGGATGACGTACACGCTTAGCTGCGTGAACAGAAAATACGTTCCGACGATCACCATCAACGTTACCGGAATCATTACCGCGAACACGATCATGCCTTTTGCCGCCAAGGCGATCGCATAACCCGCTCCGAGCAGCAGAACGGCGAGCAGCGACAGCAGGACGGACGATGTCGGCTCCTTCTTCGGCCTTGCGCTCCCCTGAAGCAGATCGATCAGCCGATTGCCGCGCAGGATGACCACCGTGAATGCCGAGATGACGACGAACAGCGCGAGGAAAGCGGCCAACGTAAGCGCGAGCGCCTCCCAAGGCAAGTAGAACTTCAGCGTATCGTCCAACCCGAGCAGGTTTTGCGCCGACAGCAGCATCATTTTGGCCATCGCGAGCCCCAATCCGATGCCCGCAGCCGTCGCTCCGAGCCCGATCAACACGTTTTCCAGGAAAACCATCGTTCTGAGCTGCGAATTGCTCATTCCCAGCATGACCAGCAATCCGAATTCCTTCTTCCTCGTCTTCAGGAACGCGCTCATCGAATACAGCACGAAGAAAAACGAGAAGACGTAGATCAGCCCTTCGGCAAAATGCATCGCGGTCGACACGTTGCTATGGACGGTCCCGCCGGACATATCGGGGTGGAAAGCGAACACCGCATAGACGAAAAACGCCATGACGGAAAACGCGCTGCTTAGAAAATAGGCGGCGTACGTGCGCTTGTTGCGCATGACGTTGTTAAACGCGAATCGTCGAAAGGTCATGCGCGTTCCCTCCCAGCAGCGACAGCACGTCGATGATTTTCTGGAAGAACGCCTGCCTGCTCTCCCCGCGGTGGATCTCGTTGTACAGCTGTCCGTCCTTGATGAAGACGACCCGATGACAGTAGCTGGCGGCGACCGCGTCGTGGGTAACGAGCATCATCGCCGTACGCTCCGAGCGGTTGAGCGCGAGGAGGGTTTCCATGACGTCCTTGGCCGCTTTCGAATCGAGATTGCCCGTCGGCTCGTCCGCGAACAGAAACTTCGGCTTGTGGATCATCGCCCTCGCGATCGCCGTCCGCTGCGCCTGTCCTCCGGAGATTTCGTACGTGCGCTTGCTAAGAATCGACTCGATGCCGAGCTTGACGGCGATCTCTCGCACCTTGCTTTCCATCGTTCGGACCGATTCTCCTTCCAGCGTCAGCGGCAGCACGATGTTCTCCTCCACCGTCAGCGTGTTCAGCAGGTTGAAATCCTGGAACACGAAGCCGAGCACCCGCCTTCGGAACCGCGCCAGCTCTCCCTTTTTCAACTTATGCGGATTGCGTCCCCCGATCAGCACCTCGCCCGTCGTCGGCGAATCGATCGCGGCGACCAAGTTCAGCAGCGTCGTCTTGCCGCTGCCGGACGGTCCCATAATGCCGACGAATTCGCCTTCCTCGATCGACAGGTTAATGTCGGTCAGCGCACGAGAAGGCACCTTGCCTCCGTAAATTTTGTTTAATTGGCGTACGCTCAGCATTTCCATCGCTCGTTTCTCTCCTTCTCCATGGCGGCCGATGAAGCCGCCGTCTGCCTGATAGGGCTATTGTATCCGGAGAGCGCGCGGCGGCCTATCGATTTGCCTTTCAGTTTCCTTACATGGTTGTAAGGTACGAAGAGAAGACGACTCGAACGCGGGTGCCGGCGCCTGCCTCCGACTCCAGCTCGATCCGGTGGCCCAGCCGCTCGGCGATTTCACGGGCGAAGTAGAGTCCCATTCCGGTCGACTCGCGGAGCTTGCGACCGTTGTCGCCGGTGAAGAAAGGCTGAAAGACGCGTTTGACGTCCTCGAGAGGAATGCCGATTCCCCGATCGCGAATTTCAAGCACCGCTTCCGCTCCGCGCGTCAACGAAGTAAACGTCACCTTCTCGTGAGAATCTGCCGAATACTTCACCGCGTTCGTCACGATCTGGCCGACGAGGAAGCCGAGCCATTTCGCGTCGCTCTCGACGAGCAGACCGGCATCGACCTGCAGGTCCGGATACACCTTGCTGCCGATGAACAACCGCTTATTCTCGCGGATCGCGTTTTCGCAGATCGCCTTCAGCGAGACAGGCTCGACCCGGAAATCGCGATCGAACGTTTCCAGGCGGGCGGCGTATAGCACCGTCTCCAGCCCTTTCTCCATTCGGTCGGCCTCCTCCAGCAAGCTGTCCGAACGCGGATCGTCGTCCTCCTCCAACGTGAGGCGAATGACCGATAACGGCGTTTTCATCTGATGCACCCACTGGTTCATGAACGCCAGATGGTCTTTGCGGGCTTTCTCGGCCAGTTTGATCCGCTGCTGGTAATGTCCGTATTGCGATTGCAGCAAGGCGTCGACCGCTTCGGGAAGCGGACTCGCGCCGAGCCCTTGGATGGAGTCGTCCAAAGACGCCATCGGATCGCTTAATGCCCGGTAGAGCTCCCGGTGCGAAACGTAACGATAAACTAAATAACCCGTCAAAAAAACGAGTCCGATAAACACGGAATAAAGTCCGGTCAGAAAGTGGCGGTATCCGTCAAGCCAATAAATCAATAAGACGAGGAACAACTGAGCGATCTGCATCAGAACGAGGGGCCGGTGCTCGCGGATGAACAGTCTCATGGCCGCTCCTCCGCCTCCCAAGCCGGAACCAGCCGATACCCTGCGCCCCGCATCGTTTCCAGGCTGCCGTCGATGCCGAATTCCTGCAGTTTTTTGCGCAAGCGGGTCATGTTCACGTTCAAGGTATTCTCGTCGACGAACGACTGGTCGTCCCACAGCTCCTCCAGCATCGCTTCGCGGCTGACGATGCGGGGGGACCGCTTCATCAGCAATTCCAGCAGCGCCGCTTCTTTCTTCGTGAGCGTGCCGCTCGCGCCTCTCAGCGACAACTCCAGCCGTTCCGGATAAAGCCGAAGCCCCTCCAGTTCGACGATTCGCTCTTCCGTCCGCTCCGTTAATTCCCCGTACGCCCTTCTAAGATGACTGCGGATTTTGGCCATGACGACTTCCATATGGAACGGCTTCGTAATATAGTCGTCCGCCCCGTATTCGAGCGCCATCACCTGATCCATCTCCCCGTCGCGGGCGGATATAAACAGAATCCGGCATTTGGAGACGGCGCGGATTTGACGGCACCAATAGAAGCCGTCGTATTTCGGCAGGTTGACGTCCATCAGCACAAGATGCGGATCGTAGCTTCGGAAATAATCCGTCACCCGCGAGAAATCCTCGACGATTCCCGTGCCGTAGCCGTACTTCTCGATGCTCGATCGCAGCAGGGCCGCGAGCTTCGGATCGTCTTCGCAAATCATGATTCGATGCAATCGGCTCTTCCTTTCCCGCGTGCCGATCCGTCCTATCCAGCCTTAAGTCGGGGATCGGACCGGCCCAATGTCCTATTCGTCGACTCTACCCGGGGACGTGATCGGATTCCGCCGCTTTCGCTAAGATGGAATCAAAGACATCGACCGGGAAGGAGTTTTACAATCATGATCAGAAACGATGAGGTGTACATCGTATTGACCGCCACGGGAACTTGGTTCAGCCGGACGATCAAGTGGGTGACCAAAGCGCCGCTTAACCACGCATCCTTGTCCTTCGACCGGGAGTTGAAGGACGTATACAGCTTCGGGCGGAAGAAGCTCAGCAACCCGATCTTCGCCGGGTTCGTTCAGGAAAATTTCGCGGATCCGTTCTACGAGGACGCGCCTTGCGCGGTTTACCGCTTGCGGGTCGGCGAGAACGGCCGCGCGGAAATGCGGAGTCTCGTGAACGAAATGAAGCGGCATCCGGACCGTTACCGCTACCATCTGCTCGGCCTGATCGGCGTGCTCATCCGGCGCAGAATTCCCCGCGAGAACGCGTATTTCTGCTCGCACTTCGTCGCCTCCCTATTGGAGCGGGGAGATTGCCGTCCGGTCGATAAGCCGTCCTACTTCGTTACGCCCGCAGATTTCGAAAGCGCCCTTGAAGCCGATCAAATCTACCGCGGCACGGTGTCCGGCTATTTGGCCCGCTTCGCTTCCTCTTACCCGGCAGCCTCATACGCAACTTCGCTCGCGCCGGCTACCGCCTAAGCTTCTCTTCCACGGAGAGAAGCTTTTGCTCCATTGTCCCTTGCTTGTCCCTCCGGTCGTCGATCGTCAGCGTCGTCGACACCCTCGCGGCCCCGCTTGCGAACGGCACTTCGTGCATTCTGCGAACGAGCGCCAGAAGCTCGTCCAATTCCCCTTCGATGATCGTGCTCATCGGCGTTAACTGATAGCTGATCCGCCCGGAGACCGCGGACTGCTCCAGCTCCCGGTACACCTCCGCGACATATTCCCCTACGCTCGGCGAGCCCGTGCCCAGAGGCACGATCGTCACTTGCACGATAGCCATTTCTATCTCTCCTTTGCGAGTTGCTTTTTCACAGACGCGCGGTAGCGCTGACGCGATAGCTGGGTTATCCCTGTTCGCGGGCGCACTGACGCGCTGACTAGTAAGGCCGCTCCTGCCCGACATAGTCCGGGTCGGTCTCCCATTCGCTCAGATTGCTTCGATGCCAGACCGGCGTGGCCGCGGGAGACATCGGCGGAATGAGCCACGACCAGCGCGCGTTGACGTCCCGCCCTTGCTCCTGTTCGCGCTTCATGAATCGCATGAATTGCTTCGCCGCCGTATGATGGTCGACGATGCTGACTCCCTTCGCTTTGAAGGAATGGATCACCGCCGCATTCAGCTCCAGCAGCGCCCGGTCCTTCCAGAGCGTCGTGTTCGTGGAGCGGTCGAGGCCTAGCAAATCGGCGATCGCCGGAAGCTCATCGTAGCGATCCGCGTCCGCCAGATTGCGCGCCCCGATTTCCGTTCCCATATACCACCCGTTAAAAGGAGCCGCCGTATACCGGATGCCGCCGATGTCCAGCGCCATATCCGACAAGATCGGCACCGCGTACCATTTCAGTCCCAGTCCCGCGAACCCCTCGATGTCCGGATGCTCGATCGGCACTTCCTTGACCGTGCCGTCCGGAAGCGGAAACCGCTTCGGCTGCCCCTCTCCGATCTGGATCACGAGCGGCAGCACGTCGTATTTCGTTCCCTGCCCCATCCAGCCCAGACGCTGGATCGCCTCGGTGAGCGCGACGGAAGCCGGATCGCCGACGACGCCGTCCGGCGTTCGGTAACCCGCGTAGCGGATTAACTGATGGTTCCAGATGCGTATATCACGGCCGCCAGGCTTTTGCGGAGCGAACGCGGTCAGCGCCGGTCGGATTCTCCCTTCGTTCGTCGCATATCCGATATGCCGCAACAGCGCCTCCGCGATCTCCTCCTCCGTCTTCGCCGCCCGTTCGTCGAACACCTCCAGCGAATCCCAGAACAGCCTACCGATGCATTTGGCGTTGTTACGCCAAGCGATTTTCGCTCCGAACGTCAGCTCTTGCTTCGTTTGCGTATAGGTGCCCGTCTCGCGAATCTCCGCAGCGATTTCGCGCAGCCGACTCTCGCATTCGCGATCGGTACCTCTCGTTTCTTTATAATAAGCACGGATAAAAGAGTCTGCTCGACTTTCCAGCTTCGAATTATAATTCACGGCATTAATCATAGGATTTCAACCTCAGTTTACATAATATTCGTTATGTCACTTCGAGCGGGGATCGATGTTTTTCTTGCGTTTATAGCGGTCGACAACGGCCAGCGCAACCCAAACGATCGAGCCGATCAGATACAGCGGAAGCACGAAGACAAGCATCGTCGCGAAATCTCCGAGATCGTCCCAGTCCCCCGTGTCCCGTAGCTGCGCTTGCAGCATAACGAGGAAGCCGATCGCATAGATCCCCAGCGGCCACCATCTACGGCTCAGTCCCGCCAGCAACGGCAATAAGACGAAAACGACACAAGCCGCAACGTACACCGGTCCTTGCATGCGGTCTCTCCTTTCGAAGCCGACGTCGAACTTCCCTTTATTGTAACAAAATCCGGCAACCATGCGAAATGACAGTTCCGCGAACAATGGTAACCCTCTCGCCGCCATTCTCCCCCTCACTCGATATCCTTCCAACAGGTCGTCCGCTTCTTCCGCTCCGCTTTCCACTTCTTTTGCCGCTATCCCCTTCCGTCAGAGCTCCCCGGCATCACACCTCTCTTTCCTCTCTTACCACTCTTTCCTCCCTTTTACCGGTATCCCTTTTCATCAGCTCGTTCTCTCTACCCTCTCACTCTCTGCATCTTTTGCCGGTATCCCTTCCCTTCAGTTTTCACCCTACCTGTTCTGCCGCCTTTTCGCCCCTTTTGCCGCTATCCCTTCGATCAGTTCACACTCCCGTGCCTTCCGCTACCTACCCTTTTGCCGCTATCCCTTTGAGTCAGTTGGGAGTGATATCCGGTTACTCGCGGCTTGCATCCATTCTTCCACAATCCCCCCATCCTCAACTCACGGATTCCAGCGACCGTCCCCGGTCTGGCAGACTGACTAGAGCCTCACGCAACAAACTTGGATGATCCGCTCCTTTTCGAACGGACCGAAGCAAATCCCTCATTCTCAAAATCTCGTTCTTTTCCAAAAGATCGTCTCAAACTGAATCACTGGGATACCTAGCAAACTGTTGAACGTTGATTCACAGCCGTGAAGATAATCAACTGAATGAACGGGATAGCTTATCGCTAAACGCCAATAACCAGATTCTGAGCTGTAGGGATAAAGACAAATGGAACATATTTCATAGCCGATCTCGCAAGAGAAGCACGACCA
>JAEZZE010000353.1 GCA_023418755.1 Bacillota bacterium | reverse complement strand
CCCCCCCCCCCCCCCCCCCCCCCCCGCAACGGACAAGCTGCGCGTGCAGGAGCTTAGAGGCGAGCGGGTGGAATGCGAGTACGAGGGGCACATCCGCGGAGTGTCTTATTCGGGAGAAATCCTCAGGCCCTTACGACGAGTGGCTGCAAGCACAGCGGCATGTTCGGCAGGAGCATCACGATCACCGACGGCCGCCGGGCACTGCATCTCGCCGGTTAACTGAACCCGAGCCTGTTCGCCGTTAATCGTTCGTCGTCCGACTGGCGCCATCCTATGCAAGGCCGTTTCCCGAGTTGTCATTACGGGGGACGGCCTTTCTTCATGATTCGGCAAGGGACGCATCCGTCTGTTTACAGGTCGAAAAGGTATAGAAATGCAAGAATAATGGGCACTTCATTCGATATAAGGTATATCATATGGTCGGTTTTTAGATGAATTAAGTGAAAGTTGACTACAAAAATACATTTTCTATAAAAAGATATAATCACTATTTACAAAAAACGAATGAGAATATAAAATGAAAACGTAATCATCTGGGATTGAGCATAAATTAGAAATAGTTAGGTATACCAAATCATCAGGACGGGGCAATCGGCCGAGGGGAGGTTGCGCGGGGCAATCGGCAATTCAGCTAAGGCAGTTTCGAAGTTGCTGTTTCATTCACTTTGGGATTCAAGGGGAGGACTCATCATCATGCAGTTCTACAATCCACGCAAATTCATGGCCATCGCCGCGGCGGCGCTGCTTGCCGTATCGTTGGTCGGCTGCTCGGGCTCCAAATCCAATTCTGCGCCAAGCGCTTCTCCGTCCGCCAGCCCAAGTCCGTCGGCGGCGGAATCGCCGTCCGCGTCTCCGTCCGAATCCGCCGAGCCGGCTCCGGACCTGCAAGGCGCTACGGTAAAGATCGGTCTATGGTGGGACGGCGCCGATCCTCGGAGCATCGCGGAAGCCGATCGCACGCCCGCGGACGACGAGGTCGTCGCGCTGATCGAAGCGGCCGAGAACAAATACAACGGCAAGATCGAATTCGTCAAGTTCGGCGATTACGGCAAGTACGTCGAGAACTTCACGACGACGTCGCTCGCCGGGGAGCCGTTCGCCGACATCGTCGTGCTGGAGCTGTTCTGGGCGTTCCCTCAGCTCGTGAACAAAGGCTTCGTCGCTCCGATCGACGATCTGCTGGATACGAGCGATCCGAAGTATATCGGCTGGATGAAAAACGGAGGAACGTTCGAAGGCAAGCAGTACGGCTTTATCGATTCGCCGCCGTCTCCATACGGCATTTTCTACAATAAAAAACTCGTTCAAGAGATGGGCTTGGAGGATCCGTTCCAGCTGCAGCAGAGCGGCGAGTGGACATGGGACAAATTCCGCGAGCTGGCCAAAAAGGCGACGCAGGACACGAACGGCGACGGCAAAACGGACGTGTACGGCTTTATCGGGGATTTGAAGACGAGTCTCGAGCAGTTCGTCTATGGCAACAAAGGCGCGTTCGACAAAGATGAAAGCGGCAACATGAAGTTCTCGATGGACAGCTCGAACTCCATTCAAGGTTTGCAGCTCATGTACGACATGTACAACGTCGACAAGTCGATCGTGCAGCCGGCTCCGGAGGAAGGCAACGACAAGGCGTTCATCGGCGGCAGAAGCATCATGTACAGCGGCTTCAACTGGGAGTTCTCCGGGCTAAAGGATAACATGCCGGGCGTGGAACTCGGGTACGTCTTCTTCCCGAAGGCGCCGAACGCGAGCGGCTACACCTCGTTCACGCCCTACGGCAACATGTATATGCTGTCGAAGTATTCCAAGCATCCGGAGATCGCGGTCAAGATCATGGACGAAATCAGCCTGCACGGCAAAAACAAAGAGCTGGCGATGGAAGCTTGGAAAAATTCCTGGCCGCCCGAGGCGTACGAGACGAGAGTGCAGATGTACGACAATATCGATTACAGCGGCAGCTTCATCGCGGTGCCGGACGGCGACCAACTGGTCGACCAGGTCGTCAAGGATATTACCGAAGGCAAGGTAGCTCCGGCCACGGCGGCGGAGAAGGTCAAAAATCAATTCGACGCCAACATTCAGAAGATGCTGGGCGAATAAACCGGCATTTCGGCTTTTTATTCTGAACGGGTACCCCTATTTCGGGATTGGCGATTACCGGCCATGACGAGTAGGGGTACGTCTTGTGAGGGGAACTATGCGAAGAGCACAATGGAAATGGATAGCGTATTCGGCCCTGGCCGCCGCGGCGGCCGCCTCGCTCGTCGTCCTGTTCTCGGACGGATCCCGCGGCCGCGCGGCCGCCGAGGATCGCCCGTTCGACGTGTCGGGCCTCGCAAGCTACGTCATCTACAAGCAAGGCGGTTATGACGAGTATTTGGCCCGGCATGCCGCCGCCGACCGCCCGAACGCGGAAATCCGCATCGCCGGAGGCGGCTTCATCCGGACGGAAGGAATGGCCGCCGAAGCGCTGGACGAGTTCGAGGGCGTTCGCGGCAAGCTGGCGCTCACCGGAGACGCCGGTTCGATCACTTGGGAGGTCGACGTCGGGCAGTCCGGCTTGTATCAGATCGGCATGACGTATTACACGGTCAAGGGCAAGGATTCCGACATCGAGAGAGAGCTGACGATCGACGGAGAAGCTCCGTTCAGAGAAGCGAAAAGCCTCATTTTCAACCGGGTATGGAAGGACGAGAGCAGCGAGCTCGAACGCGACGGCCGGGGCAACGACCTGACGCCGAAGCAAGCGGAAGCGGCGATGTGGCGAGAAGCTTGGTTGAAGGATGCGACGGGATATTACGAGGAGCCTTATTTGTTTTATTTTTCCGCAGGCAAGCACGAGTTGACGCTCTCCTCCATTAAAGAGCCGCTTGTCATCGCCGAGCTGAAGCTGACGAACCCGGATATTGCGCCGTCTTACGAAGAGCTGGCGAATCGATATAAGGAACAAGGCTACCGCAGCGCCGACGGGGTGCTGATCACCGTGCAGGGCGAAGCGGCCGCCTACAAATCGGACTCGATGCTGGCGCCGTACAACGATCGGTCCAGTCCCGCCGTCGAGCCGTACCATGCGTCCAAGCTGCGCATCAACGCGGCGGGCGGCTGGGCGTGGCGCATGCCCGGACAGTGGATCGAATGGGAATTCGAGGTGCCCGAGGACGGGCTTTACCAGATTGCCGTCAAAAACCGGCAAAACTACTTGACCGGCATGTCCTCCCTGCGGACGCTCTACGTCGACGGGGATATTCCGTTCCGCGAGGCGAAGCGAATCGGGTTCGCCTTCGACGGCGCCTGGCAGACGAAGGTGCTGGGACGCGGCGAAGACGATCCGTATCTGTTCTACTTGACGAAAGGACGCCATTCCGTGCGTCTGGAAGTGACGCTCGGCGAGATCGCGCCCATCGTCCGGACGGCGGAATCCAGCATACTCGAGCTGAACGCGATCTACCGCAAGATCATCAGCTACACCGGCGTCGTGCCGGACGCGTTCCGCGATTACGCGCTGGAGAAGCGCATTCCCGAGATGGCGGACGCGTTTCGGGAGCAAAGCGACCGGCTGATGACGATCGCCGCCATCCTCGAAGGTCCGGACGGCGGAAGCAACGACCGCTCCGCTTTGCTGAACACGCTTGCCTATCAACTGAGGGACATGGCCGAACGGCCCGACTCCGTTCCGAGTCGGCTCGATTCTTTCAAGAACAACGTAGGCGCGCTCGGCGCATGGCTGCTGATGATGACCGAGCAGCCGCTGGCGGTCGATTATTTGCTCGTCTCGACCCCCGGCGCGAAGCTGCCGGACCCGGACGCGACGAGGTGGGAGAAGCTGCAAGCGGAAGCGGCTTCGTTCGCGGCTTCGTTCTACGAAAACTATGACGACTTCGGAGGCGAAGAAGGAGACGGACGCTCCGTGTCGGTGTGGATCACGTCGGCGCGCGACCAGGCGCAGATCGTCAAGCGGCTGATCGACGACACGTTCGCGAGGCAGACGGGCATTTCGGTGAATCTGAAGCTCGTATCGGCGGATATTCTGCTGCCGTCGACAGTTTCCGGGGAGGGTCCCGACGTCGCGCTGCAGGTCGGCAACGAGGTTCCGGTCAACTTCGCGACCCGCAACGCGCTGCAGGATCTGTCCGCGTTCCCCGATTTCGACGAGGTGCGGACGCGGTTCGAGGACAGCGCGATGGTGCCGTTCGCCTATAACGGCGGGTATTACGGGCTGCCGGAGCAGCTCAACTTCCCGGTCATGTTCTATCGCAAGGATATTATCGAAGACGAGCTGAAGCTGAAGGTGCCGCAGACGTGGGAGGACGTGTACGCGCTCGTGCCGGAGCTGCAGAAGCGCAACCTGCAATTCGGGCTGCCGCAGAAAGGGCTGAACGCGCAGGGCAACGATCTGGTGACGACGGACATCATTACGCTGCCGCCGAGCCCGACGTTCGCGATGCTGCTGTATCAGCACGACGGGGAGTTTTACAAGAACGGCGACACGGCCAGCGGTTTGGACGAGGAGGTCGCCATCGGGCAGTTCAAGAAATGGACCGATCTGTACGTCAACTACAAGCTGCCGATCCAGGTCGACTTCGCCAACCGATTTCGAACCGGCGAGATGCCGATCGGCATCATCGACTACACGATGTACAACAAGCTGGTCGTATTCGCGCCGGAGATCAAGGGGCTGTGGGATTTCGTTCCCGTGCCCGGCACGGCGACGGCCGACGGCAAGATTCGCCGGGACGTCGGAGGCGGCGGCTCCGCGGCCGTCCTATTCGAGCACGCCGGCGATAAGGACGCGGCGTGGCAGTTTCTGAAGTGGTGGACAAGCGAAGAAACCCAGCTCGCCTTCGGGCGCGAGATGGAAGTTCGTCTCGGCGCTTCCGCCCGCTATCCGACGGCGAACGTCGCGGCGCTGACGAAGCTGCCGTGGCCGACCGCCGATCTGGAGAAGCTGATGGAGCAGATGCGCTGGGTACGGGGCGTTCCCGAGGTTCCGGGCGGTTACTTGACCGGACGGCACATTGACAACGCCTTCCGCAGAGTCGTCGTCCAAGGCGAAGACCCGCGCGAGACGATGGCCTATTACGTTCGCTATATGAATGAAGAGATTACCGCCAGGCGGAAAGAATTTAATCTTCCCTAGGGCGTGTCTGCAAACCCGCTCAGGGGCATCTTTCACCGCCTTTTCGCCCCCTGCTTCGTCACTTTTGCTTGACGTACCCCCGGTACGCCTTCACAAAAGTTCCTTGCATGGAACGAAAATTCGGCAAAATCTGCTGTCCTCGGAGTATGCAGACACGCCCTGCGAGAAATGAGGGTTGACCCATCTATCCGATCATTCGCAAAAAGATAGGCGGCATGGCGGCGGAAGTTCGCAAGAACCGGCAGGCCTTCGTCTTGATGGCGCCCTATTTCCTGATTTTCTTTACTTTTACCGTCGTTCCCGTCCTGATGTCCTTAGCGCTCAGCTTCACCCATTTCAATATGCTGGAGCCGCCGCGCTGGGTCGGCTGGGACAATTACGCCAGACTGTTCGTTCAGGACGACGTCTTCCTGATCGCGCTCAAAAACACGTTCCTGTTCGCCTTCATCACCGGACCGATCAGCTACGTCGCCTGCTTCCTGTTCGCCTGGCTGATCAACGAGCTGCCGCCCAAGCTGCGCGCGCTGCTCACGCTCGTTCTTTACGCGCCGTCGATCGCCGGCAACACGTATCTGATCTGGCAGACGCTGTTTTCCAGCGATTCGTACGGCTACATGAACTCTTTCTTGATGCGCTGGGGCTTCATTATGGAGCCGATCCAATGGTTGCAGGATCCGCGCTATATGCTCGGCATTCTGATTCTGGTGCAGCTGTGGCTCAGTCTCGGCACGTCGTTCCTGGCTTTTATCGCCGGCCTGCAGAACGTCGACCGCACGCTGTACGAAGCCGGAGCGCTCGACGGGGTCCGCAACCGCTGGCAGGAGCTGTGGTTCATCACGCTCCCGACGATGCGTCCGCAGCTCATGTTCGGAGCCGTCATCCAGATTACGACCGCGTTCTCGGTCGCGGAAATTTCCATCTATATGATCGGGTTCCCGAGCGTCGATTACGCGGCGCACACGATCGTCACGCATCTGGTCGACTACGGCACGATCCGCTTCCAGATGGGCTACGCCTCGGCGATCGCGACCATTCTGTTCGCGATTATGCTGGGCACGAATTTGATGACGCAGAAACTGCTTAAAAAAGTGGGTGAGTAGAACGGTGACGAAAGTGAAGCTGCTTTTGCGCAGACGCCTTAACCGTTCCTGGTCCGTCGATATTTTGTTGTTCCTGCTGCTGGCGGGGGTGGCCGTCTTCATGTCGGCTCCGCTCGTCTACACGGTGAA
>JAEZZE010000218.1 GCA_023418755.1 Bacillota bacterium | reverse complement strand
TGAGTGCAGTGAAGAAGATCGCGGTATTGACGAGCGGAGGAGATTCGCAGGGGATGAACGCGGCGGTACGAGCCGTCGTCAGGAGCGCGCTGTTCCGCGGCATTGAAGTTTACGGGGTGCAAAGAGGCTATCAGGGGTTGATCAATCGCGATCTCAGACCGATGGATCTGCGCAGCGTCGGAGATATTATCCAGCGAGGAGGCACGATTCTGCAGACGGCCCGCTGCAAGGAATTCGTAACGCCGGAAGGCCAGCAGCGCGGGGCGGACGTGCTTCGCGAGCACGAAATCGACGGCCTTGTCGTCATCGGCGGCGACGGTTCGTACCACGGCGCGAACAAGCTGAGCAAGCTGGGCATCAAAACGATGGCCCTTCCCGGCACGATCGACAACGACATCGCGTTCACCGACTTCACGATCGGCTTCGATACCGCGGTCAGCATCGTCGTAGACGCGATCAATAAACTGCGCGATACGATGACCTCGCACGAGAGATCGTCCGTCGTCGAAGTCATGGGTCGCCATTGCGGCGACATCGCGTTATACGCGGGACTGGCGAGCGGGGCGGAGGCGATACTCGTTCCCGAAGTTCCGTTCGATATCAAGGAAATTTCGCTGCGCATGAAGGACAACTTCCAGAAGGGCAAACGGCACGGCATCGTCGTCGTGGCGGAGGGCGTAGGCTCCGGGGAAGAGGTGGCGAAGAACATTACCGAATACAGCGGCATCGAACCTCGGGTAACCGTGCTCGGCCATATCCAGCGCGGAGGAACGCCGACTCACAACGACCGTATTCTAGCGAGCCGGCTTGCCGATTTCGCCGTGCAGCGCCTGATCGAGGGGGATTCCGCCAAAGGGATCGGAATCGTCAACGGCGAATTCGTGGCGACCGACATCGACAAAGTCGTGAGCACGAAGAAGTCGTTTAATCTGGATCTGTACGACTTGGCTTTGCGTTTGGCTCTGTAACAAGCGGTTTGGAAAGATTGCGAAACCCGGCTGCTCCCGATCGACGGGGGCGGCTTTTTTTGTATGTTTTTCGCCCTAGCGCGGAATGCTTATATCCATTATAATACGTGTGTGAGAACATAATTTCATGTAAAATGATACAAAATTTCAAAATCAGCGCTGCGAATGGTGTGAACTTTGTTGGAAAACGACAAAATCAGGAAAGTCGTGGAAGCCGCCAAACTCTACTACCAACTGGATTATAGCCAAAATCAGATCGCCGAGGCGCTGGGAGTATCCAGGCCGACCGTATCGAGGCTCCTGCAGCAGGCGAAGTCGGAAGGCGTCGTTACGATCGAGATCAAAGACCCGACCGAAGACGTCGAGGTTCTCAGAAGCATGCTGAAGGAGCGGTTTCAGTTGAAGAACGCCGTCGTCGCGTTCACCCCGACCTACGACGACAGCGTAGTCAAGAGATATATCGGCCAAGCGGCCGCCGCCTACGTGATGGAGCTTGCGAAGGACGGGGACACGATCGGGGCGTCCTGGGGCTCGACGATGTACCAGGTCGCGCTTCATTTGAAAACGAAATCCCTGAACAACTCCTTCGTCGTACAGTTGAACGGCGGCGTCAGCGATGCGGATATTCTCATCTCCCCTTCGGAAATCGTTCATTTATTCGGGAAAGCGTTTAACGTAACCCCTTATTTCATGTATTTGCCGGCGATCGTCGACCATATTCTCGTCAAGCAAGCGATGCTGACCGATCGGCACATTCGCAGAGTGATGGATATGGGGCAAAGCGCCAATATCGCCGTATTCACGGCGGGCGCGCCTACCGCGGATTCGGTGCTGATCAATTCGAACTACATGCGCAGCGAGGAATTGGAGACGATTAAGAACAGGGCGGTCGGCGATATCTGTTCGCGCTATTACGACTCCGACGGCGAAATCTGTCTCCCGAGCTTGAACGAGCGCACGGTCGGCATCGAGCTTTCCGATCTCCGCAAGAAGGAGCATTCGATTCTCGTCGCGGGGGGAGCCTCCAAAGTGAACGCGATCTGGGGAGCCCTGCGCGGCAAATACGGCAACACGTTGGTGACGGATCAAATTACGGCGAGAGATTTGCTTCAAAAAACAGACCTGTAGGAGAATGATCCCCATGACCCCTGAACAAATCGCTGCAATCATCGATCATACGCTGTTATCGGCGACAAGCACGGAGCAGGATATTGTCCGCATCTGCGCGGAGGCCAAGCAATACGGGTTCGCTACGGTTTGCGTGAACCCCTACTGGGTTCCGACGGCCGCTCGGGAGCTGGCCGGAAGCCGCGTCGGCGTGACGACGGTCGTCGGCTTCCCTCTCGGGGCAAGCCGCTCGGAAATCAAGATGGCCGAGGCCGAGGATGCGATCCGCGCCGGCGCGACCGAGATCGACATGGTGCTGAACGTCGGAGCCTTGAAATCCGGGCAGACGGCCGCCGTGAAGAAGGATATCGAGCTAGTCGTGCAGGCGTGCCGCGGCAAAGCCGCCGTGAAGGTGATTATCGAAACGTGTTATCTGACCGATGAGGAGAAGCGCGCGGCTTCGCGGCTATGCAAAGAAGCGGGAGCCGATTTCGTAAAGACGTCGACGGGCTTCGGCACGGGCGGAGCGACGGCGGAGGACATCGCTTTGATCCGCGGCGTCGTCGGACCCGAAATGGGAATCAAAGCTTCGGGAGGCGTGCGTAATCTCGAAACGGCCCTAGAGCTGACGGAAGCCGGAGCGACGAGGCTCGGAGCCAGTTCCTCGGTCGCGATCGTCACGGGCGGAACCGCCCAAGGGTACTGAGGAGGGTTTCCGATGAGAACCGTTGATTTAATTACGAAAAAGAGAGACGGCGGCGAATTGGCGAAGTCCGAAATCGATTATCTTGTCCAGGGCTATACGGACGGCTCGATCCCCGATTATCAGATGTCGGCGATGGCGATGGCGATTTTTTTTCGCGGCATGACGCCGACGGAAAGAGCCGATTTGACGATGGCCATGGTAGCTTCCGGGGAGACGATCGACCTGTCCGGCATCTCGGGCGTCAAGGTGGACAAGCACAGCACGGGAGGCGTAGGAGATACGACGACGCTGGTGCTGGCGCCGCTCGTTGCGTCCGTCGGCGTACCCGTGGCGAAGATGTCGGGACGGGGACTCGGCCATACCGGCGGCACGATCGACAAGCTGGAGTCGATTCCGGGCTTCCATGTCGAGATCGGCAACGCCGAATTCATCGAACTGGTCAACCGCAACGGACTGGCCGTCATCGGCCAAAGCGACAATCTGACGCCCGCCGACAAGAAGCTGTACGGACTGAGAGACGTGACCGGCACGGTCAATTCGATTCCGCTGATCGCAAGCTCGATCATGAGCAAGAAAATCGCTTCGGGAGCGGACGCCATCGTGCTTGACGTCAAGACGGGCGACGGCGCGTTCATGAAAGAGCTGTCCGAAGCGAAGGAGCTCGCGGCCTGCATGGTCGACATCGGCAGCCGCGTCGGAAGGAAGACGGTCGCCGTGCTGTCCGATATGAGCCAGCCGCTCGGCAACGCGATCGGCAACGCCCTGGAGGTCAAGGAGGCGATCGACACGCTAAGCGGCCGAGGTCCGGGCGATCTGACGGAGCTATGCCTCACGCTCGGCAGCCATATGGCGGTTTTGTCGGGAGCCGCCTCGAGCCGGAAGGAAGCGAGAGGGATGCTGGAGCAGGCGATCGAGAGCGGCATGGCGCTGGAGAAGTTCAAAGCGTTCCTAACGGCGCAGGGAGGCGACGCATCGGTCGTGGACGAGCCCGAGCGGCTGCCCGCCGCCAAGCGCCTGATCGAGGTCCCGGCCAAGGAATCGGGCTATGTGGCCTCGATCGCCGCCGAACGGATGGGGCTGGCGGCGATGCTGCTGGGAGCGGGGCGCGCGACGAAGGAGTCGCGGATCGACTTGGCGGTCGGCATCGTGCTGCGCAAGAAGATCGGCGACGCGGTACGGGCCGGAGAATCGCTCGCGACCGTATATGCCAATGAAATCGGCGCGGAGGAGGCGATAGCGCGCATTTACGAGTCGATCGCGATACGCCCGGAACCGGTGAAGCCGCCCGCGCTTGTCGTCGGCGAAATTCATGCGGAGGCGTAACGGCCGACAAGAGACTGGCAATATGGGGTTATACTTTTTAAAGGGGGTGAAACAACAATGGGCCAGTTGCTGCAAAGAATGAATGAGGCGACAGCGCATATTCAGTCTTTGATCCCGAACCGGCCGCGCATCGGACTGATTCTCGGATCCGGCTTGGGCGAGCTTGCCGACGAAATTCAAGACGCCGTCCGGATCGCGTACGAGTCGATTCCGCATTTTCCGGTGTCGACGGTGGAGGGTCATGCGGGGCAGCTCGTAATTGGCCGACTCCATGACCAGACTGTGATTGCCATGCAGGGGCGGTTTCATTACTACGAAGGCTATACGATGCAGGAAGTGACTTTTCCGGTTCGCGTCATGAAGGCGCTCGGAGTCGATCATCTCCTTGTCACCAACGCATGCGGAGGCATGAACCCGGAC
>JAEZZE010000177.1 GCA_023418755.1 Bacillota bacterium | reverse complement strand
TAAGCGGGTCGGAGAGCCGCCGGAGTTTGAATTCGCGCCTCTGGATCATGTTGAGCTCGGGGAGCGGTTGGGCATCGTCGACCTGCCGCGCGGAGTGAAGATCGGAGGCGCGCGCCAGTACGTGCTGAAGGGAATGGGCTGGCATCTGCACCGGGCGGTGCAGCAGCTGGCGATGGACGTATTGGAAAGCCGCGGCTTTACCCCGCTGGACGTTCCGATGATGGTTCGCGGCGAAGCGCTGCGGAACACCGGATTTTTCCCGACGGGAGAAGACCAGGTGTTCGCGATTGCGGAAGAGGACCGCTATTTGGTCGGCACATCGGAGGTGAGCCTGGTGTCGTATCTCGCGGGCGAGATCGTCGAGCTGGACGGCCCGCTCAAGCTTGCGGCGGCGACCTCCTGCTTCCGCAGGGAGATCGGCTCGTCGGGGCGCGACGTTCACGGCCTGTACCGGGTGCACCAGTTCTCCAAGGTCGAGCAGGTCGTCGTCTGCGAGAACGACCCCGAGCTGTCGGAACGGCTTCTGCAAGAAATCGCGGATAACGCCGAACGCATTTTGCGGCTGCTGGAGCTGCCCTACCGGATCGTGGCCGTCTGCATCGGCGATATGTCGCAGAAGACGCACAAGCAGTACGACATCGAGACGTGGATGCCGAGCCGCCAAGCTTACGGCGAGACGCATTCGGCCTCGAACCTGCTCGATTTCCAGGCGCGGAGGGCGAACATCCGCTATAGGGACGGGGAGGGCAAGCTGCGCTACTGCCATACTCTGAACAACACGGCGATCGCGACGCCGCGCATCCTGATCCCGTTGCTGGAGAACCATCAGAGGGCTGACGGCTCGGTCTACGTGCCCCGGGCTTTGCGGCCGTATTTGGGCGGCAGGGAAGAGCTTCGGCCGGGTGAGAGGTAGGCCGGCAAACATCCAGAACCTCCCGTTTATTCTATTCCGGGGGGTTGGTTTTACTCATGTTTTTAGTTTCTCTCGATTCACGTACGTTATTAACGTGAGGATAGCCGATACCGCCATAGCCCAGAGGTAAATATTTTTCTTAAAAACGAAATACAAAACGATACTAGCAATGATCGCAAGGAGCCAGAAAATCCAATTTGCTACTAGTTCGACCACAGCCCACGGATCGGATATATCCAATATAAGCGTAACATTTCTCAACTTGAGTCCCCCCCTTTTTTTGTATTCAGAAGCTGATTTGGCCTTAATTACCTTATATGAATAATCTTACATGAATATCTCTCCTATCTCAAATTCTACAATTTATAGATAGAGATCGTTCATAAATGAAACTCATCTGCCAGTGGAAGGATTGTCGTTGCGGGCGAGAGGGAAGGAGAGTGACAGCGATCGTGAAAGGCATCGCGATCTTGATAGCGTTCTATTTGGCGGGAGTCGCGCTCGAGGCCTGGCTCCGTCTGCCGCTTACGGGCAACGTCGCCGGCATGATTCTGCTCGCGCTCGCTCTGTTCTCGGGCATCGTGAAGCTGGAATGGATCGAGAAGGAATCCGGGCTGCTGCTCCGGCATATGGGCTTGTTCTTCGTGCCGGCGATCGTAGGCACGATCGCGTTCGCGGACCTGATCAAGTCGCATTGGCTCTACGTAGTCGTCGGTGTCGTTCCGGGCACACTGGTCGTCATGGCGGTCTCCGGCTTCGTGACGAAGGGGCTGGGCCGAAAGGAGGAGAACGTCCATGACTCTGCCGACATGGCTGGATAATCCGGCATTCGGAGCCGGGTTGACCTTGCTGGTCTATTGCGCGGCGGCATGGGGCAAGAGCAAGCGGCGAGGCATCAACCCGCTCGTGGTCTCCTCGCTGTTCCTGATCGCGTTCCTGACGGTAACGGGAATTCCGTATGAAGCTTATCGCGCCGGAGGAGATTGGATCGCATACGGTCTCGGCCCCGCGACGGTCGCGCTGGCGGTTCCTCTCTACAAGCATTCGGCCGCCATCCGCCGAACGCTAGGCCCCGTTTTTCTGGGCATCATCGCCGGTTCGGTGCTCTCCATGGCCGCCGTGTTGCTGCTGCTCTATATTCCCGGGAGTCCGAGGGAGCTGCTCTTGTCCATGCTGACGAAGTCGGTTTCCTCGCCGATCGCGCTCGAAATCGCGAAGCGCACGGGGGGAATTCCGGAGCTGAGCGCCGTGTTCTCGGTCTTGTCCGGTTTGTTCGGCAGCTTGGCCGGTCCGGCGTTCCTGCGCTTGTGCGGAATTCGCGGAGACGTTCCCCTCGGCGTCGGCATCGGAACGAGCTCCCACGGCATCGGGACGGCCAGGGTACTGCTGGACTCGGAGTGGGCGGGAGGCGTCAGCGGCTTCTCGATGGCCGCCGCGGGAATCGCGACTTCGATCTTGATGATCCCGGTATACGGATGGTTGCAGCACCCCGATTTGACGTTTTGATGACGTCTTATCGGGGTGTTTCGTTTTTTCTCCGTTAATGTGATTCGGAGGAATACCGGACGTTCTTCGGCAGCGACGGGGAGACGTGGCGGATGGCCGCGGTTCCGGACCGGAACGAGTTGGGCGGACTGCTGGACGAATTCGGCGTCATCGTCATTCCCGAGGCGCTCCTATTCGCCGGTATGGGGCTGTTGTACGTCATCGCGCCCGTGCAGCTCTGCAACAACTACGTGCTGCTCGAACAGATCGCGCTCGGCTGGGGCTTCCTGACGACGGCGGTCTGCATGGTCGTTTACTTCATCTACCATTCGTTAACGCGTCATTCCGCGTACGAGTGACGCGTTAACGGAAACGGAACGCCGGAAGAGGCTGATCTCAAAGTCTTGCATATCTTCGAAATAGAGGACCTCGACTCCGCTTTTCAGCGGATATTGGGGTCCTTTCGCGTCTTGCTTAGGATGTACCCTGTTAGGCGAGCCATTCCGGGACGGCTGTTTTTTCGGCGATCCTATTGACTCTCACGTATACTGGAGACTATATACTATTTGAAGCGGAACCCAAGATGCGTCGAAGAGATGAGACTGACTACAGAGAAGAGAGGGGGCGGCCTCGATGTACAGCATCGGCCAGCTGTCGAAGAAGACGAACATCTCGATCCGGACTCTGAGATATTACGACGAGATCGGCTTGTTGAAGCCCGCCAAAGTGGCCGAATCGGGCTATCGTTACTATTCGAACGAGGAGATCGGCGTGCTCAGGCATATCGCGGCATTGAAAGAGCTCGGGTTCACGCTGGCTTCGATCAAGAACCTGCTCGGTTCCGGGGAGCGCTCGCGGGAGTCCAGATGGAGTGAGTATTTGGAGACGGAGCTGTCGGCGATCGCGGAGGCGAGGAAACGTCTGGACGAAATGGAGAGGCTGCTGCAGACGGTTCGTCACGCGTTCGAGATGAAGGGGGAAATCGAGGCGGAGGACGTATTTCTCTTCATCCAGGCGTTGAGCGGCTCTCCCGAGCGGAGGGAAACGTTTTTGAACCGGCATTTTACGGAACGCGAGATCGACGTGATTAAGAGTCTTCCGGATTTGAGCTCGGACGATCCCCGGAGCATGGCGTGGGCCAGGCTGATCCGCGAAATCAAGGGAAGCCTGGGCGAGCCTCCCTCGTCCGCGAAGTCCCAACGGCTCGCGGCGCGCATTTTCGAATTGTCGATGGAGTGGTTCGGACAGGATGAACGGCTGCTCGATAAATACTGGTCTTTGATCCGGCCGGAAGAGGGACAGAAGGAAAAAGTGTTGGGAATGGATGCCGGCGTCATGGACTATATCGACCGCATCGTCGATTGGTATCTGGAGCGCCGGCGGGAGGGGGAAAGCCATGACGTCCAAAGCGGATAAAAAAATAAGCGAAGCCAGAGCATGGGCCTATGTCGTTCTGGGAGGGCTGCTGGAGGTCGTGTGGGCGAGCGGATTCAAGTACGAGGAAATTCCCGGCCTGATCGTGCTCGTCGCGCTGTTGACCAGCTTCGACCTGATCATACGGGCGACCAAGACGCTGCCGGTAGGGACGGTATACGCCGTGTTCGCGGGAATGGGGACGCTGGGAACGACGATCGTGGAGATGAGCATGTCCGGTTCGGTGAGCCTGCTGCGGATCGCGTTCATTCTCCTGCTGCTGGCGTGCATCGTCGGGCTGAAATTGTCGAGCAAAGGAAGTGAAGGATAATGGACTGGCTGCTGCTCATTGCCGCCGGATTGCTGGAAGTGGTCGGAGTCGTCGGCATCAAGCGCGTCGCGCAAAACAACAATTGGACGAACAACATCCTCCTCATCGCCGGGTTCTTGGCCAGCTTTCAACTGCTGATCGCCGCGATGGAGACGATTCCGCTGGCCACGGCCTACGCCGTATGGACGGGAATCGGCACGGTCGGCGCGGCCGTAGTCGGGATGATCTTCTTCAAAGAGCCGAGGAGTTGGGTGCGCATCGGCTGCATTCTCGGCATCCTATTCTCGGTCGTCGGGCTTAAAATGGCGGGCTGAACGCCTCGTTCCCCGGTTCAATCGCGCTACTCTCCTCGCATCGAATGCGTCCGGTCCTACCTCATTCTCGAAATCCTCCCGGTGGCCAAAGCCGGCATGCGGTCTATTTTTCTATGAAATCGCCTTTTTCCGTGAACCTATAAGTTAATATTGAATTATTAGGTATGTAAACCGGGAAAGGGGCTTGTTATAGTCGGATTGGGTGATGAACATTGGGCTTCGATTACTCGGTAATCGGCAATCGGATCAGGAAGGCCAGGGAAGACAAGGGCATTACGCAGGAGACGCTGGCGGAATCCCTGGACGTGTCGAACGCTTATATTAGCAAGATCGAGAGAGGCCGGACTCCGGTCAATCTGAACAACCTGGATAAAATATGCGCGGTTCTGGAGACGTCCGCCGACTATATTTTGCGGGGCGCGAACACTTCCGGCACGGATTACATGCGCAACGAGATCATAGATATGCTGGAAGGATGTCCGCCCGAGAAGATCAAGCTGATCGCGCAGATCATCAAGCCGATCGTCGATTACGAGGGATAACGTCATCGCGTAAGGAGGCGCCAGCCTTGGATCTGGATCTGAAAATTTCGCTCAGTTTTATCCGGAACAAGCTGCAAGCTATGGAAATGACGCATTTGGGCGTTCGCGCGCAAGGCAGGAGTCTGATCATTTTCTCCACGGAGCCGAGCGAGGAGGCGATACGCGCCGTGCTGACCCGGTTGGACCGGCAGGATTTCGTGCTTAGCATCGCCAATCATCGCGGCAAGTGGCAGTTGGTGCCCGTCGTAGGGCCGCTGCAGGAGATGATGGACATGCTGACGGACGAATTGGCGTTTACCCTCGCATGCTGGCCCGATACGGGACATTATCGAGGCATACAATAGAACGCGGCAAGCAACGTCGATTTGTCGTATCCCTCTCCCCCTCCAGGGGGATTTTTTGCGTTGTCCGGGAAGTAGGATCTTCTCGACGATGTCCCGATTTTATAAAAACGAGACGTCTATTCAAAAAGACGAAAGACTCGCCGCGACCGTAAAATAAAATCAATGTTGTAAGCGGATACAGATGAGATGGGAGATCGAACACATGACGTTAAAATCGGAAAGCATACTCCATCGGGTCGTCGTATATACGCTGCTGTTGGCCGGAAGCGCGGCGTTTATCCTGCCGCTCGTGTGGCTGTTGTCCACCTCCCTGAAAGGGGATACGGGCCTGTTCGAAATTCCGCCGAAGTGGATTCCCGAGCCGGTCCATTGGAGCAATTTCCGCAAAGCGGTCGAATCGTTCCCGTTCCTGCGCTATACGTGGAACACGGTATTCGTTACCGGGATGTCCATGATCGGCGCCATGTTATCCTCTTCGCTCGTCGCCTACGCGTTCGCGAGGCTCCGCTGGCCGGGACGGGAAGTGTGGTTCGTCCTTCTGCTGGCCACGATGATGCTTCCGGGCCAGGTGACGATGATTCCGCTGTTCATTCTGTTCAAGGAGCTCGGATGGGTCGACACGTACTTGCCGCTGATCGTGCCGTTTTTCTTCGGCAGCGCCTTTTACATCTTCCTGATGAGGCAGTTTTTCATGACGATCCCCAAAGAGCTCAGCGAGGCGGCCAAAATCGACGGGTGCTCCGAGGGGTACATCTGGTGGAGAATTTTCATGCCGTTGTCGAAGCCGGCTTTGGCCACGCTCGGGATTTTCACCTTTACGCTCGTCTGGAACGATTTCCAGGGACCGCTCATTTACTTGAACGACCCGGACAAGTTCACGCTGATGCTCGGGCTTCGCAGCTTCCAGCAGCAGTACGGCACGCGCTGGAACGTCATGATGGCGGCCTCCCTGCTCGTCATGCTGCCGACCCTGGCTTTGTTCTTCTCCTTCCAGCGCTACTTCATCGAGGGCGTGACGCTGACCGGGGTCAAAGGCTAGAAAGCGGCGGTTTCCCCCGCCGACGCGAGAGGGGTGATGCGGCTTTAGGCAAGGTAATCTTATCAGGCTTGGCGCAACGCAATCATTCGAACCATTCCTATGGGAGGTCATGACAAAGATGAAAAAGAAGAGCTTTATCCTTATGCTCTCCGCCGTTCTGTCGCTATCCGCATTGTCCGCCTGTTCCGGCAAAAACGACAACGGAACCCAGCCCGCATCCCAAGGGGCGTCCGCAACGTCATCCCCGTCGGCGTCCGCTCCGGCCGCGGAAACGCCGAACCGGGATCCCGTTACCATTTCGTACTGGCACATCTACACCGACGGGCCGATGAAGGAGCTGACGGACCGCCTGTTGGCCGATTTCCAATCGAAGAACCCGCACATTACGGTCAATCAGCTCGGCGTCAACTTCTTCGACTACTGGACGAAGCTGTCCACGGCGATGGCGGCAGGCAGCGGCCCGGACCTGGCGCTTAACGACACGAGCACGGTTCCGTCCCGCGCCAAGACGGGAGCGATTCTGAGCACGGACGAGTTCATCGCCCGGGACGGCGTGCAGCTGGACGACTACTTCCCGGTTCTCGTCGACCGGATGAAATACGAAGGCAAAATGTACGGCATGCCTAACGATACGGACGTGCGGGTGCTGTTCTACAACAAGAAAATGTTCGCGGACGCCGGCCTGGACCCGAACGCGCCGCCGGCCAACTGGGATGAGCTGGAGCAATATGCCGACAAGCTGACCAAGTGGTACGACAACAAGATGCTGGACGTGATCGGCTTCTCTCCGGCGCTCGGCAACCTGCACTTCTGGACGCTGGCTTGGACGAACGGCGGAGACTTCTGGGACGACGAAGGCAAACCGACCTTCAATTCGGCGGAAAATCTCGAAGCGCTGCAATGGGAGAAAAAGATTCAGGACAAATACGGCGTCAAAGCGATGTCCGCGTTCAACTCCCAGGCGAGCGCGCTCGGCTTCAGCCCGTTCATCGCGGGCAAGGCGGCGATGATCGTCGACGTGAACAATCTGTACAGCGAGATCAAAACCCGCGCGCCGGAGCTGGATTTCGGCGTCGCCCCGATTCCTTACAAGAATAACCCGGCCAGCTGGTCCGCGGGCTTCAGCCTGGAGCTCGTCGACAACAAGGACGACAAGCGCGCCGCGGCGGCATGGGAGCTGATGAAGTATTTGACCAGCGCGGAGGTTCAGGTGCAAATTCACGAGGCGTCCGGCTCGCTCGTCTCGAATAGGACGGCGGCCATGGATCCGAAGTTCATGGAAGACCCGAACTGGAAAATGATCGTAGATCAGATGGAGCATTCGAGATTCATCGAATATATCGAGGCGATGCCTTCCTGGCACGGCAATCTCGATCCGGTCGAGCAGGCGGTGCTGAACTCCGGCAAGGATCCCAAGGAATTCCTGGACGGAGCGCAGAAGGACGCCGAGAACGCCGTCGCCAACTTCGCGAAGGCGCAATGACTTAGCTTCGGTTTCGCCGTCCGCCCCCGACGGGCGGACGGTCGAAACGCCAAGAAAGGGGTACGATTCCGTGAAGGCACGCCGCCCGATGAAACTGAGCACCAAGGAAGCGCTGAACGGTTATCTGTTTTTCTCGCCGGGCCTGATCGGGTTTCTCGCGTTTATGGGCTTCCCGATTCTGTATTCCTTGTATTTAAGCTTTACCTCCTACAACATTTACAGCCCGCCGAAATGGGTCGGCCTGTTGAATTACAAATTCATGTTCACCCAGGACCCGCTCTTCTTCAAGAGCCTGGGCAACACGCTGTATTACGTCGCCCTGAGCGTGCCGCTGAACACGGTGCTGGGCGTGCTGGTCGCCGTCCTGATGAACCAGAAGGCGTTCGGCATCCGCGTGTTCCGCACGATTTACTTTCTGCCGAGCGTCGTGTCCGGCGTAGCCGTGGCGCTGCTCTGGCAGTGGATTCTCGACGGCAACTTCGGCCTCATCAACACGTTCCTGGCGAACTTCGGCATCGTCGGGCCGGGCTGGCTGACCGACGAGCTCTGGTCGAAGCCCTCCATGGTGCTGATGAACCTATGGGCCGTAGGCGGGACGATGATCATCTACCTCGCGGGGCTGCAAGGCGTTCCGAGGAGCTTGTACGAAGCCGCGATCGTCGACGGTGCGGGCAAGATCCGGCAGTTTTGGAACATTACGATTCCGATGCTGACGCCGACCATCTTCTTCAACGTGATCATGGGCGTGCTCGGAGGCTTCCAGGTGTTCATTCAGGCGTACATCATGACGGGCGGCGGACCGAACAATTCGACGATGTTTTACGCGCTGTATCTGTACAACAAGGCGTTCAAGGATTTGCAGATGGGCTACGCTTCGGCGCTCGCCTGGGTGCTGCTGCTCATCGCGATGGCGCTGACGCTCGTCATTCTGAAGACGAGCTCGAAGTGGGTTTACTACGAGGGGGCCGATTCGAAATAGCCTCAAGAAGGGCGGCGCGAATCGGACCGGCGGAAATGGGGTTGCCCCGATGAAAAGAAGCGCTAAAGTCGGCATCGCCGCGTGCGCCTCCGTTCTCGTTCTGGCGCTTGCCGCCGCGATCGGGGCGTTATGGCCGTCCGGCGGGAAGTCCGCCGCGGAGGCCGCGTCGAATCGCGGAGCCTTCCTTCCGGTCGCGTCCGCGACGGGAGCCGAGGCGGACGGATGCTCCGCGCGCCGGGCTGCGGACCAGTCGGGCATGTCCGGCGCGGAAGCGCGCTCGCATGTTCACGGCAATCGCGGCGGCACGATGTGGTGCGCCGAGACGAAGCCGGGAGAAGCGGCCGTCCTGACTTTCGACTTGGGACGGGTGGAGCCGCTCGGGGAGATGTGGATCTGGAACTACAACGACAACGAAAACAATTCGCCGGACGCGCCCCTGACCGGGCGCGGGCTGAGGAACGTAAGCCTCTATCTGTCGGCGGACGGAGATACATGGGACGAATGGAAGGGAGACGGCTATCCGTTCCGGCTGGCCAAGGCGGACGGCTCCGCGCGGCTGTCCGCGACGAATCTGGACGACGGTAGGGCAAGCCCTTTGCGCTTCGGCGGCATGCCGGCGCGTTACGTCAGGCTGGAGGCGGCCGTGGAGCCCGGCGAAGGCAATTGGTCCTTCCTGGGCGAACGCTCCTTCGGACTGGCGGAGGTTCGCTTTTACCGTTATGCCGCAGAGGTCTCGTACGGCGGGAGAATCGATCCGGCCGGCGCGGCCGACACTTCCGGCGACGAAGCGGCCTCCCGTCCGGAGAATGCCGTCAACCGGTACGGCATGGATTCGGGGAGCGGGAAGGACGGCCTGCACGGCAGCGACGCCCGCACGATGTGGCTCGCGCCCGGAAGCGGCGGAGAGGCGCCGGCGCTCACGGTCGATCTCGGCGGAACTTACCCGCTCGGGGAGATGCGGGTTTGGAATTACAATGCCGCTGGGGAGGACGGAGACGCCCCCGCCGCGGCCGGGCTGAGAGACGTCGCCGTCTCTTACTCGATCGACGGAACGGAATGGACCGAGCTTCGCGGCGACGGCTATCCGTACCGGCTGGCCCGGGCGGAAGGCTCCGCGCGGCTCTCGGCGACGAATTTGGACGGCGGGAGAGGTCCGGTGCGATTCGGGGACGCGCAAGCCCGGTACGTGAAGCTGGTACCGCAAGGCGGAGCGGGCGAAGGCAATTGGGGCGCGGAGGAGCAAGGGCGGCCGCTCTACGGGCTCAGCGAGCTCCGCTTCTACGCCGGAGCCGGACTGGCCGCGGAGCCGGAACCGGAGTGGACGGGGCTGTTCAGCCGTTACGAGGGGTGGACGGGAGCGGACGGCATCTTCTCCGTTCCGGTCGGCGGCTCGGAGCGTCCCGGCTCCGCCGGCGGCGACGCGCAAACCGTGTTTTTGTTCAGCGACACGTATTCGGGACAGGCGAATCCGGTGTCGCGGGCCCGACAATCGGGCGCGATCGTCAACAATTCCATCGCGGTGCTAGGCGGAGGGGAGCCCGATCCGGGCGCCATCCGGTTCGACTGGGTGCCGCAATCGGCGGATTTGTCCCTGTTCGCGCCCCATACGCCGCAGGCGGCCGAGATGCCGGGGAGCTGGTACTGGCTGCAGGACGGCATCGTCCGCGACGATCGGCTGATCCTGTTTCCCCTGCGGATGACGAAGGACCCGGCCCAGCCGCCCGGCTTCCAGTTCGCGACCCGCGGCGTGGCCCGGATCGTCGTGCCGATGACGGAGAGCGGCCCGGATTACGCGGCGCAGGCGCAGGAGGATACCGGCCTCTTCAAGCGGCTGCCGGACGGCGGAGAGCTGGCGTTCGGGGCCGGCATCCTGGACAACACGGCGGAGGCCGAAGCGCCCGATCCGGACGGCTATATCTATGTGTACGGCTATAAGATCGACGCGCGGGGCGTCAAGCGGCTGACCGTCGCCCGCACCTTGCCCGAATCGATCGGAGACGACGGGAAGTGGCGGTTCTGGGACGGGAAAGATTGGTCGGAGCGGATCGAGGACGCCGCGGAATTGCTGGACGGCGTCTCTCCGGAGCTCAGCGTGACCCCGATGACCTGGGGGCGGTGGAAAGGCAAGTACGTGCTCGTCTGCGAGAAGGATTCGATCGGCGGACTTGTCGCGTATTCGGTCGGAGAATCTCCTTACGGCCCGTTCGCTCCGCTGACGCCGATTTACCATACGCCGGAGCTGGCGGAGGGGCGGGACATCGTGACCTACAACGCGAAGGCGCACCCGCACCTGTCCAAGGAAGGCGAGCTTCTTGTCACCTATAACGTCAATTCGACGAGCTTGGCGGCGAACGCGAACGACGCCGATATTTATCGTCCCCGTTGGATTCGCTTGCGGGAGTTGGCCCCGCCGTCTTGACGGACGCCGGGTTAACGTTCGGAGAGAAGTCCAGGCGGGAGCCGCTTTCCTGTCCGATTGGCGGGCACGAGATGAACGGACAAGGAATTAGCGCAGACAGGATGAGCTGGGCGCGAGAAACGAGACACAGACCAGGAGGTGCATGGGATCATGAACGACGAACGCGATACGCGCCTCCCGAGGCGCAAGGGAGATCCGATACCGGTTAACCGTAGCTGGGAAACGGAAGAAGGACCGGACGGAAAATGGACGATGTACGATTTCGGCGCCACGTATCCGCTTGGAGAAATTCGCGGCGGCGCCGACGACCGCCTCCTTCGGCAAATCGAGTTCTCTCTCGACGGCAGAGACTGGACGCCGTTCTCCGCTTCGGAGCCGGGCGAGGCGCGGCTGCCGGAGAGCGCGCCGCATGCGAGATACGTCCGGACGCAAGGGGAGGCGAATGCCTTCTTGGCCGGCACTGGCTTTGCGGCAGAGCCGGACGAGGAGTGGACGCGGCTGTTTCACAGAAAAGAGGGGTGGACGGGCTCCGACGGCATTTATTCGATTCCGCTGAACGGCATGGAAGCTCCGGGCCGCGCGACGGGAACCCGAACCTTGTTTCTGTTCGGGGACACGTTCATCGGTACGGTCGACGAGCGAACGGACGAACGCAAAGACACGGTCATGATCAATAATACGCTCGCTTTGCTGGACGGCGATCATCCGGCCCCGGAGGCGATCGCTTTCCAATGGAACCGGGAAGGGGAAGTTCCCGCCAGCGCGATCGCGCCGCGAACTCCGAACGGCCTGGCTCATGAAGGCGCGTATTATTGGCTGCAGGACGGAACGTCGGTCGGCGGCAGGTTTCACTGCTTTCCGCTGATCATCGGGCCGAACCCGGACGGTCCGGAAGGCTTTCAATTCGAGGTGTACGGAGTCGTCCGGGTATCCGCGCCGATGGAAGCGGACGGTCCGGCGCTGGATCGGCAGGAGCAGGAAGATACGGATCTCTACTTCCGTTCGGCCGCCGGCCATACGACTTATTTCGGAGCCGCCGTGCTGCCCTGCACGGAAGAGGCCGGCGCTCCCGATCCGGATGGCTACGTCTACGTATACGGGCTGCAGAACGACGGCGCCGCGAAGCTTGTCGTCGCCCGCGTACCCGCGGAGGAGCTGGAACGGACGGAGAAGTGGACGTTCTGGGACGGAAGCGGATGGTCGGCCCGGAAGGAGCTGTGCGCGCCGATCGCGTCCGGCGTCTCGGCGGAGCTGAGCGTCTCCCCCGTGACCGGCGGATTTCTGGACGGCAAGTACGTTCTCGTCATTCAGCAGGGCGGGGTTTCCGGGAACCGCGTTGCGGTGAGCGCGGGAGACAGTCCCGTCGGCCCGTTCGGCCCGTATGTGCCCTTGCATGCTTGCACGGAGCCGGAGGAAGGGCGCGGCATCTATTCGTACAACGCCAAAGCCCACCCGCATCTGTCGCTCCCGGGCGAGCTGCTGGCCAGCTACAACGTAAATACGACGAGCATGGACGCCCACATGGCGTTCGGCGGCATCTACCGGCCGAGATTCATCCGGATTCGGCAGGTTTTCTAAACGAACGGGAGAGCGGGATCATGAAAACATATACCATCGTATTCGACATCGGCGGCCTGTTCATCAAGACAGCGGTCATGAACGCGCTCGGGAAGCTTGTTCCGGATTCCTATATGATTTATCCTTCCAAATCCAAGGAATCGAAGGACGAACTGCTCGCGCATTTCGTCGAACTGATCAAACAGCAGACGAACCGCATCATGGACAAAACGTTCCGGATCGACGGGATCGGCTACGCTTTTCCGGGGCCGTTCGATTATGAGGAAGGCATCAGCTACATTCAAGGCGTGGACAAGTTCGAGAACATCTACGGGGTGAACTTGCGCGAGGAGCTGACCGCGAGGCTGACGAACGAGAGCTGGTTCGCCGGCAAACGTTCGCCCGACTTCCATATCGTGTTCGAGAACGACGCGAACCTGTTCGCGCTGGGGGAATACGCCGCGGGCAAGGCGGCCGCTTACGGCCGGGCGCTGTGCCTGACGATCGGCACCGGGGCGGGCTCCGCGTTTCTGGAGGACGGCGCCCTCGTCAAGTATCGGGAGGACGTGCCCGAGCACGGCTGGATTTACAATCAGCCTTTTCGGGACTCGATCGTGGACGATTATATCTCCAAAAGGGGAATCGTCCGGCTCATGCGGGAAGCGGGGCTGGACGACGCCGGGCTGGACGTGAAAAACTTGGCCGAGATGGCCCGCGGAGGGGACCCCAAGGCGATCGGCGTCTTCCACCGGTTCGGCGACAGGGTCGGGGAGATGCTGCTGCCGTTCCTGAAGGCGTTTCGTCCGGAAGCGGTCATTCTCGGAGGGCAGATCGTCAAGAGCCGGGAGCTGTTTCTGGATCGCGTGCGGCAGGCGCTCGGCGGGTATGAAGTCGCCCTGGAAGTGACCGACGATACGTCGCTGAGCGCGTTCGCGGGAGTGTCGCTGCTGCTGCGTCAGACCATTAAGGAGACGAAAGCGAGGGAAAACAATGGCCGGGATCCGGGAAATTCTCGTATACCATCATAGCCATTTGGATATCGGCTATACGCACCCGCAGCCGGTGCTGTGGGAGCTGCAGAAATCGTACATCGATCAGGCGATCGAACTGTGCGAGGAGACGGCGGACCATCCGGAAGAGGACCGCTTCTATTGGACGTGCGAGGCGACCGGTCCGGTCATGCGCTGGCTGGATACGGCGGACGAGGAGCGCATCGAACGCTTCGCCGAGTGCGTGCGGAGCGGGCAGATCTGCCTCACGGCGGTGAACCTGCACAGCACGCCGCTCTGCTCCGCGGAGGAGATGATTCGGGCGCTGCGTCCGGTCAAGAAGCTTCGCGAGCGCTTCGGCGCGCCGATTCGCACGGCGATCAACCATGACATTAACGGCCAGCCTTGGACGTTCGCGCAAATATTGCAGGACGCGGGCATCGAGCTGTACACGACCGGCGTCAACATCCATTTCGGAGGCATTCCGTTCAAGCGCCCGAGCGCTTTCCGCTGGACGGCGCCCGACAAGCAAGAGCTGCTTACTTTCCATGGAGAGCATTACTCGCTGTTTACGCAGTTCGGGGAGCTGTGGGAGAACGACATGGCCAAGATGAAAGCGGGCCTTGACCGTTATTTGTCCCGTTTGGTCGACGAAAACTATCCTTACGATTTCGTCTACCTGTCGGCGACCAACATTCCGCTGTTCGACAATACGCCTCCCGACACCGAGCTGCTCGGCATGATTCGGCGCTGGAACGCGGAAGGGCTCGGTCCCCGGATCCGGATGGCGACGCCGGAGATGCTGCTCGAACGGCTGCGGGCGCTTCCTCGCGAGCAGGTGCCTGCTTATTCGGGAGACTGGACCGATTATTGGAATTTCGGAGCTGCCAGCTCCGCGGAAGAAACCCGGCTCAGCCGCAGGGCCAAGACCGCCCTTCAGAGCGCGGATTTTCTTGCCGCTTTCCGCGGCGAACCGCTGCCCGCAGCGGACGCGGCCTTGTACGACGAAGCTTGGGAGCAGGTTCAACTGTATGACGAGCATACGTGGGGAGCCAACATTTCGGTGACTGATCCCGACTCGGCTTACACGAAAGTACTGTGGGGGCATAAAGCCCATTTCGCCCATCAGGCGAACAGCCTCGGCGGCTATTTGCTTAACCGCGAATTGGAGCGCTTCGCCGGCAATCCGCCGCAATCCGGCGGCAAGCCGGAGGGCACGCTGCTCGTGAACGCGTCGGCCGTGGAGCAGACCGTCGATCTGCGGCTGCCGGGGAACTGGTACCACGAAGGTCGCCACCTGACGGCGTCGCGGTTTTGCGTGCACGCCAACAACTTGGACACGGATTGGAGCCTGCCATCGTTCGGCAAGATCACCCTCCCGCCCTTTAGCTGGAAGAGGGTGCCTCATGCCGCGCTTTCCCGCGCCGACAAGGCGAAAGACGGTCTAACGCTGGAACCGGGACGGATCGAGACTCCGTATTATCGGCTCGTATACGAGCCGCAGACCGGACGAATCGCGGAGCTGTTCGACAAGAAATCGGGCTGGTCGATGATCGATCCGGACAGCGAGTGGACGTGGTTTCAGTACGTGCATGAGATGCCCGATCCGCTTCTTGGCCGGCGCCATCGGGAGACGCTGTTCCTGCGCGACATCGACAAATGCAACAACAGCGTCAGCTGCTGGAACAACGATTGGAAGGCGAGCCGCAGAGGCGCGGACCGGCTGCTGTCGTGTTCGGCAGCAGAACACGATGACGGAGTTACGCTGACGTTGGTCTGGGAGGCGCCGGGGGTCCGCAAGCTGGAGCAGCGGATGACGCTGTTCCGCGACCGTCCGGACATCGAGCTGAGGGCGCTAATGGACAAGACGGACGACCGGGAGCCCGAGTCGATCTACTTCGCTTTTCCGCTCCGCTTGAACGCCGGATGGGAAGCCAATTTCGACACCGCCGGCACGCTGGTGAGGCTGGACGACGATCAATTGCCGGGCGTCAGCCGGGATTGGGTGACGGCGGATCGCGCGGTTTCGGTGTACGACGGCCGCAACGGAGTCATCCTGGCTTGTCCGGATGCCCCGCTCGTGCAGATCGGCGGGTTCAATTTCGGCCGCGAGAGCGCTTCGATTCCGCGCGACGCCAATCCGATCTTGCTGGCGTGGCCGTTGAACAACTATTGGGACACCAACTTCCGGGCTAGCCAGCCCGGCCTGATTTCCCTGACCTATCGGATCCTTCCGTTCTCCGGACCTTTCCGGCCGGAGGAGATGGCGCGCCGCGGGCTCGAAGCCTCGCTGCCGATTCAGCAGTTCCCGGTTTGCGTTTGTCCGGAGGAAACGGGCGGAACTCTGCTGGAAGCATCCGGCGAAGGCGTCGCCGCGACCTACGTCAAAGCCGCCGACGACGGAGACGGAATCATCGTCCGGCTGCAGGATATCCGGGGCGCCATGGGCGGTCAAGCCGCGCCTTACGCGCTCAGAGTGCCGGGCGCAACCATCGCTCGCGCCTTCCGAGTGAACGTATTGGAAGAGAACATAGAGGCTCTGGATGCAACGGGCGGAGAAGTACGCGGCATGCTGGAAGCCGGTGGGCTGTCGGCCGTCCGCATCGCGTTCGAGCCTGACAGGATCAGAACATCTCCGTCTGCTCCTTCAGCTTTTTAAGAAATTGTCCCGGCGGTTCGCCCATTTCGGCTTTGAACACGGTCGTGAAATAATGCACCGTCTCGAAGCCCGTTTCCTCCGCGATCCGCTTGATCGACCAGTCCGTCGTCGTGAGCAGGGACACGGCTTGCCGGATTCTTTCCTTCCGGACGTAGGCGGAATAAGATTGGCCCAGCTCTTCGCCGAACAGGCGGGAGAGATGGCGGGAAGACACGTGCAAGTAATCGGCCACCGTCGAGAGCTTCAGTTCTTGGGCCAAGTTGTCGCGAATATACAGCTTCGCCCGGTGCACCAGCGTGGACGAGGAATTGGGGATAGGCGCGGCTTTGGCCGGCTCCCGCTGATCCGAGAATACGCTTTCGAAAGAGGTCATCAAAGCGCGCGCCAGTCCGAGGATCCCTTCCTCAAGAAAATGCCTCGAAGCCGCGACCTGCTGCAGCAGGGCGAGCCAGATCAGCGCCGCGGGACAGCTCTCCGAGTTCGGGAGGAAGAAGGTGCGGGACTTTTCCAAATTCCGAAATCTCCTCAGTCCCTCCTTGGAAGATTCCGTCGGAATGAGCTCGAAAGCGACGAATACGATATACAAGCCTTCGTTGCTGACGATCTGATGCTTTAGATGAGGCCGCGACATAAACAGCGTGCCCGGTTCGATCGGCAGCCGGTGAGAGCCTTCCTCGTAAGTCCCGTTTCCGTCGAGCACGTAACAAATTTCGAAAAAGGAGTGCTTGTGAACGTGATTCGTATAGAGCTTCTTTTCTCCGCCCCAGTAGTGGACGTAGAAGGAAAGCTCGGAGCCGCTCACATTCGCGGCGTAGTCGTTGAGCACGGCATTGAAGCGATTCAAATCCTGCTGCGTGAATTCCATAGTCGAACACCATCCGTTACCTTCATCTTAACGGAAGGAGGCGCCCGAAAGCAACGGAAGGAGCCGTCCTCCTTCTCCGGATTCTGTCCATTTTTTATAAAAGGCGGTCTCTTCTCCGAAAAGACGCAAGAACGCTTCCAGCCTAAGATGAAAAGATAGCGACTGGAGGAATTCAGCATGAACATCGCCATCGACTTCGGCGGAACGAATATTAAAATCGGAATAATAGACGGAGGAACGGTTAAGGCCAAAGCAAGCATTCCGGCTTACTCGGAACAGGGGCTGGCCGGGCGCCTTCCGGAGGTCGCGACGACCGTCGAAGGGCTGCTGCGGAAGACGGGCACGTCTCTCGCCGCATGCCGGGGCGTCGGATTGGCTCTGCCCGGCATCGTAGACGCGGACAAACGCACGCTTCTGTCGATCAACGATAAATACGCGGACGCGATCGGCTTCGATTTCGACCGGTGGGTGGAGGAAGCCTTCGCTCTGCCGTTCGTCATGGAGAACGACGCGCGCGCGGCCCTCCTCGGCGAAGCGGTATACGGCGTGGCGCGCGGCACGAAGGATTCGGTGCTGATGATGTTCGGCACCGGAATCGGAACGGCCGCTATCATGAACGGCGCGATCGTTCGGGGCAGGCATTATCAGGCCGGCATTCTAGGCGGGCATCTGGCGACGGATATTCATGGCGAGAAGTGCGCCTGCGGCAACGTCGGGTGCATGGAAGCCCAGGCCAGCCATTGGGCGCTGGGCATCCGGGCGAGCCGAATGCCGGAATTCTCCGACAGTCCGTTGGCGCAGCGTCCGGGAACGCTGGGCTACGAGGACGTGATCTCGGCTAGCGATCAAGGGGAGGAATGGGCGAGGAGGCTGGTCGAAAGCTTATTGGAGCATTGGAGCGCGGGCATCGTCAATCTGATCCATGCGTACGACCCCGAAGTCGTCGTGCTTAGCGGAGGATTGATGAAATCCGCGGACCGGGTGCTGCCTCGGGTTATCGAACGAACGCTGGCGTCCGCTTGGACGCCGTGGGGAGCGCCGAGGTTCGCCGTGGCGAAGGACCCGGAGACGTCGGTGCTGCTCGGTTTGTCTCACTTAGCCGGTTCGGACGATCAAGAACGGAAAGGGTGACGCGCGATTGGAGAAGCGGGCGAACGGCGCCTACTTGACGGAGAGTCCCTCTTCGTGGACGATTTTGCAGCAGGGTGAGGACGGACACGCGGAGCTGACGCTGCGCGGAGTCTGGCATGCGGAAGGCGACTACGACACGGCGCGTGCCCAGGTGTATGCAAGAGTCGTCCGGGAGGAAGACGGGCGGCTCGTTCTGACTTGGACGCCCGGCGAGATGGAAGACGGGCGGCGATGGACGGCGAAGCTTCGAGTCCCCGCGGGGGGATTGTATCGGGTCGAAACCTGCCTTCGCGTCCGGCAAGACGATCCGGCGATGGAGTGGCCGATGCGCGGCGACATGATTCATCATCTCGGCGTCGGGGATTTATGGCTGATCGCCGGGCAGAGCAACGCGGCGGGATACGGGAGAGGGCCGTACGACGACCGCCCGGAGCCGGGAGTTCACATGCTGCGGTTGAACGGGCAATGGGACATGGCCAGCCATCCGTTGAACGATCCGACCGAAACGTTGTTCGCTCCTAACCGGGAGTGGTCGAATCCGGGACATTCGCCGTTTCTTCTGTTCGGGAAGCGGTTGAAGGCGGAGCTCGGTTATCCGATCGGCCTCGTTCCGGGCGCGCTCGGCGGCTCGCACTTGCGCAACTGGAATCCGGAGGAGCAGGGGGAGCTGTACCGAAACCTGCTCGAGATCGCGACTGCTGCCGGCGGCAACGTGAAAGGCTTGCTCTGGTACCAGGGCTGCTCGGACGCGAACGTGCCGGAGTCCGGCGAGTCGGAGACTTATCTGGAGCGGTTCGGAGCGTTCGTGCGTCATCTGAGGAAAGACTTCGGGGATGACGGCCTGCCCGTTCTCAGCGTCCAACTGAACCGGTTGATCGGCTGGGAAACCGGAGACGAGCTGGACCGCTGCTGGGGACGGGTCAGAGAAGCCCAGAAGGAGGCGGCCGAGCGGCTGCCCGGCGTATATGTCGTGCCTTCGCTGGATTGCGGGGTATGCGACAACATTCATAACGGCCCCGACGGCAATCGGCTCATCGGCGAACGTTTGGCTGCCGCGGCTCTCGGCGGAGTTTACGGCAGACGCGGCTACGAGCGTCACCGGGCTCCTCGCGCCTCGGCCGCTCATATTCGTCGCCGCGAAGAGACGGGCGAGGCGGAAATCGCGCTTCGTTTCTCCGACGTCGCCGGACGGCTGCTTGCGCATACGAAGGAAGAGGTTTTCATAGCGGAGGACGAGCTCGGCCGAATCGAAGTGTCGGAATGGCGCGTCGCCGGAGAGGCCGAGATCGTCCTCGCATTGTCGCGTGAACCGTCGGGCGAGACGTTCGTTCATGGCGCCTACGAAACAAATCCCGCATACTACGTTCCGTTCGACGACGAGTCGCGGCTACCGATGCTTTCCTTCTATCGTCTTCGGGCGGAATAGGCGCGGGAGGGTATTCGATCCTATCGTTTGGGCAATCCTGTTGATAGATTGCGATAACGGGGAGGAAACCGAATGCATGCCATGTGGAAAGGCACGATTCAGATCGCCAAAATCCAAATTCCGATCAAGCTGTACGCGGCGACCGAAGACAAGGAGATCGCGCTCAAGACGATCCATGCGGCTTGCGGCGGTTCCCTGTCCCACTTGAAGTACTGCAAGGCCTGCGACTCGAAAGTCGAACCGGAGGACGTGCGCAAAGCGTACGATCTGGGCGGGGGCAATTGCGTCGAGGTGACCGAGGAAGAATTAAGCGGGATTGCGCCTCCGGCCTCAAAAACGCTGTTCATCGAACAATTCGTCGACGAATCGGACATCGGCCGAATTCGGTTGAAAAAACATTACTTCGTCGGAACCGACGATCTTGGGGAAGAAACGTTCCGTTTGCTTCATGCCGGCCTGCTTCGCGGGAAAAAAGCCGGGATCGGCTATATCACGCTCAGATCCGTTCAAAGTCTGGCGGCCCTTTGGCCGACGACGGAGGGGCTTGTCCTCTCGACGATGCTTTACGAGGACGAGCTTCGTCCGATGGAGCGGATCGTCCCCGCAGGCAATCGCGTGTTCGCTCATATTTCCGAAGACCATCTTTTTGTTTTCCAGCAACTGATCTTTGCCATGTCTTCTCCGTTTGACGGCTCGAAGTATCCGAACAAGTACGCCGAGGCGCTGCACGCTCTGCTCGAAAATAAAATGACGAAGCTTTCTCCCCAACGGCGGGCTCGGGAAGAACCTGTCTTGCGGCGCGAAATCCATCTGGGAGATTTACTGTCCAGCCTGACGGCCAGCTTGGAAATGGCTAAAAGCGGCGGCGACTCGTTCGACTCTACGGGAGATGCCGGGCTTCCGCATTAGGCTTATCCCCGTGGCTACGTCGAGCAGACTCCGCTTTATTGCGGCGGCGCAGATTTCGACTCGTCCTCTTGTCGAAGGTAGGGCTATCTGCGGATTTTTCGCGCTTATGGCCATTATCCCCGTGGCTCAGGATACAAGCATCAAGCAGAAAGCGGAGAATCGCGGTATGTTCGATTTTTTTGAAAAGGGGTTCGGCGGGTCTTAACTAGCTTCGCGCAGCAATCTCTCGTAAGTAACCTTGAGTTGTACAGAATGATCTTCTCGTTGCACGAGGTCGGGATAAGTCAGCGCGGGGGTTGCGGCGCTATGGCCCAGCAGTACCCGAAAAGAATCGTTTTTCCGCTGTAGCTGATTGTATCCGAAGCAGTACTGATCCAGATAGGATTGAAGATGCTTGGGCCCTATACCGCAAAATGTCCAATTGATCCAGTTGGAAACATTCGAAGCGATCTCAAGAAGCGGCCTGTACCTATGCATGCTGAATTCCTGAATGACGATGGTGACCTCCGCTTTCGCGGAATCGATATGCTTGCGTACGAAATCGTGACTGCCAAGAGAGGTAATTCGGTCGTGGATGAGGTGGCTGTCGGGAACTCGTTTGATTTTGATATGGGTGACCCCTGCCTCGGCGCAGATCGTTCCGCCTAGAATAAGGGGTTGCTTTTGAGGATGACGGTAAACCGTCGGGTTGTAGGGACGGCCGTATCTACCGTAATTGACCCGTACCACCCCGGAAAGCAGCTCCCGGGAATCGCTGGCCGACATGGCATGACGAATCTTGTGGCAGATCAGCCAAGCGGTTTTATAGGTGGTGCCGATAACGGAAGCCAGGCGGGATGCGCTGATTCCTTCCGGACGGGCATGGAGATACAAAGCTTGAAACCATAGCGTAAGGGGCGTCCGGCTGCCCTCCATGATCGTGCCGGCGATCAACGAGGTTTGGCGGCGGCAGGATCGGCATTCATATAAGGGCAGTCTGCGGGTGCGGATTTCGTAGAATTCGCGGCGACCGCATCCTGGACAATTGAATCCGCAGGGCCAACGCGAATGAAACAAAGCCTCGGCGCACAAAGCTTCCGTAGCATACCGCGCGCGAAATTGTTCGAACGTCATCTCGTTAGAAATGGGAACCACCCGCTTTCCTTAACGATTCGGAAGGTGCTTTTATTCAATAAAACGAACGACTTTTTGCTTTAAGATTCACTTTTCAGGAACGTATGTTCCTATTATAATTTGTTTTTGGATTTTTTGCAATATTTTATATAAAAATAGTCGCGGAAAGGAAGATTTATTTTTGTGGTGCGACGATAGTGTCGGAAAGCGCATAAATCCGGAAAATCGGGCCGGAAAGCGCATGAATCTGGAAATTCGGGTGTTTTCTGAACGAACGGGATAATGGCTATAAGTTGAAAAAGAGATTGGGGAGAGCAATGGACGCTTCCGAAAAGAAACTGAGTCGAGGGGATAGTGCCCGTAACCGTGAATCGGAGTGTAATACGGCCGTCATAGAGAGGCGGCTAGCGTAAGCGGGAAGAGGCGATATGATCCCGTCGAAAAATCGCGAATAAAGGAGAAAGAGCGATCATACATCGACATAATCCGGTAAATCGGCTGATTTTCAATTAAAACTGAATTATCTGAATATTTAATTTAATGTAAAGTTGGGCTATAATAAAGACAGCAACAGAACATGCCCAACGACGAAAAACGATTGTCCTGCTTCAGGCGAATCCCAGGTGACCCAACGGCGTCTGGCGGCAACCTAACAGACGGTCCGGCTCACCCCCAACTCTCGCTCGCCTGAACTGACAATATACACGACGGTCAAGAAGGGAGAATCATCCGATGACGTAGCGAAAGGCGAAGCGTGCCAGCATACCTCCCGGCATGCGGGTATCCGAAGCAAGGGATTGATGGTCACATAAGCAAGATGAACGTGAATGGTTACATGCCAAGCATGTTCGGGTAAGCTTTTTATTCTGGAGCGCATGCGGTGCATGTATCGGAGGTTGGAACGAGTACAAATGAATAGTTTATCGCAACGCTAGCCTCGGCCATGTAGATGCATGGTCGGGGCTTTGGCGTTTAAACGGCGCTGATTAGTAGGCCAAGCTACCGGGTCGATTATCGTGCCGGAATATCGGATCGTTCCGAATACCGGATCGTTCCGAACACCGGATCGATTATCGGCTGATTAGCGGTGAAGCGTAATGCGAAGAAGTTTATCGTTAGCCGGCGTTCGCGTGTAGTCTTCGAGCGTGTAACTGATGCGAGAGGCGCCGGACTGGGCGTTGAACGCCTTTTTGAGGTCCGAAGTCACGGTAATTCCTTTCGTGTAGCGGACGACGAGCTCGGACTCTCCGTTGTCCGCGGCCGAACGGATCTGCTCCGTCAACTCGGAGACGTTGGAAGCGGTATAAGCGTCTTCCAGATAAGCGTAGCCCATTAATCCGTGCAACTGACGGTAGAAGCTTGCCTTGCTGCCGCCTTTTTTGGCCAACTCCGAGACGACTTGACCGTAATCGGTCGAGGCGGCGGGATATCCGTCCGAGATGGACCACTTATGATCGACCCGAATCTGCGCGTCGGTCAAATTGAAGTAGTTGTACTGCACTTTGCCGACGGCGTCCGGGACGGGGTCGTTCCAAGTCGTGTCGAGGTGGTACCATTTTCCGTCGATCCGCACGAGATTCCACGTATGGGCTCTCCCCCTCGAAGTGCCTTCCACTATTCTAACGGTCACTCCCGCCTGTTTCGCCATCTCGTAGGTAAGCAGGGCGTAGCC
>JAEZZE010000072.1 GCA_023418755.1 Bacillota bacterium | reverse complement strand
GTCACGGGCCAATTGCGACCAATTAGCCCGCGGTACGATACTATGGGCTGAGTCACGGGGCGATTGTGACGAATTAGTTCGCGGTACGGTACTATGGGCTGAGTCACGGGGCGATTGTGGCGAATTAGCTCGCGGGGCGGTGCTATGGGCTGAGTCACGAGCGTTAGCCCACCGAAAAAGCATCCTGATCGACCGGATGGCAAGATTTATAACTTGCCTAGCCGATACAAGTTCAGGATGCTTTGGCTCTGTTCAAGATAGAATAAACTTTTTGTTAGGCAAGTAGTGCAAAGCCTTAATGAAGCGAATCGTTCTCGTCTTCGCGCGCATCACGATCGAATGCGTCTCCGCCCGCTCGTCCGGCAAGTAGCGCACGCCGCCGAGGAACTCCCCCGGAGTAACGCCGGTAGCGGCGAAAATGACGTCCTCCGTGCCAACCATGTCCTCCATCGTCAGCACCTTGTACGGATCCTCGATTCCCATTTGCAAGCAACGCGAATATTCATTGGCGTCGGATGGCATGAGACGCCCTTGAATTTCGCCTCCCAAACACTTCAGAGCCGCCGCAGCAAGTACCCCTTCCGGCGCGCCGCCGGACCCGACGTACAGATCGATGCCTGCCTCGGGGAACGCCGGGGCCATCGCTCCGGCGACATCCCCGTCGGTCAGGAACTTAATACGGACGCCGACCTTGCGCAGCGTCTTGATCGTCGATTCGTGACGAACGCGATCTAGAATCATGACGGTCAGCTCGGATACGTTTCTGTTCAGCGCCTCGGCAGCCTTCTTAAGCGTCACCTCCAGCGGGTCCGTCAATCGCAGCTTGCCGACAAGCTGCGGACCGACGGCCAGCTTTTCCATATACATATCGGGTGCATGCAGCAGATTGCCTTTATTGGCAATCGCTATAACGGACATCGCGTTATTCAGCCCTTTGGCCACGATCTCCGTTCCTTCGAGCGGGTCGACGGCTACGTCTACCTCCGGCCCGTTCATGCTGCCCACTTGTTCTCCGATATAGAGCATCGGCGCCTCGTCCATTTCCCCTTCTCCGATGACAACCGTGCCGCTAACCGAGATCGAATCGAACATCGCCCTCATCGCCGAAGTCGCCGCCCCGTCCGCATTGATCTTGTCTCCCCGTCCCATCCACGGCGCGGAAGCCAATGCCGCCAATTCCGTTACCCGAACGATCTCCAGTGCCAATTCCCTCTCCACGATGACCCCTCCACATCAATAACACTCGCATTTAATATATATCATATTATTATATATGACACCTTATATACAAGAGTATTTTTCGATTTAGTGTGTCACAAATGAATAATCCCGCACACAGCTTCATTTACCACACGAGTATTACGCCGATTGTTCTGTGCTGCATCGGGACCAATTCCCTCTTTCCACAAAATCCGATTCGGGTTTTTCGCCTTATTTTTATAATCAAATAGTCCCTTCTGTGTTGTTGACAGAGAAAATATTTAATATGATTGTTGAAGTTATTTCCAGCAGGTTGTTATCTTCATAATCCCCGATACTTACTATTAGGAGTGTGAGACGCATGAAAAAGAATCTGCTCGCAGGAGTCATTGGATTGTCCATGCTGGCCAGTATGGGAGCAGGCGCCTATGCCGCATCTAATCTTCAAGAGATAAAAGCCTACTTGAACAGCGGTCTGAAATTCAAAGTGGACGGCAAGCCGGTTCAACTAAGAGACGGAAACGGCAGCACCGTTCTTCCGATAACGTACAACGGGACAACGTATTTGCCCGTACGGGCCGTGTCCGATGCGCTCGGCGTTGCTGTAAACTACGATGCGAAAGCCGGCACGATACACCTAGGCGAGAGATCCGAGGGCGTAGCGATTTTGGACGGCTTCGAAGATATGTACCAGACAAAGGATCCTTCCAAAACGTCCTACAACGGCAAAGATTATAAGGAAGTCTATTTTAATAACGCTACAGGCTCGCGCTCCGGCTCCTTCATGCTGTATCCGAAGAAGAAATATCAGAAGCTCTATCTTCAGGTCGCCGCTGTCGGTAAAGATATTGAGGAACTGAAAATTCAGGAGAGCGGTTCTTTGAAGGAATTGCTACAAACCTCAGTAACGATGGATGGTGGGTTGAAAACGATCGAAGTGGATATCGGCGGAATCGAGGCCTTGTACATCAATGCGGACTTAGTCGATGGCGGAGCGATGTTCGTTCCCCTTATTGCATCCTACTACAAGTAAACTAAAATGGGGTTATCTCATAAGTAGGTCGTACAAGAAGATCGATCAAGAAAAAGAGCATGTATCTCCCGGAGACTGCCTCATACGTTCCTGAAATCACCTTTTCATGGGTTAACCATTCCTAATTTCAGGATCGGGTTTAAGGGCCCCCGCAAATTAAGCGGAATAAGCTGCGAAGCTTAACGTCACTTTGCGGGGTTTCTCGCATCGTAGGAGATACATGCACGACAACATTTTCTATCGATCATTCTTGTGTACGACTTTTTTACTTTTGAGGAGCACTAGCTTCAACCGAATAATCTCGCTGCGGCTTCCCAGACGAACCGGAGGCCCCCAGGAGCCGAAGCCGGACGAGACAACAACGTGCATTGCGTCTTTGCGCATATAGCCCCAATCCAGCTCGAACAGCCGCCTTGTGAACAGATGGTTCGGCCAAAACTGTCCCCGATGCGTATGACCGCTAAGCAGCACATCCGCCCCGGCCTCCGCCGCTTTGGCGAACTGTGTCGGCTGATGGTCCATCAGCACCACCGGCTTGCGAAGATCCGCAGCCTTCAGCAGATCGCGAACGGCAAGCCTGCCGTCCGCCCCGGACGCCTCCGCGGTTTTGTCCTTGCGGCCGACGACATAGAGCTTGCCGTCGATCTCGGCCGTTTCGTCCTGCAGTACCCGAATGCCGAGCGACTTCATTTCCTTTACATATTGGTCGATATGACCGCCGTAATACTCATGGTTCCCCAGCACCGCATAGACGCCATGCTTCGCTTGCAGTTGCCCCAGAACCTCTCCCATCCGGTTCCGCAAATAGGGCTCGATCGAATCGTCGATCACATCGCCCGGAAGCAAGATCAAGTCAGGCTTCATCGCGTTGATCCGCTCTACAAGGCGGCGAAGATGCTTGCGCCCGACCAAATTGCCGAGATGAATGTCCGAAGCGACCGCAATCGTCCACTCCGCCTTTCCTCCATCCACAGGCTTGTCAATTGGCAGCTCATGCGAACGGATGATAGGACTCCAGGCGTTCCGGGAACCGATCAGCAGAAGCACGACGATCAATCCCAGCACAATACTGCCCGAGCCAATAATATAAGCTTCGGCCACTCCGATCGACAGCCACAGTACGAGCCGGATCGCATCCGCAAGAAGAAAGAGCAACAGTCCGATCTCCATGACGAAAATATAAACCGAGCCTGCCACCTTCAGCAGTCGACCGATCGGCTTGAGCGGACTTGGCAGCGGGACTCTTCCCAGCACGAAGCCGTACGCGAGCAGCGCGAACGGAATCCAAAATGCGCACGGCGAATACCCGATCCCGACCGCTGCGGACCATTCCGCGATATGCCAGCCGATGTAAAAGTTAAGAGCCGCATACACGGTAAGAAGCAATGAAATGAGGACGATAAACCGAGGTTGAACTTTCATCTGTAATCAGGCTCCCGCTTTCCCTATCAAGTTATGAGGAAAATTATAACATAGAAGAAGCCTTGAACCGAAACGGCTCAAGGCTTCTTCTCTCATTGGCGAATTATCCCCGCTCCCCGATCAGACAGCAGGGAAGCTCGCGAATCACTGCTCTCGACCACCGTTCCACCTCCTGGCGTTTCGAGCTTCGATAAGTTTGAAGCTCGCGCCGCTCTCGCAACATCGTTCTCGTCCGGAACAACACGGACTTGACGGTCGGAACGGTAACGCCCATCGCCTCGGCTACCTCCTGCTGCGAATAGCCGAAGTAGCG
>JAEZZE010000048.1 GCA_023418755.1 Bacillota bacterium | reverse complement strand
GAACAGCGCGACGATGTCGCCTTCGATCCCTTTGAAGAACAGCTCCAGACCCGAGAAAATGCCGCACCCCGGACAAGCTCCGTGCCCCGGGGCGATCCGCTTCGGCTTCTTCGTCAAGGAACGCAGGGGCGGGATGCGCACGTTGATCTTGCCCGTCTCCTCGTTCGGCGTCACGGTAATAAGCCCCGTCTTCAAATCCTCGTACTTCATCGGCTCCAGCACGCGCTTCGGCGCTTTCGCCGGGTCGCCCGGAGTCGCGCCGTGGTAATCGAACGGCTTTTCCACGTACCCCTTGTTCATCGCGTCGATCGCGCACTCGAATAGCGCCAGGCCGTCCTCGGCGTAAAAATCCTTGCCTCCGAGGCCGTAGATCCGGCTGATGACGAGCGTGGAAGAATTGCCGTACTGCTGAAGCGCGGCGCGGACCTCCATCACCATGTTGCCGCCGTGGCCGCCGTAGGAATCCGCGCGATCGCCGACCGTGATTGCCTTGACGTTCTTGAGCGCCTGCGCGATCCGTTTTGCCGGGAACGGCCGGATGATGTTCGGCGAAATCGCGCCGGCTTTGATTCCCCTTCCGCGAAGCTGGTCGACGACGTCCTTGATGATTTCCGCCGACGAATTGAGCAGGAAGACGGCAACGTCGGCGTCCTCCATCCGGTACAGCTCCAAGATCGGATACTCCCTGCCGGTCAGCTCCGCGTATTCCTTCTGGATGCGGTCGAAGACATCCTCGGCGCGATACATCGCCATGCTCTGCTGATAGCAATTGTTGATGTAATCCGGTTCGTTCATATACGGTCCGACCGTAATCGGATTATTCCGGTCAAGCACGTGCTGGAATCCTTCCGGCGGATGCTCGCCGACGAACTTCTGCACGTCCTCGCGATGGGTGAACGTCATGACCCGGCGCTTCTGGTGGCTGGTGAAGTAGCCGTCCGACGCGACGATGACCGGCAGGCGAACTTCCGGATCTTCGGCCAGCTTAAGCGCGATAATGTTCATATCGTATACAGCTTGCGGATCGCGGCACAGCACGATCGGCCAGCCCGTGTTGAGCGCGAAGTACAAATCCGAGTGGTCGCCGTGAATGTCCAGCGGCCCGGAGACCGAACGGCATACGAGGTTGAGCACCATCGGGAACCGCGTTCCCGACTGTACGGGCATCTGCTCCAGCATGTAGAGATATCCGTTGGCCGAAGTCGCGTTGAACACCCGGCCTCCCGCGGCCGACGCCCCATAGCATACCCCCGCCGAACCGTGCTCTCCGTCCGCAGGAATAAGCACGATGTCGTGCTGTCCGTTCGCTTTCATAAGATCGAGAAATTGCGCGACTTCGGTAGAAGGAGAGATCGGAAAATAACCCATAATATGATAGTTAATCTGGTGCGCGGCGTATGCAGCCATCTCGTTGCCTGATTCATAGACGATCCTTTGCTCGACGGTGCCTTGCCGGACCGTTTCTTTGCGAATGTCGATCGACATCTTCAGACTCCACCTTTCCTATCGGGTTCTCGTTGAAGGATCACAAGGCGCTTTCTCTTTACATGGCCAAATGAAACTTGTGGGCGACGCGGTGTTCTTCCGCGTAACCGTCCTCCTCCAGTTCGGAAGACAGAGCTTCCGTCGGACAGGCCTGCACGCATTTCAGACAGCCTTTGCAGTATTGGTAATCGATGCCCTGCAGAAACATCTGCGGACGCCCTTTCTTGTCCGGCAGCTCCTCCCAGACGAAGCAAAAGTCGGGACAGACGTTGTCGCACGCCGCGCAATGAATGCATTTGTCGTCGGCGAAGTGCGGCATTTTGCCCGCGCGGGAGATGCTCAGGTCTTTTAGAATGCTGTTGCCCGGATTCGTGATCAAGCCGCCGATCGGCTGGGTCTCGTAGCCGAGAACCGGCGTGTCCATGCGGACGAAGTCGGGCATCTTGTCCCCCGCGTCCAATCCGAACGTCTGGAAGGTCACTTCGTCGTAGCCCCGCTGGAACGTATTCAACGCGGGCTGCACGGCTGCGGGATACTTTTTCTCCAACGATTTGCGGATGACGCCCTTCATGAATTCCGCGTCCAGGAACTCGCAGAGCCTGAACAGCCCTCCGAGCATCGCCATGTTGACCCGGTTGTTCTCCTGCAAAGCGATTCCGGTGGCGTCCACGACCGCGATTATGCCGGCTTTCAGCTTGAGCTGGCTCTTGAGCTGCTCCGGCGTTTTCTTGGAATTGACCAGCACGATACTGTCCTCGTGCATTCCCGAAATGACGTTGATCGTCTTCGAGAGGTTCTCGTGGAACACTCCGATGACGTGCGGCTTCTCTACCGGCGACGTGTCCCGAATCCGCGTGTCGATGTCGCAAAACCGGATGTGAGCCTTGACCGCCGATCCTTTCTTCTCCGATCCGTAGGAACTGAAGCTGACGCCATTGAGCCCGACGCCCATGACCCCGGCCTCCGCCAGCATTTTGCCGGCCAGGTTGGCGCCCAGCCCGCCAATCGATTCGAGTCGAATTTCAAAAAAACCAAGCTCGTTGACCTTAGGAAGCGTCACCATGTTTTTCTGCAATCCCCTTTCGCGTGAGGTGAAGGAACATTCAGAAAATTTACAATATACAAACAAGAATAATTTCGCCTTTAAAAGCCGAATTCCTTCTTCCGATGCGGAAAAGCGCCAAATAAAGCCAACTTTTAAGCGGACAGCTCTTTCTGCAGCAGCTGCAGCTCCCTCCAGCCGATGAGCCGTATCCGTTCCTCGGCCAGCCTCATCCGAACGTCCTCGTCGAGCCAGAACCGGCGCTCCATCTCCCTTTTAACCGGTTGGCCATGGAACGCGCTCATTTCGGGCGAGGCTTTGGCGGGATGAGCGATCCATTCCGTCACGCCGGGCAGCAGGCCACGCAACAAGGCGAGACCCTCCAGTTTTACGGTTTCGTAGGTATCCCCTTCGTTCAGGCGGTACTCCGGACCGACGATGTAATCGGGAAGCACGATCCCCCGGTCGTCCGCTTGTCGCGCTCTTCGTTTAGCCCGTTCTTGCAGCTCCGTCGGAATCGTTCGCCCCCCTACGGGAATCAACGTGCGTGGCAAGCGGAACGGCAAGGCGTATTTCGCGCATAGATCGAAGACGACCGAGAGCAGATCCTTTCCGGAAAACAATCCGTACAGGCTTGCCATATGGTTGTCGGCGTGCGTCGGCGACAAGCCCGAGGCGATGGCCGCTTCCGTCTGCGCAATCAGCTCGGAACGTACCTCGTCGGGGTCGGCCATTCGCTCTACTTCCGCAGCCGTCTCGGGGAACCAGCCTCCCAGGGTCGCAATCGTATTCATCGGGCGGGTCCGGCATATCGGCCCCCACTTGTACCCCGGCCACTCGCTAGTAAGCGTCCAATGAACGCCGACGTCCGCGTTCGGGACGGTATTCCGTATTCGGGCGATGGCGTCCGCGGACCAGGAGCAACACATCATCACCGTCGTCGAGCTGACCGCCCCGGAAGCCAGCAGGTCGACGATCGTCTCGTTGACGCTGCCGCACAATCCGAAGTCGTCGGCGTTGACGATGAGCAACTTTTCCTCTTTCCCGTATCCTAACCGCTGAGCCGTGTTCACCTTCTATCGCCTCCCTCACCTCCATTATATGTTCGCGCATTGCACTCTTTGCTTGCAGTTGTCTATATAGGTTTGAACCCATGAAGAGCAAGGCCCCATGCACTCGGAAAAGAAATCTTGGCCGGCTTCAAGGAAAGTCCCTATCTATTCCGGAATGGACGGCTTGGCCGACTTCGGATTATCCGGGGCTACCGGAGAGAATGGTACGTGATCTTTAAGTTAGCTTCCTCTGTACGTCTGTCGTGCCTATCGGAACGCCGTTGCGTGACTTCATCTGTTGTTCTCTTTGCGGCTCTTTCGAGAGCTATTGTGTGAGGGTTCGATTGTCGATGGGCGAGGTAGAAGTTTATTGAGGGTGGGATTAACCGATATTGTGAACGATTTCGGGCTGAACGGAGGCTTTCCGAGAAATCGATTCTGTCGAGCATCTCGAGCCAGGCGGAGGGTTTCCGAGGGGAAATATTCGATTCTGTCGATTATGTGAATTCGGCGAATGTTGAAAAAACGACGATTGACCAGTCCGTACAAGAACTAAACAACCTTTGGCGGGGCTTTCGCAGGGCGAAATGCCCTAAAGCAATGTATCGCCCTTGAAATGAACGTCCCGAACGGTCTAATTAAGCCGTTAATCAAGCGAATCCAAGCGTATGACCGCCAATAACGGTCTAGCAGACCGCTAATCGAGCGAATCCGGGAGGATGACTACCTATAAGCCCGCACGGCGTGCTTATCTGTCGCACCTGGGGCCCAGTTCAGGCCAATAAGCCCGCACGGCGTGCTTTTTTCTCGCGCCTGGGCCTAGTTCAGGCCAATAAGCCCGCACGGCGTGCTTATCTGTTGCGCCTTGGCCCATTTCAAGCCAATAAGCCCGCACGACGTGCTTATCTGTCGCGCCTTGGCCTGGTTCAGGCCAATAAGCTCGCACGGCGTGCTTATTTCTCACACCTGGGCCCAGTTCAGGCCAATAAGCCCGCACGGCGTGCTTATTTCTCGCGCCTGGGTCTATTTCAACCCAATAACGGTCTGCCAGACCGTTAATCGAGCGAATCCGAGAGGATGACCGCCAATAACGGTCTGCCAGACCGCTAATCGAGCGAATCAGCGCGTGACTGATTCGCTTCCCATGGTCGGCTCCCAACTCCATGCTCGCCATACAATTTGTAACCGCCCCTAGCTGCTTAACCGACTAAGGCGCTTGTTCAGCGTAGCCGACCAGCTCGCGGACAAGGCGTCCACCGCAAGCAATCGGCGCATGCCTTCCGCGTCGTCCCGGTCCCGGTGCATCACGCGGTTGGCTTCGGCTACCGTAACGCCGCCGAAGTAGGGCTGAAGCAGCGACAGCTCGTCGCCCGCCCGCGCTTCGCCCGGTTCCAGCACGCGGAAATAAAACCCGGTCGCACCGCTGTTCGTAACGAGCAGAGGCAGCTCGTCCAAGCCCCATCTCATGGCAAGCTTCCAGCAGGGCTGCCTGGGCTGGCTAACTTGCACGACGGCCGAGCCGACGCGATAAATATCGCCGATTCGCACTTCCTGCTCGCTTATTCTCCCGATCGTAAAGTTTTCCCCGAACGCCCCGTAATCGAGCGAACGCCGAAGCACCTCTTCCCAATGCGGATAATGGTCGAAGCTATACGCGCATATCGCTCTGTCGGGCCCTCCGTGATGCACAAGATCGGCCTGCTCGTCTCCTTCGAACCCGAGCTCCGTCAACCGAACCGTCCCTTCCACGGAACCTTTCGCAATGCCGGATTTCGCTTCCTTTCCTTTATAC
>JAEZZE010000345.1 GCA_023418755.1 Bacillota bacterium | reverse complement strand
TCGTTGCCCTTATCCCGGTTCGAGTAGAGCGACAGATCGATTCCTTCTATCGTGAAGCCGCAACGCAAGTAAAATCGAATGGCCGCGACGTTCGTATTTTGCGTTTCCAACGTTACCGCCCGGAACCCTCTCCTACGCGCCATTTCTACGACTTCCTCCATCAGTCTCCTGCCGCAGCCTTGCCGCTTGTAATTTTCATGCACTTGAAAATACCCTATCATTAACGTGTTGTTCCACCTCTGCGGCTCCGATAAAGCCAGCGCAATCAGCTTGCCGCCGTCGTACAGCCCGAGCGAATAGCCGAGCTCCCCCATTTTCTTGTATTCCAGGGCGTCATCGTCGCCGTTCGTTTCTTGCTTGACGAAGGGCTCGCTTAACTGGATCAGGTTCAATCGAAGACTGAACGTATCCGACGCCGCTTCCGCGACCGCTTCGTATTTCTGCATCGATGTATAACCGAACGCGCCCAGTGCAATAAATTCTTCTTTGGTTAAAGTTGCAAGCCTCCTGATTTCCATGAGTACTTCCCCTTAATACTGTCGGTCTCTCAAGTCTTTGTCGTTGAAGCCTATAAAAATAGAAGTAACCTCCGTTTGACCGCGAAGCATGATCGTGAACTCACCCGAAACCAAAATCGAGGCTTCGTGTTCCGACGTCAGAAATCCTTTGGCATTCAGCGTTTTCACGGCACCGGGAATGGAATCTCCCGACTTAACGCCGAATATGCCGTAACGCGGATTCGAAATTTCCAACTGCCCGACGGCCCCGAACAAATCGTTGTCCCGGTCGCCCGGAATACCGATATCGCATTGTCTATCGGAATATAACCGGAAATGTCCGCCGAACGCCTCCTGGTAATGCCCGGGCCCCCACCATTCGATCAGTTCCTGTTCGGTCATCCCGATTCGGACGCCATCCGCTTGCAGCCCGCCGTTAACGAACGAGAGCGATGCGCCTTTGTCTTCGCTGCCGCCGAACGCCAAGGCCGCCAGAAGAAGAACGATCGCCGCGCAGCAGGCCGCCGCCGCGATCCATTTGGCCGCTCGTTTGCTCATAGCTTCCGCCCTTCCGGTCCTTCCCGCTAAGTTTCTTATAAGGCCCAAGCGGCTAGCCCCCTTTCGCGCATAGGCCGACTCGCACTGGTATTATAACCCACCTTTCTAGTTCTGTCCTTAATAAACGGGCTGATCAGCCCATCCCGAATCGACCGGTGCGGACCTCTCTTAGTCTCGATATCCATCCCATCGCCTTGTACATTCTTCGTCCCCCCGTTAAAAAGACGACCCCGCCCAGATTAGCTCCTACCTCGGGCGGGGTCGTGCGTGTGCGAGTTATCTTCCAAGATTATACACGAAATCGGTCCGGATGTCCCGATACAGATTCAAAGGGGAGGTCGAACAGGAGTAGCTTCTGCGTTCTTCGACGTCCAGCAGAGTCAAGCGTTGGCCGTGCTTCGCGCCGGTATCGATGCCGATGCGACCGGAATCGTACCAGATGCGTCCGGTCTCGGCCCCGAGCTTGTAGGTGGGCGTATGCCCGAAGACGACCGTATACGGAACCTCGATCTTCTCCTTCCAGAACGCTTCGCGAATTTCCGTCAGGTCGCGAAGCGGCTGCCATTCAAGGGGGATTCCGGGGCGTATGCCTGCATGCACGAACAGGTAACCGTCCGCGATCCAATAGGGCGGGAGCGACTTCAGCCATTCCAGGAGCGGCAGCAGAGACGCGGGCGCTTCGGCGGAATCGGCGACCGTCAAGTCGGTATTGCCGGGAAGCGCGACGGCTCCCCGATCTGCCAATCTCTTGATCGTTCTTAAGGTGTCCCAGGATTCCGGTTCTTCGTTCACGTAATCTCCCAGCAGCACCAACCGGTCCTTCCCCGCTATATAGCCGGCAGCGTCGAGCAGCATCAGCAGCCCTTCTTCGTGTCCGTGGATATCCGATATGGCTAACAAACGGGGACGTTGGGAATTGCTCAACGAATTAGCCCCTTTCCTGCGACTTGTCGTAGATGTACGCCGCGGATCTGGACAGCGAGACGGTAATGGGCGTTCCCGGAGGCAGTGGACGCTCCCCGAGCAAGTAGAGCTTCTGACCGGCGTCGGTTTGGGCGACGATGCGCCATCTCTTGCCTTCGAAGGTGCTGTGCAGCGCGGTCAGCCCGAACGCCGTCCGGTCGTTCCTCTGACGGGAGCCGTCTTCGCGGGCCAATGCCGTCTCGGCGACGACCGCGGACGGCGCCTCTCCCGCGCCAAGAATGACCACGTCGTCGGGGCGGAACAGCAGCTCCGCTTCGCTGCCCTCTGCGGCAGCTTCGGCGCCCACTCCCTCGATCAGCACGGAACCGCTCCTAAGCCCGACGCCGCGCGCCGTGCGCACGATCGTCCCTTCGATCCGGTTGATCGCGCCGAGCAGCGCGGCGGCCCAACGGCTGGCGGGCAGCGAATAGCAGTCCGACGGCGTGCCGATCTGGTCGACCTCTCCGCTGCGCATAATGAGCAGCCGGTCGGCCATGGCGAACGCTTCCTCGGGATCGTGAGTCACATGAAACACGCTCGTGCCGAGTTGACGGAACAAATACGCCATCTCGGTGCGCATCTCGATCCGCAGCCGCATGTCCAGATTGGACAACGGCTCGTCGAGCAGCAGCAGCCGGGGCTGCGTCGCCAGTGCCCGCGCGATCGCGACCCGCTGCTGCTGACCGCCGGACAGCTGCGGAGGAAGCCTCTTCTCCAAGCCGGCGAGCTGCAGCATCTCCAGCAATTCGCCGATGCGCTTGCGCATGTCGACGCGATCCATGCGCCGATATCTCAGTCCGTACGCAATGTTGTCGAACACGCTCAGATGCGGCCAGAGCGCGTAATCCTGAAACACCATGTTGACTCCCCGCTTCTCCGGCGGCCGCATGCCGCGGGAGGAGGAGATTACATCGCCGTCCAGCCGGATTTCTCCGCTGTCGGGCAAGGCCAGTCCGGCGATGAGCTGCAGCAGCGTCGATTTGCCGCAGCCGGACGGCCCCAAGACGCTGATGATTTCTCCTTTGCGCATATCGAGAGAGACGCCCCGCAGCGCTTGATGGGATTCGTAACGCTTGGCGATGTCTTTGATTTCCAGAAGCGGTCCTTCGTGAGAAGCGCCTTTCATGTGCGGGCCACCTTTCGCCGCAGGAGCATCTCCAGCTGCAGGATGATCAGAATGACCGTACCTCCGCCCAGCATCGTGGCGGCGGAAGCGTAGCCGAATTTCAAATCTTCGAAAGCTTTGTTGATCGAAACCGGAAGCGTAAAGAAGTTAGGCGGGAACAAAATCGCGTTGACCGCCAGGTCGAACACGCTGGAACCGAAAGCGGCAAGAGCCGCCGACAGCAGCGCGCCGCGGATGAGCGGAGCCAGGATGAGACGTACGCGGTTCAGCAGGGAGCCGCCCTGCATCTGCGCCGCGTCGAGCAGCGTTCCCGGCACTTTCGCCATCGCGCCCACCATGATTCTTGTTATGACGGGAACGGCGCCGGCGACGGAAGCCAGCACGAGAATAGCCGGCTTGCCGTACAGTAGCAAACCGATCTTCTCGAGCCAGGCCTGGTTCCAGACGAAAATATAGCCGATGCCGAGCACGACGCCCGGAACGGCCAGCGTCACGAGCGACATCACTTCAATCCAGCGCTTGAAGCGGAACCGGGAATACGTAAGCACGAACGCCACCGCGACGCCCAGCGCAAGTCCCGCCACCGCGGAGACGGAAGCGATGAGCAAGGAGCGGCCCAATCCCGCCAGCAGTTGGCTATGGTCCGCGAACAGCGAAACGTAGTGCGAGAACGTCAGATTGTCGAGCGTGAATCCTCCGGATTGCGTCCGGAACAGCGACATGAGCACGTTCGTGCCGATCGGAATACCGATCACGACGAGGAGGAACAGCAGGTTGCCGGCCGTCAGGAACGGCGTTATCCGGCCGGCCGGCTTCGGAGCCGCCGGGGTGGCGCGCGCCGACAGAAAATCGTAGCGAGACCGCCTCATCACGTAAAATTGCAGCAGCATCGCCAGCGAAATCAGCAGAACGAGATAAAAGGACAGAACTCCGGCCATATCGAAGCGGATCGGCGACGTGTACAGCGCGGAATAAATCGAGTACGGGAGCGTCGGAAACCGGTAGACGGCGGCGATGGAAGCCGGCAGTCCGAAATCCCCGACCGTGTCCATGAATACGAGCGCGGCGCCGGCCAGAAACGCGGGCAGCAGAAGCGGAGCCTGCACCGTGCGCCAGACGCGCCAGGCGGACGCTCCGCATAATCTGGCGGCTTCGGCGAGCTGCTCGACCTTCCATTCCATCGCCGTATACACGCTAAGATAAGCGAGAGGAAACTTGCTGAGCGTCATGACGACGATCAGTCCCGCCGGCTGGAATACGGCGGGCGTTACCCAGCTCCAGCCCAGCAGCTTGACGGCTAATCCGCCGCCCGCGGCGAACATGACCCAGCCCTGCGCCAAAATAAAAGACGGGGTGATCAGCAGGCCCCAGACGGCCGCGTCGAGCAGGCGCGCGGTCGGGAAACGCCACGTCGCTCGCGCCATGGCCAGCATGCCGCCCAGCAGCGTAGCCAGCACCGTCGTTCCGCATGCCAGAAGCACGGAATTTTCCAACGACTTCAGCCATAACGGACGGTTAAACAGCTCCAGCAGGAGCCGCAAGTCGACCAGCTTCCAATCTCCGAATAAAACCCCCGGCAGCAGCACCTGAACGATGACCGCCGCCAAGGGAAACAGGACCAGAATACACAGGGCGAGGCTTACGAACCATCCGAGGCGGTTCTGATTCGGCCTCAGCTTCAGCATCCGTTTACTTCACCGCTTTGTCCGCGAACCATTGCTTGATCTCGGCTTCGTGCTCGAACGCCCACGCGGCGTCCGCGGCAACCAGGTTGGCGTCGGCCGCGCGATCCGCTTTCGGATTGACGTCCGGAACGGAAGGCTCGAAGTAGCTCTCGTCGCCTTGGTCGATCAGCTGCTGCTGAGTGACCGGGTCAAGCAGGAAATTGACGAACGCCTTGGCCGCGTTCGGGTTCTTCGTATTTTTCTGGATCGCCGCTACGCGTACGGAAGCCGGAGCGCCGTCTTCCGGCCAGATGATGCCGATCGGCTCGCCGGAGTTCACGAGGCCGTAAGCATTGGACTCCTGCAGCGCGGCCGCTTTGATCTCGCCGGAGCTAAGCGCGGCCGCGACGTTCGGATTTTTCGGATAGACCTTTAGGCCGTTCGCGAACAGAGAGTCGAAGAAGGCTTGGCCCCCTTCAAGCTGCTTCTCGCCGAAGAAGCGGGCGACGAACGGAAACGCGGGAGCCGCGATGGCCGGATCGGCCATGCCGACCGCATTTTTGAACTCCGGTTTGGCGAAGTCGTCCCACGAATTCGGAGCCTGGTCCTCCGTGTAGGCGTTCGTGTTGTAGACGATGATTCCCGCGGCATGAGCGCCGGTCGGATAGAACGATTTGTTCTCCGGAACGTACGCTTGATACGCCTCCTTCAGCTTGGCCGCATTATCCGGAACCCATTCCGTCAATAGTTGCCCTTCTTCTCCCATGCCGTAGATGGAAGGCATCGCGTCGAGCCAGACGACGTCCCAGTGCGGATTGCCCTTCTCGGCTTGAATGCGGGACATGATCTCCGCGCCGTTGCCCTTGACCAGGTCGATCTTATACCCGGTTGCCGCTTCGAACATCGGACCGATAATATCGTCGAAATCGTTCAGATACACGGTCAAAGTGCCTTCGTCCTGCGCCTCGGGGGTCGGTTCCTCGGTTGCCGGCGTCGTCTCGGGCGACGGAGAACTCTCCGCCGACGGGGATGACGCAGGTTGCGCGCCGCCTTCCGCCGCATGATTGCCGCTTGATCCGCAAGCCGACATGATCGTCAGCGTCGCGGCCAGAAGCAGCGATATTCCCGTCAGCTTCGTTTTCGTTTTTTTCATGATCCCTTGTACCCTCCACCAATCTAGTATGAAATGCTCTACTAAAAAAGTAACATCGGTTTGTACAAGCGATGTTAATTCCGCCCGTTAGTTTTGTTAAATAAATCTATTGATATTGATATGAATATAGATTTTATCTATAATTCGAATGACGAAGAAACGGAGGGATACGATGAACGTGCAGCAGCTCAAGGTGTTCTTGTCGGTGTGCGACGGCCAAACGTTGATCGAAACGGCGGAGAAGCTGGGCCTGAAGCAGCCCACCGTCAGCTTTCACCTGCGGAAGCTGGAGGAGACGCTCGGACTGGAGCTGTGGCGCAAAAACGCGCGGGGTTTCCGGCCGACGAGCGACGCGTTCGAACTTCTGCCCTACGCCCGTAGAATCGTCACGCTGGTGGACGAAGCGGAAGAAAGGATGAACGAGCTCAGAAACCGCAAAGGGGGAAGATTGCGAATCGGGGCCAGCCATACGCCCGCGACTTACTTTATCCCCAGGCACCTGGCGGAGTTCCGGGTTCAGCATCCCGACGTGCAGTTGCTGCTGACCGTCAAGAAAGCGAGATCGACGCTGGCGATGCTGCGCAATTACGAGATCGACGCGGCGATCGTGTCGCTGCCCGAGAAGGTGGAAGACGATGAAGGGCTTGTCGTTCACAGATTGGCGGAGGACGGGCTCAGGCTGTTTCTGTCCCCCGAGCATCCGCTGGCCTCTTCCGAGGAAATCTCGGTGGAGCAGCTTCTGCGGGAAACGTTTCTGCTGCACGAATCGGGGACGACCTCGCGGCAGCTGACGAACGAATGGGCCGAACGGGTCGGGCTGAAGCTGGATTCGGCCATGGAAATGGGGGCGATCGAGACGATCAAAGAGGGGTTAAAGTGCAATATGGGCGTGGGGGTGCTGCCGTGGCGAAGCGCGATCCGGGAAACGCAGTCCGGCGAACTGCTCCAGCGTCCTCTTCCCCGTTATCGCAACAACCGGTTCATCTGTCTCGCGCTTCGCGACGAGGAAACGCTGTCTCCCCACCTGCGCAAGTTTACGAGCTTCGCCCGGTCCAGCATGTCCGTTCTGGCGGATTAACGCCGATTCGCCGGCCCGTTGCGATTGCACCCGCGCTTCGAACGCCCCGTTTCGTTTGCGCGCGCTTCGAACGGTGCTGCTTCATTTCCCGTCATAACCGAAGGCGCATGATTTAGGGCAATAGATTTTTCTTGTAGAAATAATGCTTGCACCCGATCGGGGCATCCTCGATGATCGCGATGACTTCGTAACCGTATTTCTTATAGAATTCTGGAGCTTGAAAGCTGAACGTGTTTAATTTGACGAAGGTGCACTTCTTCGCCCGCGCGAAGAGCTCGGCTTCCTCCAGCAGCTTTCGTCCCAATCCCTTGCCGCGATAAGCGTCGGCCACCCAGAGAATATCGACGTCCAGCCAGTTCCAACGCATAACGCCGTTCAGGCCGGCGACGATGACGTCGTCCTCGTTTTTAAACGTAAGATTGTATTCCTCGTATGTTCCGCTCGGAGCGTGCTTGGAATTGAATTCGATCAGTTTGTTACGCACGTAGACGGCTTCGTCGTTCGTGCCTCTTGCCATTATTAGCGGATCCGACATTCGGTTCGCCTCCTTGTTATCCAACCGCCAACACTTCCCTGTGAGCTTCTCGCAGGTAGGTTTCCCGAAGCAGACGATCGGTTTCCGTAAATGGATCTATCGCGCAGGAGCTTAGAGATACGAGTTCATCTTTCCGGTAATAGCAATGGTGCTCGTAGCAGTTCGTATCGCTCAGCGCCGACTCCAGAAATCTCGGAATATTCGATACGACCCCGCCGTTATCTTCATCCATCATCCAGTCAATCGGCATCCAGTGCAGGATTCCTTCTTCCGTCCGAACCGGAGTCGGGTAGGCGAAGCCCGCAGGCACCTCCGCCACGTACAAATACATGCCGCCGAAGCTGGCATCGTCGTCGTTCCAGGTGATCATCCCTTTGTAATGCAGGCGGTACAGGTCCGGCTCCAGGTTCGTCTCCTCCGCGATTTCCCGGATCATCGCGTCGCGCGGCTCCTCGCCCATCTCCAGCTTGCCGCCCACTCCGTTCCAGCGCCCCATCCAGGGGGCGAACTTCCGGTTCAGCAGCAGGATTTCGTCTCCTCGCTTAATAAAACAAATATTATACTTGATCATGATTTCGTTCTCCCGCTCCCTCAAGCGACTCAACTGCCAACGCCGCTCCTTGACGACTTTCCGCCACGTTATTCCTCATCCTTCCGGTTTGAAGAATGACTCCTCCTCATATTGGTCGCATACGGCTCGAATCCGGCTTTTAGCCAAAAACGGTTGCCGATCCGGTTCGATACCAGCACGTCGATCTCGGTCGTCGCGACGTCCTTAAACCTCAGTTCCTGCAGAAGCCTCATCCCTTGAAGGCCGTACCCCGTTGTCCGATGTGTCCGGCTTATAAAATAGTGCCGCAAGTACGCTTCCCGGACTTCCGGCCGATAGACATTGTTTCTAAACTGATAGAGAGCGTACCCGACGACGTCTCCGCCGTTTATTAGAAGATCGGCTTGCCAATCCGTCGTCAGCCAGTTCCGCATGCGCTGTCTCAATTGGTCCCCGTTCATCGGATTGGAGCTGCCTTCGTCTTCGATCAGCTGCCGATTCATATCCGCCAACAGCTCCAGATCGTCCAAGGTCGCGCTTCTTAAATGAAGCTTCATGCCGCTAGCGCCTCCTATTTGCTCTGAATTTCACGGATCTCCGTCGGCGCGTTCCCGCTTGGATGTCGCTATCGATCGGGCGACGGCATCGTCAAACAACGAAGCCCCGGAAGCCTGCCGGCATCCGAAACGCTTCGTTCGGTACCGCGTAATCTCCGCTCTATTGGTCCTCGTCTTCCTCGACGAACTCGGTCCCGTTCCACGTAAAGCTCTTCTCCACCTGTTCCCCGATCGAATTGTCGTAAGCCGATTTCTTGAAGGAACGGTCCCCGGTCTTTTCCAACTTCGTCGAATATCTGCCGTCCGCCGCGCTGATGAACAGATCGCGATGTCCCCGCACTTTAAGCTCTTCCAATCGGTTGTCCTCGGTAAGAGTGAACAGCTTGTAGAAGTTCCCGTTGCTCGAGCCGTACTGTCCGAGCGCGAAATCCACGTTCCCGTCCCCGTTGTAATCTTCGAACTCGATTTCGAACAAGGCATTGAACACCAGCGCATCATCGAAATAATCGCTTAGCGGAAACTCTTCCTTGACCTGCCCGGAATCGTCGGCAAGAACTAACCGGAACTCCCCGGACCAGCCTCTGCCTATGAACGGTCCCGGTGTCCAATCTTCGTAATATCTCCCTTTCACCAATTGGAGTTGCAATTGCTCGTTCGTCGTCCTGAACGGATACAAGCTGTTGCTGGATATCGTCATCGGTCCGTCGACCGCGATGAGCCCGCGTTCCCGGCCGTCTTCGGGAGCGGCCTCGGGTTCGTAGGCTTCCTTGCCGCAACCCGTCAGGACAATAAGCCATAAAATGGCGAAAATCCTCTTCATACCGGCAACTGCCTTCCTTGGGGACGTTAC
>JAEZZE010000337.1 GCA_023418755.1 Bacillota bacterium | reverse complement strand
CTTCCCTGTCGGCCTCGAACGAGTACAGGATCGGTCCGGCGCCGATCCAGCCGCGCTCGCCTTCCGGCGCCGGAGACTCTCCCTTCCGGCCTGCCGCCGCAGCCGGTCCCTCTTCCCTCCGGCTTTCGGCGGCCCGGGCGCGTTTTCCGCCATTGGCGCCTCCGAGCGCTCCCTGCGCGGCCAGAACGGCATCCGAGCTACTTCCAATGTCGTCGGCGCCTTCGCCGGGCAGCGCTCCCGGCGCAGGCAGAGCGGCATCCAAAGCCGGGAACCCGACTTGGCGGAGCCGAGCCCTTATCCGTTTGCCGCAAGCGGAGTCGACCAGAAAGTGTACGTCCCCGATCCGTTCGACAATCATCCGTGCCATTTCCGGGTCTTCCGCCAAAGCGTCGGCGAGCTCCTTGCCGTCGGTGCGCAGCACCAAAGCTTCGACCAGTTCCGTTCTCCCAAGCGAAGCGAACCAATCGTTAAGCGCCGCATATACGGGCTCCGGCACCGGGTCCCCGGAGCTGCGCTCCAGAAAATCCAGCGCCTTGCGCAGCGAATAGCCCAAGCGGTGAGCTCGCTCGCACGAACGCTTCGTCAGCCGATAGACGCACAGCGCGTCCGCTTGCGCCATTTCCGCCAGATCGAGCAGCGTCCATCGCGTTCTTAAGCCGACCTCCGGAGGAACGAGAATTTCCCCGTCGGGCTGCACGATAAACGCGTCTTCCCCGGGCTCGTCGTCGCCTCCCGGCTCCGCCCGCTTTCTAATGACCGTCCGTCCCCTCCATTCCCCCCGTTCGATCCATCCGAACGCCTCCAATATCGCCAACCGCCTGCCGGCTTCTTCGCGGCTCTGCCATTCGCTTATCCGGCCTTCGGTGTGCCAGCGCCCGTCGTCCAGCGCCAGCGCCGCCGATACGCCCAGGTGAAAGGCCGGATCGACCGAGCAGTATCTGGCGATGACCATTTTCCGCAGCCTGCGCTCGGCTTCCAGCCGCGACAGCGCGAGCCAGCCGAGCAAAACGTCGTCCCTCGCGCCGATGGCCCCGTCCCGCTCCGCCAACACGCCGCAAGCCAATCCGAGATCCAGGGCAAGCATCGCTTGAGGCGGCAGCAGCTCCGCATAGGGGTACGGCGGCAGCAATCCGGCCAGATCGTCCGGCTCCAGTCCCATCGCTTTCGTCAAGCGATCGACCGCGGCCGCCTGCGGCGCCCCCTTGGCCGTTCGGACGATCGGCTTTCTCGCTATCTCGTGCCATGCGGACAACAGCTCCAGCGCCAGAGGCTGACGATATCGCGCCGCGTTCGGAACGACCTCCCGGGCTTCATCCGGATCAAGCGGCCGATTGTCCGCGGGCAGCAAGAGGGGCTGCCACAGCGCTACGGCATCGTCCGGCACGTAGAACAGGCGATCCCCCCAGCTCTTGCGCACCGCGAAGACGATGCCGCTTCTTCTTAGCTTCGCGACCGCGACGCGCGCTTCCGCCCCCGTCATGCCGAATTCCTCTTCCGCGCGGGCCGCAATCCGTTCCAGCTCGAACGGATTCGCGCCGTATTTTCTCAGGACGCCCCGTAGCACCGATAGCTGGCCGTCGTCGCGACAGCGGCGGAACCAGGCTTCCGCCCATTCCGGGTCGGACAGCACGTCCGCCAGCTCCATGCCCGTCAGTCTCCCCGCCTTGACCGCAGGATCCGACAGAATGAGCCGCTTTATCGCCTCGGGCAGCCTTTCAACGGATCTCATAATGTTCACGGGCGCACCTCCCCGGCAGCTTCTCCGGCACGTTCGCCGTTCCAGTAGTCGATCTTGTAGGGATATCCTTGTTCGAGCAGGAAACGTCCGCGGTTGCGCGAAAAATCCACCTCGTCCGTCCCTTCGCTGACGAGGGAATAAAATCGGGCCTTGGCCCCGTTTTTCTTCGGACGCAAAATGCGGCCGAGGCGCTGCGCCTCCTCCTGCCGGGAGCCGAAGCTTCCGGACACCTGGATCGCCAGCGCCGCGTCCGGCAAATCGACGGCAAAGTTGGCGACCTTGGAGACGAGAAGAACGCCGATCTCGCCCTGCTTGAACCTCTCGAACAGTTCCTTGCGTCCCCGCAAGGGCATTTCTCCGGTAACGAGGGGCAAAGACAGCTCTTCCGCCAATTCGCGCAGCTGATCCAAATACTGGCCGATCACGATCGTCGGAATTCCGGAGTTCCGCCGCAACAGCGCTCTCACGACTTCGACTTTCCGCCGGTTTTCCCCGGCGATCCGGTTGCGCCGGCTCTTGGAAGCCGAGGCGTAATCGGCGGCGGCCGAGGGCTCCATCGGCACGCGCAACTCGGTGCACTCCGCCTCGGCGATCCAGCCCCCGGCCTCCAGCGTCTTCCAGGGAAGGTCGTATCTCTTCGGTCCGATCAGCGCGAAAGCGTCTTCCTCCCTGCCGTCCTCGCGCACCAGCGTAGCCGTAAGTCCCAGTCTTCGCGTTGCCTGGATATCCGCCGTCATTCGGAATACGGGAGCGGGCAGCAGATGGACCTCGTCGTAAATGATCAACCCCCAGTCCCTGTCGACGAAGAGCTCGAGGTGCGGGTAATCCCCATCCTTGGAAGAACGGTAGGTAAGCACTTGATAGGTCGCGACCGTAATCGGCCTTACGTTCTTCGATTGTCCCGTATACTCGCCGATCTCGGCGCTCGCGAGCGTCGTATTCCGCAGAAGCTCCGATATCCACTGCGCCACCGAAACTCCGTTGGGGGTCAGAATGAGCGTCTCGCATTGCAGCCGGACGAGCGCGGCCATGCCGACCCATGTTTTGCCCGCCCCGCACGGAAGCACGACTACCCCGCTGCCCGCGGAATCTCGCAGCAAAGCGTCGGCCGCTTCCTTCTGATAGTCTCTCAGCACGATCGGCGCGCCGTCTTCCGTCTCCGTCCTCAACGCCACGGATAACGGCTGGCCCTTATGGAAACCGGCCTCGTCCTTGACCGGATAGCCAAGGGAGGCCAACTCGCGCTTAATCCAGCCTCGAGCTTCGGGACGGACGGCGGCTCTTGCTCCATCCGGTTCGCCGGCCAGACAAAGCCGGACCGATTCCAAGCGGCTCACGCGCGCCATCAATTCAAGCGAATCGCTCTCCAGGATGAGCCCGCCGTTGTCGCTCGCGAGCCGCAGCCTTCCGTACCGGTTCGTCTGCATTCGGATGTTTTGCTCCACCGCGGGCGGCAGCGGACAGCGCGACAGGGCGGAAAGCCGCTCGATTACGCCTTCCGCGGTCCAGCCCGCCGCAGCCGCGTTCCATAGCGTCACCTGCGTCAGCCGGTAAGTGTGCCAGCTGCCGGGACGCTTTTGCAAAATCGCGACTTCCCTTAAAAAATCCCGCGTCGCCGCGTACTCCGGATGCCGCTCGTCCAGCAGCAACGTGCCGTCGGACTGCACCCACAGCGGCCGTGTATTTTCCATCCGTCATTCCTCCCGTCGTTAACAAGGTTCTCCTCCTCTCCCGCTTCTCATGCATGTTCCCGAGCGCGCGAAAAGCCCATCCCCCGGAACTTTCCGAGTGATGGGCCCGACTTAAACCTAGTGAGCGTAGGAAGAGCTGCCGCCAGGCTCCGAGATTTCGCTCAGCGCCTCGCCCGCCTCGTTGACGAAAATTTCGCGGACCGCCAAGTCGCCGATCGAGACGATGCCCTCCAGTTGCCCGTCGTCCACGACAGGCAGCCTCCGAATCTGTTCCGCGGCCATCACGGCCGCCGCATCGTCGACGGACATGTCCGAAGTAATCGTGCGAACGTCGTTGGACAATACTTCGTCCAAAGGTTCGGAGCCCGAGCGGTTGTCCGCATAGCCGCGAATAACGAGGTCGCGGTCGGTTACGACGCCGACGAGCCTGCGACCCTCCACGACCGGAATGAAGCCGATATCGCGGTCCTTCATAATACGCGCGGCTTCCGTAATGCTGGCCTGCCGGGAAAGAGTGACGCAGTCCGTCGACATAATGTCGGCAATTTTCCTCATCGTAAGCCTCCTGTACGGCCGAGACCGGCGTCCCGCGGACCCGGTCCGGCATCCTTATTCGGTTCTTCAGTAGAATGGCCGAAACGCCGATTCCCCATACAGGTAAAAACCGCTTATTCCCCGTCCGGCGCGCCAATCTCGGAATCGACCGCGGAGTCGTCCGCCACCGCGATCAGAAGCCGGGCGGCATGCAGCATCGCTTCCTCCTCGAGATCGAACATCGGATGATGGTGAGGCGCCGATTTTCCTTCCGGCTTTCCCGCCCCTACGAAAAAGAAGCAGCCCGGCTTGCGCTCGAGGTAGTAAGAGAAATCTTCGCCCGCCATAATCCGCTCGCACGGTCCGTTCTCCGCATCCGGCAAATGCTTGGCGATCATCCTCAGCACCCGCTTCGCTTCGCGGGCGTCGTTCACGACGGGCGGATAGCCTTCGATAAAGCGAAATCGATAATCGCATCCGTGCATCGCGCACGTATGCTTGACGATTTCCTCCATCCTTCCCCGGACGAGCTCCCTCATTTCCTTGTTAAAGGAACGCACCGTTCCGGCAAGCTTGCTGCTCGCGGCGATGACGTTGTTCGCCGTTCCCGAGGAAAATCTGCCGACGGTGAGCACGGACGCGTCGAGCGGATCGACGCTGCGGGACACGACCGTCTGCAGCGCGACGACGAGAGAGGCTCCCGCCACGAGCGCGTCCTTGCTCTCGTGCGGCAGTCCGCCGTGCCCGCCGCGTCCGACGATCTCGATCTCGAACTCGTCCGGCGTGGCCATGAACGGCCCCGGTCTGGTCGTCGCGGCGCCGCACGGCAGAGGAGACCAGAGGTGAACTCCGTAGACCGCGTCGACCCCGTCGAGCGCGCCGTCCTCGATCATTCGAATCGCGCCTCCGGGGAGCGTCTCTTCTCCCGGTTGGAACAGAAAGACGCGAGAACCCGCCGTCTCCTCCCGGTGGAGACTATAATATTTGGCCACGGCCAGCAGTTCGGCCGTGTGGCCGTCATGGCCGCAAGCATGCATGATTCCCCGGGCGGCGGAGCGATATTCGCAGTCTTTGGCATCCTCGATCGGCAAGGCGTCCATGTCGGCCCTAAGCGCGATCGCCCGGCCCGGCAGGCCGCCGTCGAGCCTCGCCACGACACCCGTGCCGGCGACGCCGCGGCGTACCTCCAGCCCCCATTCCTCCAGCAGCCCCGCGACCATATCGGACGTTTCGTATTCCCGGAAGCTCAGTTCGGGATGGCGGTGAAGATGCCGGCGCCACTTCACCATATCCCCGTAAAGAGACCGAAGCGATTGCTCGTTGACCGTCATGGCGACAACCCCTTTCCGAAACCTCGTAATTCTATTATTGTATCAGAAACGGCAAGGCTCCGTAACCTGCCCGGCGGACGGACCGCGACGAATTGTCAACGAACGTTCGAACTTAGGAGATACCCCAGGCTTGCAGAAGGCATGCAAACCGACTATCATGGAAATTGGACGGCGCTTGCCCGAAAAGGGCCATGACCAAGCGCGAACAGCCGCACGTTGATGCACCTACATAAGGAGGATTACACATGTTACTCGAAAATACAGGATTGAACGGCATGCGCAGCGATCTCGGGCATCTGGACGAATCCGGCGAGAAGCTAGGCTTCGTTCGCTGGCAGTGGGAATATCGCCGCGCGACTTACGATTTGAAGCTTCAGGACCGGTCAAGCGGACAGGACTACTATCTGCGCGTCTCGACTAGAGCCATCGAAGGCAAGCTGGAAAATCCGCATGCCGTTCTGGAAGTGGAAGGCGTCTATATCGGACGATCGACTTTCCCGCATGGCCTGGATTACGAATCCCCGATTCCCGAGCCGATCTTGAATACCGCGAAGCAGCGCGTGCAGGATCTGAAGAAGCTGCTATCCTAAGCGGCGCGGGGGAACGCGGGATGAAATCTCCGGAGAGCGGCCAGCGCGGCGCGCCAGATTTTCTGTTGCTGATTCTGACGCTTCTGCTCGTGGGATTCGGATTGATCATGGTATTCAGCGCCAGCTCGAGCGTGGCGGTAGCCAAGCCCGCCTACAACAATGACGCCTTCTACTTCCTGAAGCGCCAGTTGATGTGGGTCGGGCTAGGCACGTTTATCATGCTTGTTCTGATGAACATCCACTATCAGAAATACAAAAAGCTGTTTATGCTCTTCTTCATCGGCACGCTTATCCTTCTCATTCTTGTTCCGATTATCGGGGAGACGAGGAACGGCGCGAAAAGCTGGTTCGGTATCGGCACCTTCGGCGTTCAGCCGACCGAATTCGCCAAGCTGGCCATCATTCTGTACTTGGCGGCGATCATCGCGAAGAAGGACGAGAAGTTCCGGGATTTCAAAAAAGGGCTGCTCCCCGTCATGATCGTCGTCGGCTTCTTCGCCTTCCTCATCATGCTTCAGCCCGATTTCGGCTCGTGGGCCATCCTAGTGATGTGCGCGTCGGCCATCGTCGTCGCCGGCGGATCGAACCTCAAGCATATTTTGCTCTCCTCCGCCGTTCTGGTCGGCTTGGCCGCGCTCGGGACAAGCTTCTACCTGCTGCTGAATCCCGATGCGGGCTTCGGGTTCCGGGGCGACCGATTTACCGCTTTTCTGGATCCGCTCGCGGACCAGCAGGGAAGCGGATATCATCTGTCC
>JAEZZE010000261.1 GCA_023418755.1 Bacillota bacterium | reverse complement strand
CAACAAGATAAAATAAACGACCGCGGGCAGCAGCATGAGGTACAAGAACCAATGTCGTTTAACTCCGTCCCAGCGGCCTCCCGATTCCGCTCCGTTCAACCGCTTCACCTCCTTCGCCATTCATCATAGCCTCTCTGCCCGAGAGTTGAATATGCGCCATTATTGTGAAAAGGGAAGAATAATTATCCTTTTGCCGCAATCGCTTTAATTCGGATTTCAACCCGATATAATGAAAACCAGGAGGAGATTCCGCATGAGAAACACCCGGCTTCGCTACTCGCATTGGCCGCTTGCGGTCAAGCTGATGGTTTCTTATTCCCTATTAATCGTGAGCGTGGTTTCCTTGTTCGCCTATATCGCGTTCTCGATTTTCCGGACAACCTCCCTGCAGCAGATCAACGACTTGGTTCCCCAACAAATCGATCAATTGAACAAGCACATGGATACTTACGTGGACAACATGATCGCCACCTCTCAGACCATTCTCTCCAGCCCCTACTACGGTCTATTGGCCAAGGGACTTTCCGAGGAATCCGGCAAGGAACGATCTCTCGAGTATTCCCTGATGGTGGACAAGTCCTTGGAATTCATTACGGGGGTTAACAACAATAATTTGCTCGGGGTCGTCCTGTATACGGAGAGAGGCGACGCTTACGTCAAATCTTTCGGCGGCGGTTATTGGATCGAGGCTTCTTATGCCTCCCAACCGTGGTTCGGAGAGCTTGACGACAAGGACTTCACCTTGTCCGTGCTGGGCACGATCCGACAAACCTTTTTCGGTCCGCCGACTTATTCCTTTTCCGTCGCGCAACCGATTCGGCTTGCGGGTTCGAAGCAGCTTCTTGCCGTCGTGCAGGTGTTCGGCTCCCTCGAGTCCATTCACAATATTTTGCAAGGGATCGACTTCGGAGCCCATTCATCCTTGTTCGTCGTCGACCAAAGGGACAAAATCGTCTATTCCAGCGACGCGCCCGCGATCGGGGAAGCGTGGTCCGGCAAATACGGCTTGGCGCTAGGCCAAGCCGAGGCGGTTCCCAAATCGAGAACGATTCGCGAGAACGATCGGAAATACATCCTTAGCTTCAATAGTTCCCCTAAAACCGGATGGCACGTCGTATCCCTGATTCCCTACGCGAACCTGACCTCGCAGATCAGCCGGATCGGCGAGATTACCTGGCTTGTGGGTTCGGTATCGGTCGCGGTGGCTTGCCTGCTGTCGATCTTTATCTCCCTGGGCATGACCCGGCCGCTTCGTTCGCTTAGCCGTCAGGTGGCCGACTTCGAGAAGAACGATTACACGATCGAGCCTTATCCCGTCCAGTACGACGAGATCGGCAGGCTATACCTGGCCATGAAAAGAATGTCGGGGCGGATTCGGTTCTTGATCAACGAAGTGTATTCCAGCAAGCTGCTGAAGCAAGAAGCCGAAATCCGGTTTCTGCAAAGCCAAATGAATCCCCACTTCATGTTCAATACGTTGGAATCGATCCGGATGACGATGTTGAAAGGGAATCACAAAGACGCGGAGAACGGCATCGTCTCGTTCGGAAATCTCTTGAAATACAAAACGGCCGCCCTTGACGATTTCGTGCCGGTCAGGCGCGAGGTCGAATTCATCGAAAGCCTGCTCGCGATTTATAAGCTCAGAAACGGCGACCAACTGCAAGTCCATTTCGAAGCGGAACCGGAACTTCTGGACGCCGTCATTCCGAGCCTGATCATTCAGCCTATCGTCGAAAACGCCATCCAATACGGCGTGTCCCCGATCGACGGCACGGTTAGCGTCGTCGTGAGCATCCGCAAGAAAGACGGGCGGCTGTTCGTCGGGATCGTGGACGAAGGCGCGGGCATGAGTTCGGAGACGTTGATGGAGCTGCTGGAGAAAATGAAAAACGACTCTTCCCCTTCTTCTTCGATCGGACTGACAAACGTCTACAAGAGACTTCGGCATTACTACGGCGAACAAGCCGAATTGCACATGGAAAGTTTCGAGGGAGTCGGCACGCAAGTATCGCTCTACCTTCCCCTCACTAAAAGCAAAGGAGCTTCAACGGCATGAAAATCATGATCGTAGACGACGAACAGCCCATTCGGGAAGGCTTGTCCGTCATGATCGGGCGCATCGATTCGCTATCCCCCGAACTTCTGTCCGTCTGTTCCAATGCCGAAGAAGCGTTGGACCGGATGATCGTCCAGCCGCCGGACGTTCTCATCTCCGACATTCGCATGCCCGGAATGGACGGAATCCGCTTAGCCGAGCTGGTCAAAGAACGTTTTCCGAATACGGACATCCTCTTCCTCAGCGGCCATTCGGACTTCCAATATCTCCGGAAAGCCGTCCAATTGGGCATCGGCGACTATCTCCTTAAGCCGCTTAAGCAGACCGAGCTGGCCGCGGCCTTGAAACGCATTTCGTTAAAGAAAAGACGGCAATCCCAGCGCAACCTGAAATGGGACTGGGACAAATTCGCGTATGCGGAGTTCCCTTGGAAATGCATCGTGGTCGGCGATCTCGACGAAGCTTCAAGCGCCCGGGCGACGGAAATCGGAGGACCGAACACGCTGAACTGGATTCTATACCAAGTGGCCTCCGAAGTCGTTGAGGGAACCTCGGGGGTCTGCTTGCTCAGACACTCCATGAGCAAATCCAGCAACATGATTCTCGGCGTGTACGGCGAGACCGAACAAGCCGTCGCCGGCACGGCCGACGCCGTGACTCGCGACATCTCCTCGTTCTGGAAGGAGAAAATCCGAACGTCGCTCAGCTTCGGCATCTCGGAGCCGACCTCCGACGGCATGCGCCTGTATTCCTCGCTTCTGGAGGCGTGCAAGGCGTTATTCGCCCGTGTTACCGGCGGACCTTCGGTCAGAACCTACCGCGAGGCGTTCTTGTCGGCCGCTCCCCCGGCCGCCGAACTCAAGCTCAATCTGAATCCGCTGCTCGCTTATTGGGACACGGGCAATCACGCCCGGATGACCGAGCAGTTGAAATTGCTCTTGCAGGAAGCGGCGGGGCAAAATAACGCTCTTCATATTTTGCAGTCGACGGAGCTGATTCTGTTGACCTTGCAAGAAAACATGCGGACCGCTTCGGGGCAGCCCGTCCCCTCGACCGGCGCCGAAGACATCCTGATCCTCCTTAACGACCTGTTATGGTCCAGAAACAAGGAACAATGGATTGCATCGACGATGGATTGGTTTTCTTCGGTCCTGGATCGGGCCGCCCCGCATAAGCAAGAGGGAAACGTGCTGTCGCACGCCAAATCGTTCATTCGGTCGAATCTCCATAAGCCGATAACGCTATCCGACGTTGCGGAGAGCGTCTACGTCACGCCTCAATATTTAAGCCGGGTATTCAAGGAGAAATCGGGGGCTACGTTCATGGAGTTTTTGACGTCGTTGCGAATGGAGGAGTCCAAGCGGCTGCTGAAGGATCCGACGAACAAAATCTACGAAGTCGCCGAAATGGTCGGGTACGGGAGCTGGAAGCATTTCAGCAAAACGTTCAAAGACACGACCGGATTTACGCCGGCGGACTACCGTAAAAACTTGGGTTAGGAGAGCTCTGTGCCGGCATACCCGGCTGCGCCGCTCTCTTGGAATCGGCGGATTCGCGATGGCTCCGAAGGAGGTTCGGATTCGCGATGGCTCCGAAGGAGGTTCGGATTCGGAAAATTAAAAAAGCCAGCCCAAAGGCTGACTTCGACGATAGCCGACGTGTTTCATCGTTACAATCCGAAGGGATCGTCCTCGCGTTTGCGGACCTCTTCCTGCAGAACGGTATACATCCCGGCGACGTCTTCCTTGCGGGTAGACTCCGTCAAACGTTCGATCCGCACGGTCAGCGTGCGTTGTCCGAATTGGATGTCCAGCTCATCCCCGATTTTGACGGTCGCGCTGGGCTTGGCTTCCCTGCCATTGAGAAGGACGCGTCCTTGATCGGACACGTCCTTCGCGACGGTGCGGCGCTTGATAAGGCGCGACACCTTCAGGAATTTATCCAGACGCATGTTTTACTTTACGGCGTCTTTCAGTTTGTTGCCCGCTTTGAACGCAGGAACCTTGGAAGCTGGAATCGTAATGGAGTTGCCCGTCTGCGGGTTGCGGCCTACGCGGCCGGAACGGCTGCGAGTTTCGAACGTGCCGAAGCCGATCAGTTGAACCTTGTCGCCTTTGGACAACGCGTCGGTCACTTCGCCCAGGAAGCCGTTCAGTACGGATTCCACGTCTTTCTTCGTCAAGCCGCTTTTGTCTGCGATGTTGTTGATCAGGTCTGTTTTGTTCATGTTACGGAATTCCTCCTATGGTTGAACCTTTTATTCGTTCCCTATCCCTCTTGGGGCACCGGAACGTTGATTTTTTGGTGCACGATGGATACTATTCTGCCCCTTGTTAAAAAAATCCTGCCACTCTGCAAAAAAATTTCTCGAAATAGGTAGAAAGTACGGGGAAATCGGCGATTTTTAGGTTATTTTTAGGTTTAGTTCGTATGCAATAGGTCCTGTTGCGACGACATTTGCCGAAGCGCGCTCCGATTGGGCCGGTTAACGG
>JAEZZE010000318.1 GCA_023418755.1 Bacillota bacterium | reverse complement strand
ACGCTGTCGCGATTCGTCTTCCAGTTGTTCGGAACGTCGCTCTCGTCGGCGCCGAAGCGCTGCAGCGCGGCCCCGTCGATGTTGTAGGTCCGCATCCATTCGAAATGCTTGTTGACCGTCTCCTGATCGTAGGACGAGAACAGCTTGGCCTGCGTACCGTTGCCGAAGTTGGCCAAATTCGTCTGATACAGCTTCGAGTATTCGCGGATGTCCGGATACAACTCGAAGTTGACGTTAACGTTGGCCGTCGGAGCGTTGCTGTTTTTCGACCAATGAATCCAGCCTCCGTTCGGAGAACCGTCTCCCGCGGCGTTAAACCAGCCTTGATAACCCGCGAACAGTTTGCCTTCCACGTCCCCGCCCGTCTGCGGCCCGGAGGCGTCGAATTGGAACCAGTTGACGTTGAACAAGTTGCCGGTCCCTCCGGTAAATTTCAAATACAGGTCGTGAACGCCCGAGGCGCCGCTGACGGGGCAAGAGACCGTCGTCCAGTTCTGCCAGCCGCCCGTTCCCGGCACCGCGCACGTACCGATCAGCGTACCGTTCTGACTGCCCAGACGCAGTTCGATATTGCCTCCCGCCGCGTTGCTGGCTACCCTCCCCCGGAAGGAAGCCGCTCCGCTGCCGAAATCGACCCCGGCGAACGAAATGTAATCGCCGTTATCGATGAACGCGACGTTCTGGCCGCCCTCGCTCGAAGGCTCGAGCTGGATGCCCGACTGACTGCTGTAGCTTTCCGCTTCGATCCGGGTGAACGCGGACAGCCCGCCCGCGAATTTGAACCATAGTACGTTAAACAGATTGCCGGCGCCCCCCGTAAACTTCAGGTACAGCGTCTGCGCGCCGCTTGGATTCCCGTTAACCGGACACGTAACCGTCATCCAGTTCTGCCAGCCGCCTGTTCCCGGCACCGCGCACGTGCCGATCAGCGTGCCGTTCTGGCTGCCCAGGCGCAGCTCGATATTGCCGCCCGACGCATTGCTGGCTACCCGCGCCTGGAAGGAAGATGCCCCCGCTCCGAAATCCATGCCGGTAAAGGCGATGTAATCGCCGTTGTCGACGAACGCGACGTTCTGGCCGCCTTCGCTCGAATTCTCGAGTTGAATGCCCGATTGGCTGCTGAAGCCCGAAGCTGGCGTCTGCGCGAAAGCCGACGCCGCGGACGCCGTCGAAGGCGCGAGCGAGAGCGGTCCGACCAACAGGGCGGCGATCAGCGCGAAGAGCGCGAATGGCCTGAAACCGGTCGATGATCGTGGTAATCGCATCCTTAAATCCCTCCTCATCCTATTGATAGGTCGTTTGGCCACTTCCCTGCAGCTGTAATTCCTTGACCACACCTCCTTTTGTGCGAATGCGCGTCCGGTCTCCTTCTGTGTGATTACGCATCCGGCCCCCTTCTGTGTGAATGCGCGTCCACCCTCCTCTCCGATCGCCTTGTAAGTGCTTACATAAATTACTTCGCGATCTGACTTTAGCGTAATCCCGACGGGGATTCTCCAAAATAAGGCAATCTTAACATTTGTATAGGGATTTCTATCTCGTTTTCGATTATTGGCCCTTTAGAGGAGGGCAGACGGGGGCAGATAGCAGGTTTTGTCAGGCATCTCGGACGAAATGTGGGCGTTTGGCGAGGCGATAGCAGGTTTCTTAGAACATCTCGGGCCAATTTGGAGGCTTTCTGAAAAAAAAGACGACAGGCTGCCGTTGCGCCTGCCGCCTCTCCGCATGGTCTCTCCGCTTAGTTCGCGTTCTGAATGCCTCCGGCCTCTTCCGGTACGTCGTTCTCCAGAATGGGATGGCGAAGCGTGATTTTCGTCCCCATGCCCGGACCGGTCTCGATCGATAGCTTGTAGCCGTTGCCGAAATAAAGCTTGAGCCTCTCGTTGACGTTGCGCAGCCCGACTCCCTGGCGGCGGCCTTCCTTGCCGTCCGTCTCTTCGGAGTCCAACTGCCGAAGCACCGACTCCGGAATTCCCCGGCCGTTGTCGATAATCTCGATCACGATATCGCGCTCCTCGACGTAACCCGATAGAATAACCTTACCCTTCTCGAAGTTGTCGCGAATGCTGTGGTGGATCGCGTTCTCCACGAGAGGCTGCAGCAGCAGTCTCGTGAACGGAAGCCAGAGCATGTCCTCGTCGAAGAAATACAGCACTCTCAGCGGCATTCCCATGCGCGCCTGCTCGATCTGGACGTAAGCCTTCACCTGATCGACCTCCCGGCCGACCGTCGTAATATCCTTGCCCTGGTTCAGGCTAAGCCGCAGCAGGTTGCCGAGCGCCGATACCATTTCCCCGATGTCGCTTCGTCCGTGATTTTCCGCCTTCCAGCGAATCGATTCCAACGTATTGTACAGAAAATGGGGATTGATCTGGTGGCTCAAAACCTGGAGCTCCAGCTCCTTCTTCTTTCTCTCCGAAAGGGTCGTCTGATCGATCAGGGCTTCGATCTTCCGCGTCATGCTTTCGAAGCCCCGGTAGAGCCAGCCGATTTCGTCCTCTCGGGAGGAGGTCGGCCCCTTGTAGTCGAATTCGCCTTTTTCCAGCTTGCGCATCAGCCGGACCAGCTTGACGACCGGCTGCGTGAAATTCATCGTAATATAGATGACGACGCCGACCGAGCAGATCATGTAGATCGCCAGAAAAACGATCAGCAGCTTGTTCATCGTTTTGATCGGATGCGTCATGGCATGCAGGGGCGTCAGGCTGACGACCGTCCACGGCTCGCCGTTCATCTTCGCGTACGTAATCAGCTTCTCTTCCCCGTCCATATGCAGCGTCTCCGCGCCTTCGGAGGCTTTTTCGCTGATTTCCATGAACCGTTTGGAAGGGACGGGCCGGCCCGTCCATTCATTCTCGTTGGAATCGAACAGAACGGTGCCGTCATGGCCGACGATCAGAAATTTCTGCCCTTCCATGCGCTTGGACGGAGAGAAAAAACGCCGCAGATGGTCCTCGGCCAAATCGGTGGCGACCAGTCCTCTCGGTTTGCGGTCGTTGAGCCCGGTAAATCTCTTCACGTAAGTGAGCAGGGGCCTGCCGTACAGTCCCTGCTCCGGCATGGTCAGATGCCATGTCGGCACGACGCTCTCGCTCGACGCTTGAAACCAGGCTTCCCGTTCGACCTGCAGGGATACCCCCATCGTGTTCATATAGTTGGGGTAGAGGGACGGGTTCATCGGGTACACCCGCACTCTCAGCGCGTCGATCTGAGGCATGTGCTGATAGACGAGCGCCAGCATGTCGACCGCGAACGCCTCTTCCTCCTCCTGGCTTCGGGGCTCCTCCTCCAGCCAGGCCTGCAGCGACTTGTTGCCGATCAAGTCGTTGATCCGGTCGTTGACCTGCGTGAGATACGTCTCGAAGTTCGCCTTCGCCTGCTGAAGATAACTCATGGAGAACGTGGCGTTCGCGTTCTGGATGCCTTCGATCGATTTCATGTACGCGTAATAAGCGAAAACGATAAAAGGAACGATCGTGATCGCGAAAAAGATCAGTATCATTTTGTTGCGAAAGGATGAGGCCAGCTTCAAGGAAGCCTTAATCATCGGCGATTCCCCTCTGCCTGCGGAATTCCTTCGGCGTGCAGCCGACGTGCTTTTTGAACAGCTTCGTGAAGTGAACCGGGTCCTTGTAGCCTACTTCGTACGAAATTTGATAGATTTTGAATTTGACGTCCCCCAGCATCTCCTTCGCTTGCTGCACTCTCACTTCGGTCAAATATTCGAGGAACGTCATCTTCTTTTCCTTCTTGAACAGCTTGCTTAGCCAGACCGGCGTGACGTGCACCTCGTCGGCCACCACCTGCAGGCTCAGATTGTCCGAGTACCGCCTGCTTATGATTTTCTCGGCCTGTAGGACGATCTGGCTGGGAGAAGCCGCCTGGCGGCGAAAATCCGCGGCCATGTCCAGCAAATACTGCTGAACGGCTCCCTGCAGCGATTCCAGATGATCGAACTGCTCCAGATACTCCCAGATGAAGATCGGGTTTCTCTCCCAGCCCCGCTCCGACCAACCGGCCGCGGCCGCTTTTCTGAACAATTCCATCAGCCATTTGAAAATATGCTGCTGGATATCCTTGAGCTGGTAGACCCCCCAGCTTTGGACCATATCGACGAAACCGCCGAGCGAAGCGGCGATGTCTTCGTCCGAACCGTACCTAACGAGATCGATCACCTCGCCGGTTTCCGCAAGGGACAGCTCCACCCGGTCCACTCCGAAATCGCAGCCGTGCTCGGCGAATATCCGGTTACCGCCGTAAACGGCCTTCATCTCCAGCAGCTCGCCCGCCTCCAGGAACAAATCGTGAACGTGGGCCAGCTCCTTGGGAGCCGGATTGACGCCTATGCTGGCCTGAACTTTTACATATTGGTTGATCCTTCTCAGGCAGGTTTGCGCGAGCGACCGCACCGTATGGCCTTGACTGGGCTGCCTGCAGGAAAAAACGGCGACGCAGCGGGACGCGGAATCGCTGAACACGGCATAAGGATGGGAAAACTCCTCCGCGATCGTATGGTTGACGACGTTGGCGATCCCGAACAGCACCAGCTCCTTCTCGTTGACGAACGTCCGGCGATTCTCGATCGCCTTGAGATCGTCGGCCTCGACGATCATGAGCAGAAGCGGCTGCTGCGTCATCCACTCCAGCTTCAAGGTTTGCAGCCGATGCAAAATTCTCGATTCGCGGTAAGGATCGTATTCGCGCTCGATAATCTCCTTCAGAAGTTCCTCTCTCAGCTTCGGCTCGGCCAGCTGCATCTGACTGAGCAGCTGCGATTGATTGTGCCGCTCCCGCTTGTCGCGCGCGATAAGCTCGGCCGCCTTGCCTACGATGCGTCCCAACTCGTCCGTATTGATCGGTTTGAGAATATAGTCTATCGCTCCAAGCTTCATCGCCTGCTTGACCAGCTCGAAGTCGTCGTATCCGCTGATGACGACGGCTTTCCAACAGTGATCCGCGGTACGGCCGAGCGAATCCAGAAATTCCAGCCCCGACATTCGGCTCATCTTGATATCGGTCACGATCAGATCCGGCCTCAAGCTAAGAGCGAGCTCCAGCGCCGAATCCCCGTCGTCCGAAGCGTAAATTTCTTCTACTCCGTAGTCGTGCCAAGGAATGCGCTTGCGCAATCCTTCCCTGATCTCGAATTCGTCGTCAACGATCAGCGCCCGCAACACATCGTTCACCCTCCCGCCAGCGAGTGTCGTTCTCTCCCATCATAACCGAACGCCGTTTAAGCTTGCACGGGGGCAATCGCAAACTTTACAGGGCAATCCTAAACTCCGTTGGCGATTGTCCCGGCTCCTCACCCGCCTGTTCGCCTCCGCCCCGGTCGGCGAAGAGCGCAGGACGAGGCGAAGGCTGCATTCCCCCGCCTTGCGCGAAAGCTCCGATCGTAAGTGTTTTAATCATACGCCCGCCCGATCCGGCAGGCAAGGAGACGATTTTATACATTGCAGTGCGATCTTGGCGGCTTCTCCGGAGGGCCCCGGACGTTGGACAGCGCCCTCGGAACACGAAAAAGACATGCATCTCCCCCCTTGCCGCGGGTCCATCCCGAACACGGGATTTCCGCGTCGCGGCAAGCGTAGAAGATACATGTCTAACGTCTCTATTAGGGCGAGCAGTTCACCGTCAGGCGATCGACCGGCCTCGGTGCCGGAAACCGAACTTTTTGATCACGTACATTAATTCGTTTTCCAGGTAAAGCGGTAGGTTCCGGAGCCGACCGACAGCGTCACTCCGTCCTCCTCTTCCCGGACGGATGCGATGCCCGCCGCTTCTTCCAGCTTTAATCCGTTCTCTCTCGCCGTCTCCGGCTTGGCGTTCGGGAGCCGGATTTCCGCCGTCGTATTCGCCGGAATCGTCGTCTCGAGCTCCATCTCCCCGTCCGCGATTTTCCAGCGGCTGCGAATCTCTCCGTACATCGTCTCCAGGCGGGCCTCCGCCCAGTCCAATCCTTCTCCCGGATGAGGACGGATATGGATCTTTTTGTAGCCCGCGGCTTGCTCGTCGGAGTCGATGCCGGCCACGCGGCGGTACAACCAGTCGCCGATCGCCCCGTAGGCGTAATGGTTAAACGAGTTCATGTCCGCGCTCCAGAACGAGCCGTCCTCCTTGATGCCGTCCCAATGCTCCCAGATCGTCGTCGCGCCCTTCGTCACCTGGTACAGCCAGGACGGATAGTCCTGCTGGAACAGCAGCTTGTAGGCCGCGTCGTTATGGCCGGCGTCCGTCAGCACGTGGTTCAGATAAGGTGTGCCGACGAAGCCCGTCGTCAGGTGGAACTTGCTCTCCTCCAGCAGCTCCAGCAGCTTGCTCTCCGCCCGCTTCGCGGCGGTCTCGTCGAGAATGCCGAACATGAGCCCGAGCACTTGCGCCGTCTGGGTAGGCACGGTCAGCCGTCCGTTCGGGCTGACGAATTCCCGGTGGAACGCGGCTACGATCTTCTCGTACAGGTCGGCGTATTTCGCCGCGTCCTCGCGTTTGCCGAGCACTTCCGCCGTCTTCTGCAGCAGCGAAGTCGAGTAGGCGTAGAAAGCCGTGGCGATGTAATCGCGGTCGGTCGCGCCGACATACGTGTCCGGCTTGGAATCGAGCCCCAGCCAGTCGCCGAAGTGGAAGCCCGTATTCCACAAATATTCGTCGTCTCCCTGCTTGCGAATATATTCGACCCAGGCCGTCATGCTCCCGTATTGCTCCTCCAGAATCCTCTTGTCCCCGTAGCAGAGATAGATCGTCCAAGGGCAGATGACCGCCGCGTCTCCCCATGCGGAGGAGGAATGCGAGTTCTCGTCCAGAACGTTCGGGATGACGAACGGAACGCCGCCGTCTTCTCTCTGGTCCGCGGCGAGGTCCCTGCTCCATTTCGTGAAGAACGGAGCGATGTTTCGCAAGAACGCTGCCGTGCGAATGAACATCTGGGCGTCGCCCGTCCAGCCGAGCCGCTCGTCGCGCTGCGGGCAGTCCGTCGGCACGTCGAGGAAATTGCCCTTCAGTCCCCATTCGATGTTATGCTGCAGTTGATTGACAAGCGGGTCGGAGCATTCGAAGCTTCCCGTCGGAGCCATATCGGAATGCAGCACCACTCCGGTGAAATCCTCCAAACGGATCGGTTCCGGGAAGCCGGTCAGCCGAACGTAACGGAACCCTTGGAAAGAAAACCTCGGCTCGTACGTCTCCGTCTCCCCTCCCTTTAGCGTGTAGCGGATTTCCTGTTTGGCCGC
>JAEZZE010000091.1 GCA_023418755.1 Bacillota bacterium | reverse complement strand
CGACCAAGACATCGAATGGCTTAACGGCTACGACGACAGTTACCTTTAGGGTCACCACGGAAGTACCTTAAATAAGCAATCCCGCACCATAAGCGGCTCAAGAAGCAATGAAGCAACACAAAGCGGCTGCCCTACCGTCTGTTTGACGGATGGGCAGCCGCTTATGTGTTTTCGTATAGGATTGTATTTATTCGACGCGGATGTCACGCCATCTAACGCTGGTTCTCACATGGCCTCTTCGGTAGCAGCGGTTACGTCAAAATCCGTCGCGGCCATCTCAATTCCATTAATGATGACCGATAGCCGATGTTTGCCCGGATAATGCTTGCGCGTCGTCAAATCCTTGAAACGGTGGGTTCGCGCGTATTGCCGCTCCGTATGGTCGAAGCTGTGTTCGGTGATTTTGAACAGCTTCCTCGATGTGGCGCGGTTTGCTTTCACGAAATCAATCCCGTACTCCACTCGCAGCCGTTGGGCGACGGAGGTGTTGGCTCGGACCGAGAATGAGAAGTGAAGAGATTGGCCGATCGCCAGCTTCTCCTTGTCAATGGACAAACCGTTCACAGTCACATCCGGGGCAGTCTCGAAGCCGAACAAAGCGAGCATGTCCGGATCGCCTTGCCGAAGTAAGCTGCGGCAGCCGTGTTTGACAATCCAATTGGTCTGGAGACTCTCCCCGTACCAATCGCGGGCAAGTTGTTTAACGCGTTCAGGATGATCCTTGGAGATATCGTTCAGATTGTTGGCCACGCTTTTCTGCACGTAGACGGAGGAATCCCGTTTAAGCCGCTCCAGAATCGGCATGATTGGCGCAGGGTCCGCCTTGAATAGATCCAGCGCCATCGCCCATGGCAATCGGGGACGGCAGCCCTCGCTGGCCAACCGCCGAATATGGTGATCGGGATCGGCCGCCCAGTGAAGCATCTGGTCCATCATTCTGGCAGGGTCCTGCACAATAAAAGGACGAACGGCGAACTCAGAACTGGAAAACGATGTGAAGCACGCCAGCGCGGGAATGGAAGCCGACCAGTCGTCGAGCCCCGCATACTCCACGAAATCCGGAAAAAACAAATATTCGATTCCCCTGCATTGAGGAGCGATCGGCGTCAAGACCGACAAGGCTTCTCTATAGGAGGCAGGGAGGGTCAAGCGCAATGAGGCGCTGATGTGCCGAATGCGTTGCTTCAACTGCTCCTGTTCCCATCGGTCGTCGTAGATCAGGCTCATAAATCGGGTTGCGTCGAACGCCGGATATCCGAGCTTGACAATAGCGATCCATCGAATGAAAAATTCCGGCGTATATCTGCCCGCAAATGTATCTGTCATGCTCGGGCCCTCAGGCGCTCAAGTGTGCCGGAATCAAATGCCGCATCGTGATTCCCGCCGGATCAATCATCGACACGAACGTTTGGAACGCCGAATTGGACTTCAACTGGTCCATCGCCGATCTTGCGGCCTCCATGTCGGACCAGTATACGATGTCCGTCCATTGCGATTCATCCGGGGTATGCAGCAAGGAACGCCCTTTGAACCCCGATTGTTCAGCTTGCAAGAAATCGGTGAGCGCGGCAGCCGCCTCGCAGAAACGAAGCTTGTCCGTTCCCTCCCTCAGTTTGAACAAAACAATTTCCATCACGTACTGCCGATCTACATGCTCCATTTTTCGACATTCCTCTCTTTTCAATTTGACCTCAAGGTTAAGTATACGGGATAATGGTGCCAAGTAATGGCACTGTTCATCAATGCTTTTAAAGGAGAAAACGGTTCATGCACAAGGCACAGCGACTTATTCAGCTCATTATGAAGGTCAATGAGCGCCAAAAGTTTACCATTCAGGAGATGGCCGACGAGTGCGGAGTTTCGCGGCGAACGATGATCCGCGATTTGATGGAACTGAGCGAGCTTGGGGTGCCGCTCTATTCGGAAGCAGGCTCCAAAGGCGGGTATCGCGTGCTCCGCGAGAAGGTGCTGCCACCCATCAGCTTTACGGAGCACGAAGCGATGGCGCTGTTTTTTGCCTGTCAATCGCTGCGTAACTACAAGTCTCTTCCTTTCAAGAACGAAGCGGATACTGCATTGGACAAGTTTTTTCATTATCTGTCAAGCGAACTGAAACAAAAGATCGAGCGAATGCGGCAGCGGCTTGTATTCTGGGTGCCTCCGCATGAAATGGAGGTTTCTTTCCTGCAGGAGCTGCTGGAGGCCGCGCTGGAGCAGCGCGTCGTCACCATCCTGTACGAATCTTCCTCTCGTCGGGAAAGGATGATCCAGCCGGCGGGAATCTATACGATGAACGGTTTATGGTACTGCCAGGCTTATTGCTTCCTTGCCAAGGATTACCGGGTATTCCGCGTGGATCGAGTTAAGGAATTTTCCTCTGAGGCTGACCAAAGCATGAAACTAAACAAGGCGGTAGAGCCTATTCAGACCTGGATCATGCGAATGGATGAGGAGGATGCACTGGAGCTCGAGGTGGATTTGACGGCGGAAGGGGCAAGGCGATGCCAATCGGATTTGTGGTTATCCAAAGGGATGGATTTGCGAGAGGACGGCTCAGGTACGGTCGTTACAAAAATGAGCGCATCGTATGTCCCGTGGGCGGTCCATTTTTTTCTCGGGTTGGGTACGGAGGCGAACGTAAAGCGTCCGCCAACCGTGCGCGAACAAATCCAAAGCAAGCTGCGGGAACTGGTTAAACAATATGAACAGTAGAGAAGCCCGAAAGGGACCATCTCATCGGCCAGCGGTTACGCTGCCGATGAGACGGTCCCTTTCGTCTTACTTGCCGCCTCCGCTCGGAGGGCCGTTCTTCACGACGGGCTTCTGGATGGAAGCCTCGGCTTGCTTGAAGTAATGCGCGGCGCCGGCCTGGAATCCGTAAATGAAGTTCACGACGTCAGGGGCCACTTCGCCGTACTTGCCCATGTTTACCGGTTCGAAATATTTCGCCAGTTCATCGAAGTCTTTATCTGACAATCTCAGTTTGATCGGCGTCAAGTTGTATTCCAGCTTGACATGGTCCTTCTTGTCCAGTATGCCGCTTAGCACCTCGCCTAAGCCGTACGTGTAGGCTTTGGCCGCTTTCAAAATCTGTTCGTAGTCGTCGAGCATCAGCGCGAAGGAGCTTACGCTCCAGACGGAAGTGGTAACGCCCAGGAATGCGCCCGTCATGAATACCTGATAGTCCTCGCCCGTGGGGGAGACGCGCTCCATCGACATCAAGTACTCCGCGAAGCCGCCGTGCTCGCCCGTATCCGTGACGGAGATCGTCTCGTAGGTGTCCGGGTCGATCTCCAGCCAAGCCCAGCGGCTTTCACCGTTAATGCTGGATGGCCGGTTCGGAATCAGCATGGCTGCGGAAGAGGCTTTGGCCCGCTCGATGATCACGTTCGGGAAACCATGTTCCTCCATATACTTCACATCGTCGTTCCGGTTGTTCTTAAGGCTCAGGAACAGCATCGTATCCTCCGGGCTATTGATCCATATGTCCATAAAATCCGTCTTGTCTCCCGGCAGCGCGACGCCTTCGAGCCGGGAAGCGAACAAGCCGCTCATGACATGAAAGCCGCGGACGGCATCCTCCGATCCCCGGTGAATCCGATTGGCGATCTGCTGCAGGTCGACGCT
>JAEZZE010000015.1 GCA_023418755.1 Bacillota bacterium | reverse complement strand
GTCCTGCTCGCAGGAGCTATTCTTCCTGCGGGTGCTGCCGAATGCCGTTAGCTTCGCATGCAGCTTCGACTCGCGGATTCGACGGAAAAACTCGATATCCTTGCTGTTGCTGCCGGGGTTGCCGCCTTCGATATAATGGACGCCCAGAGCGTCGAGCTTCAGGGCGATTTTAACTTTGTCCTCGGCGGTCAGGCTGATCCCTTCGCCTTGCGTGCCGTCGCGCAAAGTCGTATCGAAAATACAAAGTGAAGTAGACATGCGTTACCGGAAAGCCTCCTTAAAAGTAAAAACAGGTGAAACTATTATACCACGGTTGGCATTAAATGTAGAGGGCGCGGTTCGTTGCGGGTGCGTGCGGTTCCTCTGTATAATATAAGGATAGATTGGAGGGTTGGACGTGAGCGCGAACGGGGGAAAAGGCCGGATCATTCTTCACATGGACATGAACGCGTTTTATTGCTCCGTTCATGCCGCCGAAGAGCCGAGCGCGTACCGGGGAAAACCGACCGCCGTTGCCGGAAGCGTGGAGCTGCGCAAAGGGATCGTCGTTACCAGCTCTTACGAAGCGAGGGCCCGCGGCGTTCGCACCGGAATGACCGTGCGTCAGGCGCTGGGCGTCTGTCCGGATTTAATGTTGATCTCGCCCGATTTCGATCTTTACAGGAAGTACAGTCGCGGCTTTATGCGGATCGCGGGCAGCTTCACGCCGCTCCTGGAAGCCGTGTCGATCGACGAATGTTTCCTGGACATTACGGGCAGTTCGCAGTTCGGTACCCCTATGGAAATTGCCGAGACGATCGCCCGGAGGGTAAGAGAGGAGCTGTCGCTTCCGTGCTCGATCGGAATTGCTCCGAACAAGCTGCTGGCCAAGATGGCTTCCGACATGCGCAAGCCCAATGCCATTACCATTCTGCGAAGGCGGGATATGCCGACGTTGCTGTGGGGCAAACCCTGCCAAACGCTGTATGGCATCGGGGGCCGTACGGCGGATAAGCTGCTGAAACTGAACATCCGCACGATCGGGGAGCTGGCCGCTGCCGACGAGGCCTTGCTCGTCCAACGCTTCGGTGTGTACGGGACTTGGATGAAAAACGCAGCCAACGGCATCGACCAGGCTCCGGTGGAGCCGCTGCATGAAGCGCCGAAATCGATCGGCCATACGACCACGCTGCCTGCCGACCTGACCGAACGGGATCAATACCGCCGGGTGCTGCTCAACTTGGCGGATCAGACGACCCGGCGGCTTCGCCATCAACGAATGGTGTGCTCGACCGTGCAGATCACGATTCGCGATCCGGATATGCGCACGATCACGAGATCCCTGACGCTGCCGGTGCCTACCGAAGCCGCCGGTGACGTATACGACTTGGCCTGCAAGCTGATGGATGCGCATTGGATGGAAGGGAAGCCGGTGAGACTGCTCGGAATTACGCTGCAGAGCTTGTCCCCGAAAAAAGATACGCCGCTTCAGTTGGACTTGTTCACCTATGAAGACGAGCCGAAGAAGCAGCGGCTATTGTCCGCCATGGACGCGCTCAGGGATAAATTCGGCGAAAGCGCCGTTCTGACCGCCGGAATGCTGGGGGATGATCCGTCGACTCTTATCCGGAATAAAAAAGTCAGGGGAACCTCTCTCGAGAAAGATTTTTTGCGGGAGCGCGCCGGCGATTGAGGGACGTCCGGATGAAGCGGGCTAAATGGCGAGACGATCTGTAATTTCGTTTGATCTTGGGCCGGTTTTGTATTATATTGAACTGTAGTGGGACTACTTACGTACGCGACAAGGATTGAAAATAGGAGGTTATCACATGGCTAAGTTTACCTACGTAGATAAAGACACCTGTATCGCTTGCGGCGCATGCGGAGCGACGGCGCCGGACATTTACGATTACGATGACGAAGGCCTTGCCGAGGTGATCTACGCCGATGACGGCAACCGCGGCGTTACCGAAATTCCCGAGGATCTTTACGACGATCTGCAGGACGCTTCCGACGGCTGCCCGACGGATTCGATCAAAATTGCGGATTCCCCTTTTAATATGTAAATCAGGCATGTTCAAGAGAGTTCTTCTTAGGTAATTGGGCCTAAGAAGAACTCTCTTTTTATGTGACTTTTATGACTCTTGTCACAAAAGCTTCTTTTTAGACAATTTGCAACATAAAGCCTTTTACCTACGGTATAATAGGGGGAGTTGCCATCTTTTACATAGGCGGGATTAGGGTTGAAAGGGAAAATCAAGAGAATAGCGATCGCGCTGAACGCGGTTCTGTTGCTCGGTTTATTTCTGATCCATCAGTCGGGAGTCCTGCAAAGAATCGATGCTTTGCTGTTCGACTACGAGATGAGGGAGGCGGCCGATCATCAGCCCGATTCGCGCATCGTCATGGTCGCGATCGACGACGCCTCGCTTGCGGAGCTGGGCCGATTCCCGTGGGATCGCGCGGTGTACGCTCCGTTTCTCGCTAATTTGAATCAGGAGGGGAACGAACCGAAAGCGATCGCTTTCGACATTATCTTCGGAGAGGCGAGCGAGAATCCGGACGGCGATATGGCGTTCGCGGAAGCTCTGGCCTCCTATTCGAATGTCATTTTGCCCGTGACGGGGATTATGGGCGACGACTTCGGCACTTCGATCGTCAAGCGCGACGAATATATTCAAGCGCAGGCCATCGCCAAGCCTTACGAGTTGTTTTCGGACCTCGTCCAGCTGGCGCACATCAACCGCGTGGTGAGCAAGGACGGCGTCGTTCGTCAGACCTGGCTGCACCTTCAGGGACCGGACGGAGATACCGTTCCCTCCCTCGCCTGGAAAGCGGCGGAGATGGCGGGGGCGGACTTGAGCCGATTCGCGGATCTCACGGACCCCGTTCAATTCGGCGAGCCGGTCGCGAAAAATACGATGACGATCGATTACCGGCTGACGACGGACGATTTTCTGACCGTGTCGTTCGTGGACGTGCTGAACGGAGAACTGCCTGCCGACTTGTTCAAGGATTCCATCGTGATCGTCGGCTTTACGGCGGTCGGACTTACAAGCGACGGAGGGCAGGACACGGGCGCCTCTCCGATCGAAAAAAACTTCAAGCTGATGTACGCGCACGGGAATATCGTCAACCAGCTGCTCAAGGGGACGAAGGTCGCCTATTCGCCGGAATGGTTCGAGCTGGGGCTTGCCTTTATTCTGTTCCTGCTGTTCGTTTTTCTGCCTTGGAGACTGAAAAACATTTATTCGATTCTGCTGTTCCTGGCCGCATTCGCGGCAGTGCTGTACGGTCAATACGCGTTGTATCAGGCATCCGCCTTGCATGCGAACGTGGTTCTCGCTTTGCTGGCCATGCTGCTGGCCTACTTGACCAACGTATCTCTTAAATCTTATTTGGACAGCACGCAGAAAAGCTTCGTCACGAGACAGTTCGGGCGCTACATTTCTCCCGACCTCGTCAAGCAGATCGTAGCTCAGGACATCGACATCAAGCTGGGCGGGGATCTGAAACAGATTACGATCCTGTTCCTCGACATTCGCGGGTTTACGCCGCTGTCCGAGAAGCTGTCGCCTCCCGAGCTCGTCGATACGCTGAATACGATGTTTAACATGATTACGGAGACGACGCTTCGCAACGCCGGCACGATCGACAAGTTTATCGGCGATGCGGCGATGATTCTGTTCAACGCGCCTCTCGATGTCGCCGAACACGAGCGCATGGCCGTACAGACGGCCTATGAGATTCAGCGGGGGATGAACGGCATTCGCGAACAGATCATGGAGAAATACCAATGCGAAGTGAACGTAGGCATCGGAATACATACCGGCAACGCCGTCGTCGGCAACATCGGTTCTTACCTTCGGGTGGATTATACGGCCATTGGCGATAACGTCAACATAGCGGCAAGAATCGAGTCGCAGACGAGGAAGGGACAAGTCCAGGTCTCCGAACAGGTGTACGAGAAGACGAAGACGCGGTTCCGCTACGATGAAGGCGAAGATCGCATGTTCAAGGGCAAATCCCATCCGATCCGCGTATACGAGCTGCTGGGACGGCTCGACGATTCGTGACCGTACTTATTTACTAATCGGATTATAGTACATGCAACTATATCAAAACTGAACAAATAGGAGAGGGGCAATTCGAATGAAGAAGTTGGTCGTTAGTCTGCTGGGAGTGCTGCTGCTGGCGCTGCCGTTGCTCGGCGTTCTGGCCCAGGAAGCGTCCGCGGCATCGTCCAGGGTCGCCGTCATCAAGGAGCTTAAAGGCTCGGTAAACGTGAAGAAGTCCGGGGGCTCCAAAGATTTTACGGCGTTCGCCAAGATGAGCCTGAACGAAGGAGATATTCTGACCGTCGGGACGGACGGATCCGCGGTTCTTCAATTCGCGAACGGATCGTCGGAAGACGATAAGATGACCGTATCCGCCAATACGACGCTGACCTTCTCGAAGCTTAAGGAAGGCAAAAATACGGTGACGAAAGTCAGCGTGCAGAACGGTTCGGTCTGGTCGACGGTGAAGTCGATCAAAAGCGCGGACGACCAATTCACGTTGGAGACGCCGACCGCCGTCATGGGCGTACGGGGGACGAATCTGTTCGTGGGCGTCAATCCGCTGACGGGAGATTCGAGATTCGTCATTGCTTCCGGCGCCGGGCAAGTCTTGCCTACGAACACGAGATCTGGACCAACGTCGCCCGTTGTCGTATTTCCCGACCAGCAGGTCACGATCGACGATCGGGACGAAACGAACGAATTTCCGGATGAAGTGATTCCGGTTGACCTGCAAGCTTTGCTGAACGGCATTTCGCCCGAAGTCATCGCGGCGATTCTCCAAGCCAAAAACGACATCGATCGGGAGAACGAGGAATTTATCCGGAAGAAGAGGGAAGAGCTTCAGGGCGGGCAAACCGATCCGGCGATCGGAATGAATACGCTTGAGGATTTGAACCGAATTACCCAGAATTTGAACAATCTTGTCGCCAATATGCTGCAAGAAGCGTTGAGAAGCAATAAAGTCAGTCAAGAGCAGCTGCAGAGCCTGATCGATGAGGCGAATCGGACGCTTACGAACAAAATCGACCTGGCCAACACTCCTCCGCCAGTCTTAACCGATGCCGAGAAGCTGAAGATGGAGCGGATTAAGAAGCAAGAGGAAGCCCGGCTTGAAGCGATCAAGAAGCAGCAGGAAGCCGATAATAAGCGGCGTTTGGAAGAACTGGCGAAAAAGGTGGAAGAAGAAAAGAAAAAGCGGGAAGAGGCCAACCAGAAGGCTCTCGAGGAAGCGAAGAAGAAAGCGAAGGAAGAATACGAGAAAAAACTGGCCGAGGCCGAGAAAAAGCGTTTCGAAGAGGAAAGAAAGAAACGCGAGGAAGAATTGAAAAATCGGACGCCGCAGCCTAGCGCGATTCCTAGCCCGTCGGCCGGGGGCGGAGGCGGCGGAAGCAGCGGAGGCGGCAACAGCGGCGGAAACAATGGCGGCGGTTCGGACCCAAGTCCAAATCCGTCACTGCCGAGCGGAATTACTAAATGGACCATGACGACGCCTAACGATCAGCCTTTGGCGATTCAAAGGACAAAGCAGACCGAGTATGGGAACATCTATGCGGTCAAAACAGCGACCCCGGTCTCGTCGTTAAAGCTGAAGCTGGAATTCGGCTCGGATGTCAGCAAAGTAACGCTAATGCCGTATAGCGGCGAAAGTCAGGCGGCAATCGAATGGAATATAAGCGGCGAAGTCAAGACGATTGAAGGCCTGGAAGTAGGGTACGAGCGTTTTAGTATCTATGTGACGAAGAAGCAATCCGATTCGAGTTCCGGTCAACTTAGTAACACCCTGTTTGTACTCAACGGCGTACCGGAACTGGAATGGCCCAGAGACGAGCTGCCGCTTCAACTGATAGGCGAGTTCGAATATCCCGTCGAGTATGAAAAAATCGGGGACAGTACGTTTAGAGCCGATGTTCCGTTGTCCGCGGCGAGCCTGATCATGTACCCTGAAGAATATTTGATCGAAAGCATCAAAGTTAACGGATTGGATTATCCGAATGAATATAATCGAATCGATTTGCCCGTAGGGGAAGCCGTAATTGAGATTAAGATGACCGATCCGGCTTATTATTTTACTCACACGTATACGTTAATCGTGAACCGAAGCTCTATGCCGGGAGGCCTCCTTTCGTGGGAGATGAACGCTTCGGGGCAGCAGATCGCGATTCAAACGACAACTAGCGGCTCCTTATACGCCATCGTTCCTCCGTTGAGCCAAACGCAAAGCATCACTTTAAACATGGAGCTGGCGGACGGTTATACGGGAACATGGATGCAGGAAGGGAACGAGGGAGAGCCGCAATACCTTGGATCGGGCCTGAACTCACTGCAGTTGCCTGTTCTCGGCGAAGGATATTATCGGTATTCGCTTCAACTTTGGGACTCCATGCAAAATAACGAATATTACAATTTGACGGTTAAAATCGGCAACGGTTCAGGGAACGAGGAGCTGAATGCCGGTGGAATCGATTTTTACACAGGGGTTGAACAAAGATATTCGTTAAACTATGCAGGAGCTTTGACTTATGTTGGCGTTCTGCCTGCCGATATCACGGAAGGATGGTTGAATCTAGACTATTTTCTAGGTGAATTTTTCCCTTGGTCTATCGAATCGGAAGATATCCAACTTTGGTGGAACGATTCGATTATCAAAGAGGATGGATACTATTACCTTGAAGACCTTCAACCGGGTTTGAACCAACTGTATCTTCGCGTCGATCCGTTGCGCTTGTTCGGAGGGAGCGGGTTCGAATACAAATTGAACTTGTATGTCGGGGAAGTTCCCGCAAGCCTGCAAATCGCCGCGCTGACGGCTACAGACGATGCGCAGCAGCCTAATACGATTCAATTTGCGAATACGAATTCGCTAACGTATGTGGGACAATTCGATTCCGCTGCTATTCCGCCGGTTCTATATGTGGACTTGAGGATCGAATTAAGCGATCCCGGAACGAATATAGAATGGTTGGAGCAGCGGGATGGATTCGGGGATTTTACTACAGTATCCGCACAACCGAACGTTAAATCGGCCCGCGTAATGCGCGAAGGAAACTTCTTTGCCGACATGTCAATCGTGCTCGTAGACATAAACGGCAATCGCATGCTCTATGATATCTATCTTCATCCGAATACCGAACTGTAACCTTTCAGGAAAAGGAGTGCTACCGTGAAAAACAGGAAAGCTAATTTAATCGCGATCGTTGCGGCCGCAGGGATCGTTGGCGCGGCGCCGTGGACGGCTGCCGCCGCTAGTCCTGACTGGACTCAATCGACTAAATTATACGAAGTCCGCGCCTGGGCCGGACAAACCGCGAGCGGGCATAACGACGGCTCTATCACCGAGGCGACCTTCTATCATCCGAGATCGGCGGTTGCGCTGGCTAACGGGCGATTGCTCGTAGCCGATTCCTCCAACCATCTGCTGAGAACGCTGGATGCGGACAAATCGGCTCTGTATGCGGGCTACTGGCTCGGCGAAGACGAGGCGGGCAATCCGATCGGGGGCTTGAACGACGATTCGGCCGATCGGGCGGTCTTCGATTCGCCTTCCGGGCTTGCCGTCGATGCGAAGGGGAACGTCTATGTCGCGGACAGCGGCAACCATTCGATCCGCAAGATCGCTCCGGACGGAACGGTATCCATATTAGCCGGCAGCGGCTTGCTCGGGTCCGACGACGGCAAAGGAGCGGAGGCAAAGTTTCATTCGCCGTCCGACGTCGCCGTCGACAGCAAAGGCAACGTCTACGTAGCCGACACGCTGAACCATTCGATTCGCAGAATCGCGCCCAACGGCACGGTAACGACGCTGAACGGGCCTTCGACCCGCGTGATCGAATACGTGCCCGGAGCTGTCGAGGACGCGGGAGATTTCCAGGACGGACCGATCGCGTCCGCCAAGTTTAACGAGCCGAGCGGGCTCGCGGTCGACGCGAAAGATAATCTCTACGTAAGCGACCGCGGCAATCAGCGAATCCGGTACGTCGATTTTGTCTCCGGCCAGGTGTCCACCGCAGCGGGCGGAGGAAATTATGCCGATCCGAACGCTTATTTCGTTCAAGGCGACTACCTGGACGGCGAAGCCTCGGCATCCCGCTTCAACTCGCCGGAAGGACTCGCCGTAACCGCCGACGGAGCGCTTGTCATTGCCGATAGCTTGAATCATGTCGTTCGGTTGCTCCAAGACGGCAAAGTATCGACGATCGCGGGCGTCCCGACCGAGCCCGGAACGGCCGACGGCGTAACCTCGTCCGCCGGATTCAACCGCCCGACGGACGTCGTCGTGCTTGCCGACGGCAGACTGGCAATCGTCGACGAGCATGGCAACAAAGTGCGTATTCTTCGGAAATACGCCGCGCCTGCCAAGCTCCCGGCGAACAATGACATCGCGGTGCTGCTGAACGGGGCGTTGGTGCCGACGGAGGTGCCTGCGCAATTGAAGTCGGGCGCGGTGCTGCTTCCGGTTCGCGACGTCGGCAAGGCGCTCGGCTACCAAGTCGGCTACGACAAGAAGACGGGGGAAGCGCTGCTGTCCAAGGACGGCGCCGTATACGCGATCGCGGAAGGCAAGGATACCGTGAAGAAAACCGTCGCGGGCGCTGCCACCGCCCTGAAGCTTAACGCTAAGGCGATTTCGATCGACGGCAGAATGTTTATTCCGGTTCGCTTCTTCGCCGACGAGAGCGGACTCGATATTCAATGGGACGGCGCGGCAAAAACCGTCGTTATCCGCAATAAGGTGTTCTGATCGTTCTGTTCTATACGCAAGCAAACAGGCCGGGCGGCTCTTACGGAGCGCCCGGCCTGTTTTCAGCGAAACGAATGATCTTAACGATAGATTTCCACGTTGCCGATCGGCTTGGACAGGGAGGTTCCGGTTAACACGAGCCGGTACGATCCTGCTGGAATTTCGATGTAGTAGCCGGAGCTTGCCGCGTCTTTGATAGCTTTGACTTGCAGCAGCTTTTCCGCATCGGCCAAGGTGAGAGAAGAGATCCCGACGCTTTTTGCGGACATTCGGATTCCGCTTACGTAGTCGTAGCTGTCCACGTCGAAATGGAAGGCCTTCAGAAAGAAGGTTCCGCCTTCGAATTGATCCAGCGCGCCATAAGCTTTATTGACATCGTTAAGCGATGAGGAAAGCGAGATTTTCAGACTCGGCAGCGTCCCTTGTTTTGCGGCTTCGAGTGTCGCGCTCAAGCTTTTCTTTTTCGGATTCGCTTTGACGCTTGAGGTACCCGTGTTCTTTAATTTAATTTTCGTGTTGCCCAGCGTAACCGTCTTATTCGCTTCATCAATTCGGCTAATCGAATATTGGAGCTCTTGCTTCGGCGTACATTCGCCTTCCGAACATATGCCCAGAAGCGATTTCCGGTTTCCTTTAAGCATGCCGGACAGCGCGGGCGGCAAGCTGGAGAGAGGAAGGTAGTCGGATATCTTCTCTTCCTTTTTCTTGTTCAGGTTGTAAATCTTGATGTTCCACCCCCCGCCGCGCCAATTGCCGTATTGTTGAATCATGAGAACGTCTTTGTTTTTGTTTAGGAAGAAGCCGTAGCG
>JAEZZE010000003.1 GCA_023418755.1 Bacillota bacterium | reverse complement strand
ATCAGCGAGAACGCTTTGCCGTTCAGAATTTGGTTTTCCGCCTCCGTCCGCTCCTGCCACGTGAAATTCTCCGCCACGATATAGCCTTCGCGGTAAAGCTTGTTCACGTAGAGATAGAACGATTCCTGATCCGGATGATTGATATAGTATTTCGCTTGGTCGTCTCCGGCGTTATAGAAGCCGAAACGCGGAACGCCGTATTGAATGCGCAAGTAGCTTCCCGCTTCGCCCGGAGTAATGACCGCCGGGATGAGGTCCGGATACTTCTCTTTCACTTGTCCGAGAATATTCAGGTAGTCGTCCAGCGTCTCCAGCTTCGGATTGCCGAGCGCTTCCATAATGTCCGCGCGCACGGACAGGCCTTGGCCCGGATTCAAGCACTTGTCGCACGCCGCCGCTTCATCGGGAGTCATGAAGCCGTTGCGATACGTGTACAGGCTGCCGTCCTTCGTCGCGTTAATGGCCCTGACGATCGGGTCGATTTCGAAGTCCTTCACCTGATACTGGTCGATCAGCTCGTCCCACGTATAGGAAATATTCGGGTTGGACATCGCTTGGTGGTTGTTGTACGTATAGACGATATCCGGCATCTGCGCGCCCGAAGCGACCATGAGGGGAAGCTGCTGCGCGTCCGCGGCGATCTGTACGTTAACCTTGATGCCGGTTCTCTTGGTGATTTCCTCCGGAATTTTGCCTTTCCATTCGGTCATCGGCCACCAAGGGTGATCGATGAACAAAGTAATTTCGCCGAGATCCTTGACCGTCTCTTCTCCCCCGCTCTCTGTCTGTGTCGCCGCGGGAGCCGACGGGCTGGCGCCCGACGAGGCCGGGGCGTTGTTGCCGCCCGAAGAGCAAGCTGCAAGCAAGGATCCGATAAGCGCGACCAAACCCAGCGTTTTCAAACCATTGCCGGTTTTCTGTTTCATTGCATAAACCCTCCTGTTGAATAATGATTGTATATGAACATGCGGCGATAAGGAAAGCCCTTTCCCGTTATCGCGCAAGTCGATACCGACTTTAGCCTTTGACCGCGCCGATCGTCGCGCCTTTGACGAAATACTTCTGCAAGAACGGATAGATGATCATGATCGGCACGACGGCCACCACCATGGACGTCACCTGCAGCGAATAGGTCGTCACCCTTGCCGCGTTGGCCGCGTATTCGACGCTGACCGCGTCCGTCGGGATATTGCCTCTGTTGATGACTTCGATCATGCGGTAGGTCAACGTTCTCAAGTTTTCATTTTGCACATAATACGCCGAATCGAGCCAGGCATTCCATTGCCCTACTCCCAGGAACAGCGCCATCGTCGCCATTAGCGGCTTGGAGATGGGCAGAATGACCGAACGGAAAATCCGCAGGTCGTTCGCGCCGTCGATCGTGGCGGCCTCCCTCAGCTCCGACGGAATTTCCCGGAAGAACGAGACGGCGATAAACACGAAGAAAATATTGAGCATGGACGGAATCACGTATACCCAGAAGGTGTTCAACAGATGAATGTGTCTCAGGATAATGTAGAACGGGATCAGCCCGCCGGATACGTACATGCCGATGACGAACAGGGCAAAGTAGACTTTCTTGAACACGAGATCCTTATGCGCCAATCCGTAAGACACGAGGCAAGTAAACACGACCCCGATCAGCGTTCCGATCCCCGTCCTCGCGACGGAAACGAAGAAGGCCAGCGTCCATTTGGGATCGCCCATGATCTTCTCGTAGTTCGCCAGCGTAAAATCCCTCGGCCAGAAGTAAATCCCTCCCAGGCCGGTGTCCAGCCCGTTGTTGAAGGAGATGACGAACAAATAGTAGAAAGGGTAGGCGGTTACGATCAGGATCAGAATCAGCAGCGCGTAGATGATCCCCTCTACGAAGTAATCTTCAAGCGTTCTTTTTCTCAAGCGAGGTCCTCCTTTCTTCATGCTGTCTAGAACAAGCCCGACTTCGTCGTTTTCTTGGAGATCCAGTTGCTCCCGAAAATAAGAATGACGGAAATGACGGCCTGCAGCAGATCGATGGCGGTAGCGAAGGAATAGCGGCCCTGCGACAGCCCTACCTTAAACGCGTAAGTTTGCAAAATTTCCGATTTGTCCGCGTTGACGGCGTTGCCGAGCAGGAAGGCTTGTTCGAAGTTCGAGCCGACCAGCCCGCCTCCGAGCAGGCTTCCGATCGCCAGAATCAGCACGACGATGGCGGTGCTGCGAATGCCGGGAAGCGTAATGTGCCAGATCCGGCGCAGACGGCCGGCTCCGTCGATATGCGCCGCTTCGTACAGCGCCGGAGAGATGCCGCTGACGGCGGCCAGGAAAATAATCGTCCACCATCCGGACTCTTTCCACACCGCGGTCCCGACCGCCATTCCCCAGAAGTTGCCGGGTTCGGACAGGAAGGCGATCGGCTCCCGTATGAGGCCCAGACCCATGAGCAGGTTGTTGAATATGCCGCTGTTCTCGGACAGGAATACCGAAGCGAGTCCCGCGACGACGACCCAAGAGATGAAGTGCGGCAAGTAGCTGGCCGTCTGTACCGCTCTCTTGAACAGGCCGTCCTTTAGTTCGTTCAGCATAAGCGCCAGCAGGATCGGAACCGGGAAGGCGAAGATGAGCTTAAGAAAGCTGATTCCCAGCGTATTGGCCACGATCGTATTGAAGTTGTAGCTATTTACGAATTCCTTGAAGTATTTCAGGCCTACCCATTCGCTGGTGAAGATGCCGGAGATGCCGGACGCGATCTTGTAATTCTTGAAAGCGATCAGAATGCCGAACATCGGGAGGTAATGAAAGACGAACAGCGAGACCAGGCCGAGCCAGACGAAAAGCTGCATATACTTCTGTTGCCTAAAGCGCTTCCATACGAGGCTGATGGAATGACCCGATTTCGCATGCCGTTCCTTTGCCGTTATTGATTTCAATCGATTCACTCCTTATGAGCGCGTATCGCAGCCTTAATTCGAGGTTACAATACGCGCCCGAACCGCTCAATTGTTCATTTTTCAACTCAGATGATCGATTTTAAGATCCTGATCCGAAAAATTAGACTTTCAGCTTCGAGATTTTTCCTCGTAAATTCGGACGGGGCCGTACAGCCCTCCTGCGGCAAACTGACGCTGCCAGCCCGGATCGACGGCGCCGCCGTTCCAATACGAGACTTTGGGGTCGGTGCTGCCTCCCACGTTGTGCGAGGGCCTTCCCGTTTCATAGTGCGCGCCTAACGTGTTCGTAACGCGGATACGCAAGCGATGCGTTCCTTCCTTCAGATCTTCGCCCAGCTCGAAGCGGTAAGGCCGCCAAGCCCTGACGCCCATCGGGCGCCCGTCCACCCATACCTCCGCCGTGCCCCGGACATGTCCCAGGTCCAAGGTCGTCCGCCCGGAGCCCGGCAAATCGACGATTCGTTCGTATTCGACCGCGCCGCCGTGATGCGGCAGGGCAAGCGCCGTCCGCCAATCGCCCAATGCTCCCGGCGCGGGCGAGAGCCTGAACCGGACCGGCGCAAGCAGGACGTCGGCCTCCGAGCAGGGGCCGTACGGCTCGATCCGAATCGCCGCGATCGCTCCCGCCTCCTGGGGAGAGAACTCGGCATATCCGTCGCGAACGGCGACCTCCTTGCCGGAAACCCATACCCGCATGGAGCCGGCCGCGGCTACGGTCATGCCGGAAGCGCCGACAGGGAGCGGCAGCCGCACCCATACGGGGCGGCCGATCGCGGCCGGATCGCATTGGAACGGAAGCGGCTTCGGGTCGGGAACGGAATGCGGCATGAGCCAGCCGACGTCCGGAAGCGGATGCGGCCGGGGCGACAGCCACAGCGTCTCGGTCTCGGCGAATTGCAGCACCGCCTCGTGAAGGATGGCCGCCGCGCGGCCGCTCTCGTCGAGCCAGTCCTCCCCGGTGCAGAATACGGTTTGTTCCCCGTCCGCATGCTCGACGACTCCGTCCGCAAGCACTTCGCCGGCGCCTTCGGGCAGCTCGAACCGGATTTTGTTCGCGCCCTCCCGCCATAGCGAGGTCACGTCCGTCTCTTCCTGTCCTTGACGGATGTAAGGGTTGAAATCGCCGTGCTCCGTCACCTTCGTCCCGTTCACGTACAAAGCAACCCGGCCTCTGGCGGCGAATACGAGCCTGACGCGCTCCACGGAAGCGCCCGGCCGCGGCTCGATCGTCTTGGTCAAGCGCGAGCCGTCGTTCGGAGTCGTCGTCATTATCCATTTAGGCAGCGAAGGTCTCTCCTCGGCGTTCACTTCTACGCCTGCCCGGATCAATCCCGAGACGATCGCCTTCGCCCGCAGCGTCAATTCGTTGGGGCCGGCCTCTAGCTCGATCCAGGCGGTCTGCTCCTCGGGGCCTCCCTGCCACCGGATTTCCCGGCCGTTGATCCGGCCCGCGATGTCGGCATTGCTCTCAATGCGTATCCAATAGCGGCCTGCCGAAGGCGCAAGCACGTAGGTGCGGGCCCATACGGTCCGTCCCTGCTCCACTTCGCCGAGGTTCAGGAATCTTCGCGGAACCCGGCCCATTCGGCCGGCCCAGGATCTGAACTTGTGGTCGCCGAACGTGCGGCTGTACACGACCGGCCGGCTGGCTTCGGGCTCGAAGCGCTCATCGTCGGAAACCTGCCAATAGGCGGCCTCGCTCCACAAGCGGTCGGCCCAGGAAGCATCGTCGCAGCCGGGAAGCTGCCATCCCGTCCGTTCTCCTTCGGCCTCGTTCGTCTCCTGCCGGACCCGGACCGTCCGACGCTCGATCGGCGCGTACTCCGTGCGTTCCCCGTGCAGATCGAAGTCGCCGTAGCGATTGTCCAATGTCGAAACGGCCGTAATCCGCCAGCCATCGGACGGCAGCTCGCGGCAGACCGCCGCCGAAGAGAGCGCGACGGATTTGGCGGGAAGGACCGCCGACGGCGCGCCCGGGGACGCGGGCTCGATGAAGATTTCGTCGCTTGCGCGCGGGCAGACGACCAACGCGGCCGGCCAAGAAGCGAAGCTTACCTCCAGTTCCGCCCATTCGCCGTCGCGCGTATACGCCGCGGGAACGATGTCCCCGCTGACCGGATCCCAGAGCTGGGGACGGCCCGGCGTGCGCAAGCGGTAGACGGCGCTTTCCTGCACGGTCGTCCGGCCGTCGGCCGGCTGGTGCATCGCGAGCAGCCGGCTTTCCTCGGGCAGCAGCAGGAAGACGTCCGCATCCTCCGTGCGGCGATGAAGGGACATGCCCGGTCCCTCCACGACGCGGGGAATGCGTTCTTTCAACAGCCGCACGGCCTCGTCGGCGGAAGCGACCTTGACGATTCCCTCCGGCGCCGGATCGTCCTCCGGCACCTCGATGCCGATCACCCAGCCGCCTTTGTCGATCCAACGCTCCACCCGGCGGCGGGCAGCCTCGTCCATTCTTGTCGTTCCGCACAACAGCAGGACGGAGAACGACTCGTCCGCAATGCGCAGCTTGCCGTCCTCCACCGAGCTTTTCTCCAGCGCGGAGTCGTCGACGACGTCGAAATCCAGCCGGGCTTGGCGAAGAGCGCCCAGCTTGTGCTGGTCCCTGCGGGCGTTGTACCCGGCTACGTCCGCATAGACCCTGCGGAGATGCTCCATTTCTTCGTTGGGCACCTTATTGGCGACCAGCATCGGATGATCGGAGCTCTTGCCGTCGCTTAGCGACATATAACCCGCGGCCGCATAGGACGGGTAATGCACCGCGATCGGCGCGACGTGCGTTCCCTCGCTTAACAGGGCGCAGACGCGGCTGACCGTATCGGCGAACACCGAATAGTGCTCGAAATAAGGCTGCCGCCAGCCGGTATCGGGCGGAGCCCACTCCCACCAGCCGCCTCTCGTGCTGTAGTAGACCGAATGCGGACTGTACAGGGTGACGCCGGCCTGAAACCAAGGAATCAGCCAGTGCAGCGTCTCCTCCAGCGTGCCTCCCCAGCCGCTCGTATGGAACGCTTCCAGGAAGACGCGTTTGCCTCCGTGCAGATGAGCCATCGACGAATGCGGCTTGATCTCCCCGTCCATATCGCAGCCCGCCGCGTTGTACCAGCGGTGCGTCCGGATGTAGTCCAAGTACAGACGCTGCGCGCCGTGAACGTCGACCTTCCTCGCCGGCCCCGCCTGGTCGCAGCATAGCAGCATCCCATGCTTCTCGTGCCATTGCGCGATCGGAACGAAAAAAGCCTGCTCCGCCAATTCCGCCGCCAGCTCGTACACCTGCCTGCGCACTCGTCCCGACTCCGGCAGATCGTCGAACAGCGCCGGAAGCCCGGACAGCAAGTCTTCGCCGTACCTGGCTTCGTAAAGCTCCGTCAGCCGCGGCGTCCACAACGGCAGAGGCGGCAGTTCGTCCTGGAAGCTCCCCGCGATCGTTCGTCCCAGATCATGCGGGAATCTGCGTTCGAACTCCCCGTGCACGCGATCGAGCAGCAAGGAACACGCATAAGGGTCCAGCCAGTTAAAGCCCTGACGTACGGAAGCGTATTGATATTCCGCGGTCCGCAGCAGCGGCGTCGTACCCTCGGGCAGCCGTTCGTCCGCGGCGAATCTGCGCAGGACGTAGCCGGCGCATTCCGGATCCTCGGCGACGATCCGCGCCGGGAAGTTCGAGCCGGAGAAGCCGATCTGATCGTAGAAGTACAGGAACATGCCGAGCCGCTCCGCTTCCCGCAAAGCCGCTTCGAACATCGCCCACCAGCGCTCGCTGAAATAGAAGGGGTTGTCGCTTACGCTCCCGTATTGAGGACCGGTCGGCGCGATATTGATAATGCCGATATTGCGCAAGCCGCCCTCGCGGAATTTCCGCAGCTGCCAGCGAATGCGCTCCTCCGTCACTTCCTCCGCGCTCCACCACCAGAAAGGCAGAGGCCCGTAGCGCGGATCGGCCGATCTAAACTGACGCTTCAATCGTTCTATGCTCATCGTTCACCCTCGCTCGCCTGTAGATTCGCCATCCCATACCCCCTATCTTAGAAGCCCGTCCGACGCGATGTATAGCGATCATTCTTAACCAAAAGCCTTAATTATCCGGATATCCTTCCGTGTTATGATGGTTCAAACTTCATTCGCCGTCTCGGCAAGGAGGGAACATTCGGATGAATATCCGCCCTTATTTAACCCCTTACAAGTATGGCCGCCCCGTGTTGGTCGGCTCCGGAGAGCCCGGCAGCTTCGACTATCACGCGGTGGATTGCCCGTTCGTCTTCCGGCATCGCGACCGCTTCTATATGATGTACGTCGGCTTCGACGGCGTGGGCTACCAGACCGCGCTGGCGACAAGCGACGATCTGCTCCGTTGGGAGCCTCTGTCGACCATTCTGGACAGGGACGAAGGCTCCCGCTGGGATTCGCGCAACATCGCCGGAACGTGGATGATGCGGGAGAACGATCTGCACGGCGCGCCGACGCTGAAGAAGTGGCAAGGGAAGTACTGGCTTACGTACCACTCCTATCCGGGCGACGGATACGAAGCCGGGCCCGCGAAGATCGGGCTCGCCTGGACCGATGACGAGAGCTTGCTGACGTGGCATCGGCTGGAAGAGCCGATTCTCGTTCCGGAGGAAGGCGCGGAATGGGAACGCGGAGGCTTGTACAAGGAATGCTTGGTCGAGCATGAGGGGACGTTCTACCTGTTCTATAACGCGAAAAACCAGGATCACGGCCGCTGGGTCGAGCAGACGGGGCTGGCCGTATCGACCGATTTGCGGAACTGGCAACGGCATGAGCATAACCCGGTGCTGAAGGTGACGCCCGAAGCCTGGGACAGCGGCTTCGTCAGCGACCCGTGCGTGCTGCGCGACGGCGACCGATGGGTCATGTACTTTTTTGGCTACGATTACAAGAAAGCGCAGGAAGGCATCGCGCTGTCGCGCGACCTGAGACAGTGGGACAAGTATCCCGAGCCGATTATCGAGACGGGCCGGGAAGGCGAGCTTGACGCCATCTTCGCGCACAAGCCTTCCGTGATCAGCCATAAAGGCGTTCTATACCATTTCTACACGGCCAGCCGCCGCCCGCAGGACGGGGACCGGACCTGCAATGTTTTCCCGGAGTTCCGCACGATCACGGTGGCCACGTCCGAGCCGCTGACCGAATCATCGCCTTCAGGAGGAGAACAATGACCGAGCTGCTAATCGCATCGATGCGGACGGAAGGCCGCATCCTTCCCTTGGGGCTGGATGCAACCGCTCCCATGCTGGGCTGGACCTTCGCGCCGTCCCGAACGAACTCCCGCGCGCAAACCGCCTACCGGATCAAGGTCGCCACCCGCGAGGAAGGGTTGGCCGGCGAGCGGCCCGACGCCTGGGATAGCGGGCGGCGGGAAAGCGGCGGCCACGCCGCGATCGCCTATGAAGGCGCCGCGCTGGAGCCCCGGAGACGCTACTACTGGCAAGTGACGGTGTGGGACGACCAAGGCCGGCAAACGGAAAGCCCCGTCTCTTGGTGGGAGACGGGCTTGCTTCGCGATGGGAGATGGAGCGGAAGGTGGATCGGAGACGCGTCCGACGGCGCTGCCGGGCGCCCGCTCCCCCAGTTCCGGCGAAGCTTCCGGATCGAGAAACCCGTCCGGCGGGCCCGGGCGTATATCAGCGGCCTGGGACATTACGAGCTTCGCCTGAACGGCGGCAAAGTCGGAGATTACGAGCTGGATCCCGGGTGGACGGAATACGACAAAACGGTTCTCTATACGGCGTACGACATCACCGATGCGCTCGCGCAAGGGGAGAACGTGGCCGGAATCCTGCTCGGCAACGGCTTCTACAATGTGTCGGGCGGCCGCTACACGAAATTCAAGGATTCGTACGGCGCGCCCAAATGTCTGGCCGATCTGGTCATCGAGTACGCCGACGGCACGAGCGAGACGATCGGCACGGACCGGACCTGGCGGACGGCCGCAAGCCCGCTCGCCTTTTCCTGCGTTTACGGAGGCGAAGATTACGACGCGGGGCTGGAACAGGAAGGATGGGACCGTCCCGGCTTCGTCGAAGGAGCGGCTTGGCGCGAGGCGTCGGAGGCGGAAGCGCCTTCCGGCGAGCTGGTCGCCCAGGCGGCGCCCGCCCTCAAGGTGATGGAGCGGTTGTCTCCGGTCGCCGTCGCGGAGCCGAAGCCCGGCGTGTTCGTCGTCGATCTGGGCCGGAACTTCTCGGGCTGGCCGGAAATCGCCGTCTCGGGGCCGAAGGGCGCGACGGTCAAGCTGATTCCGGCGGAGCTGCTGACGGAAGAAGGGTTGGCCAACCAGAAATGGTCGGGCTCGCCCTACGAGCTCAATTACACCTTAAAGGGCATCGGCACGGAGGCATGGAGACCGAGATTTACCTATTACGGATTTCGGTACGTTCAGGTGGAAGGCGTCGGAGCGGTCGCTCCTGAGGCGGACGGCCAACAGACGGGCGGGCTGCCGATCTTGCATCTCATGGAAGGACAGATGATTTATCCGGACGTCCGTACGGCGGGAAGCTTTCGCTGCTCGGACGACAGGCTGAACCGGATCCACGAGATCATCAACCGGGCGATGCTCAGCAACATGAAGAGCGTGCTGACCGATTGCCCGCATCGCGAAAAGCTCGGCTGGCTGGAGCAGGTCCATCTGATGGGGCCGTCGCTGATGTTCAACTACGATGTCGAGGTGCTGCTGATGAAGGTGCTGGCCGACATCGCCGACGCCCAGCAGCCCGACGGGCTCATTCCGACGACGGCGCCGGAATACGTCGTGTTCCAGGAGCCGTGGGACGTCTTCCGGCATGCGGCCGCATGGGGCGGCTCCTCCGTTCTGGCCGCATGGGAGCTGCTGCAGCGCTACGGGAACGCCGGCGCTCTGCGGCGGCATTACGATACGATGAGACGTTACGTCGATTATTTGACGGCATCCGCGGACGGCCGCATCCTTCGGGACGGACTGGGAGATTGGTACGACGTCGGTCCGAAAGGACCCGGCTTCTCGCAGAACACTCCGGTCCCGCTGGCGGAGACCGCCATCTATTACGGGTTGACGGTCGTCATGCAAAGCATCGCGGTTCGGCTTGGCCTCGCGGGAGACGCGGACGTCTACGCCCGGCTGGCCGATTCGATCAAAGCCGCCTTCAACCGCGAGTTCTTCGACGAACGGACGGCGCTGTACGCCGAGGGCAGCGATGCCGCCCTGGCGATGCCGCTGGCCATCGGACTGGCTCCGGACGCCCATCGCGACGCCTTGTTCGCGCGGCTCGTCCGGAACATCGAGGAACGCGGCGGCCGAACGACGTCCGGCGACGTGGGACACCGTTACGTGCTGCTTGCGCTCGCGCGGGGCGGCCGGTCGGACCTGATCTACCGAATGACGCGAAGCACCGATACGCCCGGCTACGGCTACCAGATCGCCAACGGCGCGACCACGCTGACCGAAGCCTGGGACGGACCTACCGTCGGCAAATCCCAGAACCATTTTATGCTCGGGCACCTGGAGGAATGGCTGTACGCCGGTCTCGCGGGGCTGGATTACCGGTATCGACCGGAAACGGGGCGCTTCGCCGTAACCGTGAAGCCGAACGTCGTCGGCGACGTGCAATGGGCCGAAGCCCGGCACGAGCTGCGGGCGGGCCAAACGTCCGTCCGATGGGAACGGGGAGAGGGCCGCGGGCTTAAGGTTGCCGTCGAAATTCCGGTCAATGCCGACGGATCGATCCATATTCCCGTTGCCGAGTTCGATTCCGTCGCCGCGGAAGGCGACGGCGCGCGGTTCGTCGGCCGCGAGGAAGGCTTCGCGGTCTATCGGACCGGCTCGGGTTCGTTCACGTTTACAAGGAGGGAGTCGCCATGATCAGCAGAGCGTGGAACAAGATGTATTACGGCGGCGATTACAATCCCGAGCAATGGCCGCCGGAAGTATGGGACGAGGATATGCGCCTGTTCAAGCTCGCCGGCATCGACATCGCGACGATCAACGTGTTCTCGTGGGCTTCCGTTCAGCCGGACGAGCATACGTACCGCTTCGAGCAGCTCGACGAGATCGTCGACAAGCTGCACCGCAGCGGGATCAAGATCTCGCTCGGAACGGGTACGGCGATGTATCCGGCATGGATGGCTACGCGTTATCCGGACGTGCTGTCGGTCGATTTCGCGGGAAGGAAGCGCAAATACGGCATGCGGCACAACAACTGCCCGAACAGCCCGACCTGGCGGCTGTACGCGGAGAGGATGAGCCGCCGGCTGGCCGAGCGTTACGGCAGCCATCCGGCGCTGCTCGTCTGGCACGTCAACAACGAGATGGGCTGCCAATGCTACTGCGACAATTGCGAGAAGGCTTTCCGGCAATGGGTGAAGCGTAAATACGGCACGCTGGACGCGCTGAACCAAGCCTGGTACACCCGGTTCTGGGGACATACGTTCTACGATTGGGACGAGATCGCGCTGCCTAACTTGCTGAGCGAGCATCTCGACCCGAACGATCCGGACAAAACCGCCTTTCAGGCGATCTCGCTGGATTACTACCGTTTCAACTCGGAGAGCGTGCTCGATACGTATCTGTTGGAATACAACGCGATCAAAGAGCTGTCGCCCAACGTTCCGATCACGTCGAATCTGCACGGACACGGCACGTATAAGCCGTTGGATTATTTTCAATGGGGCAAGCACTGCGACATCGTCGCCTGGGACAACTACCCGGCCTTCGATACGCCGACCGCCGTCACCGCCTTCCGCCTCGACCTGATGCGCGGATTGAAGGACGGCGCGCCGTTCATGCTGATGGAGCAAACGCCGAGCCAGCAGAACTGGCAGCCCTACAACTCGCTCAAGCGTCCGGGCGTCATGCGGCTGTGGAGTTGGCAGGCCGTCGCCCGCGGAGCGGATACGGTCATGTTCTTCCAGTTGCGCCGGTCGTTCGGCGCTTGCGAGAAATTCCACGGCGCCGTGATCGAGCATGCCGGCCATGAGCATACCCGGGTGTTCGGGGAAGTGTCCGAACTCGGAGCCGAGCTGCAGGCAATCGGCGATACGCTGCTCGATTCCCGCGTGGAATCCCGCGTCGCGATCGTGTTCGACTGGGAAGTCTGGTGGGCGGCGGAGCTGTCGAGCGGACCGAGCGTCCGGCTGAAGTACGTCGACGAGGTGCAGAAATATTACGATGCGTTCTTCGCCCGGAATATCCCCGTCGACATCGTCAATACCGAGAGCGATCTGCAGCGCTACGATCTCGTCGTCGCTCCCGTGCTGTATATGGTCAAGCCGGGCTACGCGCAGAAGCTGGAGCGATTCGTCGAACGGGGCGGAACGCTCGTGACGACTTATTTCAGCGGAATCGCGGGCGAGACCGATCTGGTGACGCTGGGCGGTTATCCCGGAGAGCTGCGAAAGCTTCTCGGCCTGTGGGTGGAGGAGACGGACGCGCTGTTCCCGGATCAGAGCAACCGGATCGTGCTGCAAGAGAGCCTCGGCGGCGGGGAGCGGACGGAATACGGATGCGGGATCGTCTGCGATCTGCTGCACCTCGAGGGCGCGGAGGCCGTGGCGGTGTACGGCTACGACTTTTATCGGGGAATGCCGGCGCTGACCCGGAACCGGTTCGGTCGGGGAGAGGCATGGTATGTCGCGTCCAGCCCGGACGCGGAATTCCTGCTCGACTGGACGGCGCGGCTCTGCCGCGCACTCGGCATCGCGCCGCTACTGGAAGGAGCGCCGGACGGCGTGGAGATTACGAAACGTTCGAAGGACGGCCGCTCGTATTGGTTTCTGCTGAATCATGCCGGCGAGGCGCGTTCCGTGCCGCTCGGCGGCCTGAAGCTAAGAAGCCTGCCCGACGGGCGGCTGCTTGAAGGCACGATAAAGCTGGAACCCGCGGGCGTAACGATTGCGGAGCAAATCGAACAAGGGAGTGGATGGGACAATGAGTAAACGGCTGATCCCCGATACGCTGCTGCTGGAAGAGCGGGCGGTGCACGCGCTTAACGCGACGGTGGGCATGGCGGACGAGGACCATGGGGGAATTCCTTTTTTCAACGCCGACCTGAATCATAAACCGGCCTTCATGACGCACGGAGATTGGGATTACGGCTCCTCACACGGACGGATGATCGATGCGATGACGCTCGCCAGGCTGATGTCGGGCTCCACGTACGGCATCGAGACGGAAGAGCGTTACCGGGCGAACCTGCTCGGCTTTTTCAAGGAGGACGGTCTGAGCTATCGCGGCGTCAATCCGGTGATGAACTGGGAGCCGAACGCGAATCTGATCGACCAGCGCGCCGTTCTGCTCGCCCTGACGAGCTGGTTTATGACGACGGGCGACGCCCGGGCGAAAGAAGCGGCTGACCGCCACGTGGCGGCGTTGAAGCGGATCGCGGTCAAGGAACGGGACGTCTGGTATTATCCCGCCTCCGAGTATAAGGAGGGCGGCTGGCCGTCCCTCAACGCCGTGCAGCTGCGGCTTGCGCCCGATCCCGCGGCGTTCTGCGGCCGTCTGGTCATGCCGCTGCTGAAATATCACGAGTTGACCGGCAATACCGACGCTTACGAGCTGTGCCAATTTTTCACGAATCTGATCATTCGCCGCAGCGGCGTGTTTAACGAGGACGGCAGCTTTAACTCCTCGCTCGCCTATCGCAGCGGACATTTCCATACGCGGCTCGGAACGCTGGACGCGATCGCGCGATTCGGCTATTACACCCGCGACGCCTCGATGATCGCCTGGGTGAAAAAAAGCTACGATTGGGCGCTCACCTGGTGCACCGCGTTCGGCTGGACGCCGGGCGACATGCACGAGCAGGCATATGAGCACGAGACCTGCTCGCTCGTCGACCTGATCGCGACGGGCATCACGCTGGCGCGCAGCGGCTATACGCAATATTGGGGCATCGTCGAGCGGTTTATCCGCAATCATCTTGCCGAATCGCAGCTGCTGGATCTAAGTTGGGTGGAAGAGACGGACGACAAGTCGAAGGACGTTCGGGGCTGGCTCTCTTATTACAAGGTGGCGCAGCGCACGAGAGGCTCGTTCGCCGGCTATTCGGCTCCGAACGACTTTATCTGCGACCACAACCATGGCCGAGGCCATACGAGCGACCTGCAAATTTGCTGTCTCGGCTCGGGCACGCGCGGCTTGTTCATGGGCTGGAGCAACGCCATTACGGAGGAACGCGGCAGGGTCAGCGTCAATTTCCTGCTGAGCCGGGGCTCGCGGAAGCTGGACGTCAGCAGTTATCTTCCTCATGAAGGCAAGGTGGAGCTGGACATTCGGGAGGATATCCCGAAGCTTCAGGTGCGCATCCCGGAATGGGCCGGTTTCACGAAGGTACGGATTATTCGCGAACATAACGGAGAGACGACGGAAGGCACGGGCTCGGAGCCGAGCCGTTGGGCCGGACAATGCTTCCTGCAATTGGGCGCGGCTCGCGCGGGCGAGAAGATTACGATCGCCTTCCCGCTGAGCTTCCGCACGACGACGGAGACGGCCCTTGGCGAGCAATTCGAGACCCATTGGCGCGGGGACGACGTCGTCGACATCTCTCCGCGGGGCAAACGCAAGCCGCTATACAC